>CANIEM010000009.1 GCA_947466515.1 Verrucomicrobia subdivision 6 bacterium | reverse complement strand
CGATTGTGGAGCGACCTTGGTGATTACGGCCGATGGTGGTTATCGGCGTGGGCAAGTGGTGCAGCTCAAGCCGAATGTTGATCAGGCGGTGGTGGCCTGTCCTGAGGTGCGGAGGGTGATTGTTTGCAAGAGGACTGGGACGGTGGAGAAGTTGAATGAAATCGATCGCTGGTGGCATGAGTTGGTGGCGCACCAGCCTACTGACTGCGCGCCAGAAAAGTTGGAGAGCGAACATCCTCTTTTTATTCTCTATACCAGCGGGAGCACGGGGAAGCCGAAAGGGATTTTGCATACGACGGCGGGTTATCTATTGGGGGCTCATTTGAGCACCAAGTTGGTATTTGATCTGAAGGAGACCGACTTGTTTTGGTGCACGGCGGATGTCGGTTGGGTGACGGGGCACAGCTATACGGTGTATGGGGCTTTGAGTAATGGAGCAACGACGCTGATGTATGAAGGGGCGCCCAATCAACCTGAGCCTGACCGATTTTGGCAGATTATCGCTAAGCATCGGGTGACTATTTTCTATACTGCGCCAACGGCGATTCGGGCATTTATTCGGTGGGGAGATCATTGGGTGCAAAAGCACAATCTTTCTTCGCTGCGGCTTTTGGGCTCGGTGGGCGAGCCGATTAATCCCGAGGCATGGATGTGGTATCACCGAGTGATCGGGGGCGGACGGTGTCCGATTGTCGACACTTGGTGGCAGACGGAAACAGGGACGCATATGATTACGACTTTGCCTGGGGCGAATTTCACGAAACCCGGATCGGCTGGAGTGCCTTTCTTTGGGGTGGATGTAGCGGTGGTGGACGATCAGGGCAAAGAGGTGAAGGCGGGGGTTCAGGGGAAGTTAGTCATTCGCAGGCCGTGGCCCTCGATGTTGCGTTCGATTTATGGAGATGCAGAGAGGTATGCGAAGACGTACTGGAGTGAGGTGCCTGGAACTTACTTTACGGGGGATGGTGCGAAAAAAGATAAAGATGGTTACTTCTGGATTTCTGGGCGAATGGATGACGTTCTGAATGTTTCAGGACATCGCCTGGGGACGGCGGAGGTGGAGAGCGCTTTAGTGACACATCCTGCAGTAGCGGAGGCGGCGGTGGTGGGGCGTCCAGATGATCTGAAGGGGCAGGCAATCGTGGCTTTTGTCACGCTGAAGACGGGACAAAAATCGGGACCTGAATTAGTGAAAGCCCTGCGAGATACGGTAAGCAAAGAGATTGGTCCGATTGCCAAGCCTGACCAGATTCGCTTTACGGATTCGTTGCCCAAGACCCGCAGCGGGAAGATCATGCGACGGTTACTAAAAGAGGTAGCGGCTGGGGGAGCGGTGAAGGGGGATGTGACTACTTTGGAGGATTTGAACGTGTTGGCCTCCTTGCAATCTTCTGCCACGGAGGAGGGGTAAGCGATGTCGTGGCGTCTGCCAATTGCGGAAACGGGTCTTTTGGTGGTGGATGTGCAAGAGAAGTTGGTTGCGGTAATTCAGGAACCTAGCGACTGGCTGGCGAGGTTAGAAATTCTGGTGGCGGGAGCGCATCTCTTGGGGTTACCGATTGAGTTGACGGAGCAGGTGCCCGCGAAGTTGGGAAAAACTGTGTCGGCGATTTTGAAAGTTGCCGGAAGTGGACGTAAGGCAATGGCCAAGACCCACTTTTCGGCGGCGGAGGCAGGAAGGAAGCTGGGGAGAAGGAGAATTTTGGTGGCAGGGTGTGAGGCGCACGTCTGTATTCGGCAAACGGTGTATGATTTGAGGCTGAAGGAGTTAACTCCCGTGGTAGTGGCCGACGCGGTGGGCTCCAGACGTGGAAGGGATCGGGAGATGGCACTTGCGGAGATGAGGGCGGACGGGGTGGTGATCAGCACGGTAGAAGCGGTTCTCTTTGAAATGATGGAAAGCGCGGATCATCCCCAGTTTCGGGAGATTCAGGCTTTGATCAAATAGTAGTCCCTGGTGGGTGTGAAACTGCTTGTGGATAGACAAAAGTAATGAGGTTTTGATTCTGCTAGCTCTTCAGGAAGGCGAAGCACACCCTTTACCCTAATGGAACCTGTCGCGGATCTGCAGCCAAGATGGCCGGTGACCCTCTCGGTCGTTCCCCGTGTCCCTGAAGGGTTAGAATCTCTGCGTAACTTAGCTTTTAATCTTTGGTGGAGTTGGAATTACGACGCGCTGGATCTTTTTAAAGAGTTGGATCCAGAGTTGTGGGAGTCGTGTGGGCATAGCCCAATCAAAATGTTGCGTCTGATCAAGCAGGGTAAGCTAGAGGCGGCGGCGAAGGATAAGTCGTACCGAGATCAGGTGGAGAAGATGCATGATCGGCTGAAGGCTTATTTGGACAGAAAAGACACCTGGTTTACGAAAAACCTTCCTCAAGAAAAAAAGGACAATCCTTTCGTTGCCTATTTCTCAGCGGAATTTGGCTTTCACGAGTCGTTGCCTAACTATTCTGGTGGTTTGGGAATTCTTGCGGGGGATCACTGTAAATCGGCTAGTGATTTGGGTTTGCCCTTTGTGGCGGTGGGGCTGCTGTATCGTTTCGGCTATTTTTTCCAAAAGATTAATCGGGAGGGGTGGCAGGAGGCCTCGGCGGTAGATAATGTATTCCAAGATTTGCCAGTACGTGAGGCGTTGGCGGCGGATGGGAAGAGTCCCGTTGTGGTGGAGTTGGATTTGCCTGGTCGAAAAGTAAAGGCCAAGGCTTGGGAGGTGCGTATTGGGCTTACGCGGCTTTTTCTTCTGGATACGGATCTACTGGAAAACTCGATCGATGATCGGCGAATTACCTATCAGTTGTACGGTGGAGATCACGAGATGCGGTTGCGGCAGGAGATAGTTTTAGGAATCGGTGGGGTCAAGGCTTTGGCGGCGATGGGATTGAAGCCTTCGGTTTTTCACATGAACGAAGGGCATGCCGCCTTTCTTGGCCTGGAGAGGATTCGCCGATTAATTGTGGAGGAAAAGCTTAGCTTTATTGAAGCGCTGCAGTTTGTGGCGGCGAGCGGGGTATTTACGACGCACACGCCCGTTCCAGCAGGAAACGACGCCTTTAGTCCTGCGCTGATGGAGGAGTATTTTGGTCGTTATCTGCAGGAGTGTAAGATTGGTTTAGCGGATCTGCTTAAGTTGGGGCGCCCCTGGGCTTTCACGGAGGAGGAGCCCTTTAGTATGACGATTCTGGCTCTGCGCCTTTCACGGCAGGCGAATGGAGTGAGTGCGATTCACGGAAAGGTCTCCCGCGGAATGTGGCAGAACGTGTGGCCAGGAGTACCGAAGCCAGAGATACCGATTCGGCATGTTACGAATGGGATTCACACGATGACTTGGATGGCGCCGGAGATTCGGGCTCTTCTAGAGAAGCAGGGAGGTCCGATGACCGAGGAGGACCTAGCCAAGGCGGAGGAGTGGAAGAAGCGGGTTGCTTTTAAAGACAAAGAGTATTGGACGACCCATCAGAAGTTGAAGTTGCAGCTTTTGAATTTTGTTCGGGACAAGGCGAGAGCCCAACGCCTAAGAAATGGGGCGACCCCTGGTGAGATCCGGGCGACGGATCAACTATTTGACCCTAAGGCCTTGACGATAGGTTTTGCACGGCGTTTTGCGACCTACAAGCGGGCGGCGCTACTTTTCCGGGATCTGGATAAGTTGGCGGAGATCGTCAATGATTCAGAGCGCCCAGTGCAGTTTCTCTTTGCGGGCAAATCTCATCCAGCGGATGAGGGAGGCAAAAAGCTGATCCAGCAGATCGTGCAGATTGCCGCAATGCCCCAGTTTAAGAACCGAATCTTGTTTGTGGAGAATTACGACTTCAATGTGGCCCGTTTTCTTTATCATGGCTGTGATGTTTGGTTGAATAACCCGACTCGTCCGCTGGAAGCGAGTGGAACAAGCGGGGAGAAGGTGATCACTAACGGTTGTTTAAATTTTAGCGTGCGGGATGGGTGGTGGGATGAGGCCTATGACGGTACGAACGGGTGGGCGATTGGAGACGACACCTTCCGATTGGAGCCTGAGGTGCAGGATGAGTTCGATGCTTTCTCGATTTACGAAATTCTCCGGCGCGAGATTGTCCCTCTCTATTACGATCAGGATGCTGAGGGGGTGCCGAAGCGTTGGATTGAGAGAGTGCGTCGTAGTTTAATGACGATCGGTCCTGTTTATAATACCTCGAGGATGGTGGCAGACTACGCAGGGGTGTTTTACCGAAAGGCATCAGAGAAAGGTCGAATGTTTGCGGAGAACAAGTGGGCGAAGTCGAAAGAGCTAGCAGTTTGGAAGGCAAAAGTTCGGCAAGCTTGGCCGGAGGTTCGGGCGAATGCGGTCACATGGAATGGTCCGACACGGACGACGGTGAGCGTGGGGGATACGGTTCCGGTGACAACTAATGTATTTCTGGGAGCCTTGCAAGGTGGGGAGGTAGCGGTGGAGGCCTATTTGAAGGCGATCGAGCCAGGGGGTATTTCCAAAGTGGTTCCGTTGGAAGCAACGGGTGGGGTAGTGAATGGATGGCAAAGTTATGCGGGGCGCGTTTCGGTAGAGGATTCGGGCAACTTTAATTTCAATGTGCGAGTGAGACCTTCCCATCCTTCTTTGACTCAGGCGCACGAACTTCGTTTGATCACTTGGGCTGATTGAGGCGGTGGTTATGATCCGCACGGGCTGCGGAAACTATACTAAGCGTAAAGGCATGGCTGGTAGAACAATAAGAATACGCCCGAAGGTTTGACCCTTTTTTCAAAATCGCTAAGGTTATTGGCTATGTCGACGTCAGAAGTTCAAACCAGCTATGCCAAAGGGTCCAAGCCTGAGTTGGTCGGAATTGATCATGCTGAGGTTGATTTGGGGCGCTTGCGTAAAACGGTAGAGACCTCGCGGGATTATCTGCTCGGATTACAAAAACCCGAAGGGTACTGGGTGGGGGAGTTGATCGTGGATACCACGGTGATCTGTGATTACCACCTATTGATGTATTTACGGGGGAAGATTGACCGGGTGAAGGAGGCCAAAATCGTGCGGAATATTTTGCAACGGCAGTTGCCTGATGGCGGGTGGCCAATTTATTTCGGAGGTCCGAGTAATGTGACCGCCACTGTGAAATGTTATTTCAGTTTGAAGCTGGCTGGCTTTACTCCCGATGAGCCAGAAATGAAAAGAGCTCGGGCGACGGCGCTTCGGTTGGGTGGTATTCCGCGAACCAACACTTATTGCAAATTATACTTGGCGATGCTGGGGCAGTACCCCTGGAAGTATTTACCCAACATTCCCCCCGAGATTTTACTTTTACCAAATTGGGCGCCTTTCAACATTTTTGAGATGAGTTCTTGGACTCGGGCAATTGTGGTGACGCTTTCGGTGATCCGGAGTTTCCGTCCTACGACCCATCTGCCCCCCGAAAAGCAGTTGCACGAGCTTTATCCGTATGGGGTGGAGGGAGGGCCTTTTCTGCATCCGGTGGAGAGCCGCTTCTTTTCGATGAAAAACTTCTTTGTCCGAGTGAATGATCTCTTGGGTTTTTTGGAAGGGCTTTCGTGGAAACCTTTTCGGAAGCGTGCTTTGCAAGTTGCGGAACGGTGGATCCTTGATCGGACTGGGCCCGAATCGGAGGGTTTAGCGGCTATCTTCCCTTCGATGATGAACGCGATTCTGGCTTTTCAGTGTTTGGGCTATTCGGACGACCATCCCGCGATGCGTAAGGCAACACGGGATTTAGAGGCACTGGAGGTTGATGACTCCGAAAATAGTGATTTTCGAATTCAGCCTTGTCTCAGTCCAGTTTGGGATACAGCAATTACGATGACGGCGCTCTCGGCGGCTGGAGTGAAGCCGGATGCTCCCGCGATGACTTTGGGGGCTGACTGGCTGTTGTCTAAGGAAGTGAAGATGCGTGGGGATTGGGCGGTGAAGAACCCGACGAAGGTGACCGGCGGGTGGGCTTTTGAATTTGCCAATGATTGGTATCCCGACATTGACGATACGGCCAAAGTTCTGCTGGGTCTACGACAGGCTCGGGCGAGTGACCCAGCCCAGCAGAAGGGGGCGACCGAGCGTGGACTGGCTTGGGCTCGTAGTTTTCAGTGTGATAACGGGGGGTACGGAGCCTTTGACAAGAACGTGAATAAGGAGTGGCTGGAGGATGTGCCTTTTGCTGATCATAACGCAATTTTGGATCCACCCTGCGCCGATATCACGGGTCGTCTTTTAGAGACGATGGGTAAATGTGGGGTAAGTAAAAAAGATCCGCAGATTGCACGAGCCCTCCGGTTTTTACGGGAGACGCAAGAAGAGGATGGATCTTGGTATGGGCGTTGGGGGGTGAACTTCATTTATGGAACCTGGCAAGTGCTGCGTGGTCTGCAGGCAATCGGTTACGATATGAACGAGCACTGGGTCATTCGTGGGCGGGACTGGCTGGAGTGTGCGCAGAATCCTGACGGGGGTTGGGGTGAGAGCTGTGGTTCGTATGATGACACTCGGTTGAAAGGGCGCGGAATCAGTACGGCTTCGCAAACGGGCTGGGGACTGATGGGGTTGTTGGCCTGTGGGGATTTGCAAAGGCCCAGCCTGAGGCGGGCGGCTCGTTACCTGATGGAAACTCAACAAAAAGATGGAAGCTGGGAAGAGAAGTACAGCACGGGAACAGGTTTCCCCTGCGTTTTTTATCTGCGTTATGATATGTATCGAAATAACTGGCCACTGCTTGCTCTTGGGGAGTACCAGGAATTGTTGAAGTCGTCTGGTGGGCATTAGCCCCTTGATGGGTTCGGGTTAAAGGCAAAGAAACTGCCTCGATGAGTACGGATTCAGCTTTGCCCGTTGGAATCCTTTTTCCGATGGATTTTGAGGCAGAACCTATTTGGAGAAAGATGCGCGGAGCTTCGAGAATGGAGGAAGGTTTAGAAACAAAGCGTGGGGTGTGGTCGAAAACGCCGATAGTCTCGGCCCGAACGGGTATGGGGCATGCGGGGTTAACTGAGAAGGTGGGGAGCTGGTTAAAGAAGAATCCGTGCCGTGCGGTGATTTTGGCGGGATTGGCGGGAGCCTTGGATCCGGCTTGGGAAGAGGGTGATCTAACCTCTTTTCGATCGGAGGATTGGGATGAGTTTCATCAGTGGAGCAAGATGCATCCCAAAGTGCGGCCTGGGAAATGGCACACAGCGCGGGAGATCATTGCGACTGGGGAGGCGAAGATTGCTTTAGGAAAGCGAACGGGGTGTGGGATCGTGGAGATGGAGTGGGATTATGTGGCGAAGGCGTGTTACGAGCAGGGGGTTCCACTGGTGGGGTTGCGAGGGGTAAGTGATCGTGCGGACAAACTGTTGCCTGCGGATCTTTTCCTTCTTGGGTGCGATGCGGTGACAGGAAAAAGCACTCCGATGAAAATTGCGTTACATTTGGCGATTCGGCCTTGGCGCCTGATCGAGCTTCTGCCAGCGGTATCAGGTTGCACCCATGCGCGGAACGAGGTGAGCAGAGCGTTGGAGGATTTTTTGGATGGGTTGAGTGGGCAGTAGGCCATATCTGACTCAGAGTTAGGCTAGGTTAGTTTCACCAGCCAAAGCGGCAGAAAACTGGCCCGTAAATACCTTCTGGGCGACAACATACGAGGCCTAGGACCCCTTGGAATTGGGGTTAGCTTATAGATTTACCCGACGACTTCGGCGGCTTGAAAGCCTGAGACTGTGGCACCCTCAATGGTGGCGGGCAGGCACGTTTCGATCCAATCCCCAGCTAAAAATAGGTTTTCTACGGTGGTAACGGCTCCAGGTCTAGCGAGGGGCTTGCCGCGTTCCCCATGGAAAGTGGCGTCGCGAGATTTGTAGACGAGGTGGTGGGTAACTACGGCAGAACGACTTTCGGGCAGAAGACGATGAATTTCGTGGAGGATAAGTTCGACGAGTTCTTTTCCGGTTTGATCGATAAGTTCGCCGACCGCACTGATGACGGCGGCGTAAAGGTGGCCTTTGGCGCTTGAGGGAAGAGTGGAGGTGCGATCAAAAACCCAGTGAAGAGGGGAATCAAGAAAACCGGTGATAAGATCTGCGGTCAGGGGTCGATCTGTCCAAAGATGAACGCCGAGGATGGGTCCTGGCAAAAGAGAGCGGGCCAGAGTGGTGGCATGATCGGAAGCCGGAAGAAGTTTTGCCGCGGCAGTCCAAGGTACGGCCAAGACCACCTGATCGAAAAACCGCTCCTCCCCGTTCTTGAGGATGATGGAGGTGACACGATGGTTGGATTCGTCGTAGCGCAGGGATTCGATGGGTTGAGCAAGGTGGAGTTGGCCACTGGTGGCCTGAAGAAATGCCCCTAACTCAGGATGGATTAAGTTGGAGAGGCCATGTTTGTCGAAATAAATGGCGGCGTCTTTGGCTGAGGCAAAGAGAGCTCGGCGGGTGACTTCCCAGAACAGTTTGGCATCGGCGTTTTGGGTGGGTGCATTGAGAGCGGCTAGGCAGAAGGGTTCCCAGAGTGCACGAATCGAGCCGGGGGTTTGCGCTAAACGTTCCAGCCAAGTCTGGGTGTCTTCGCCTGGCTTGGGGGGCTGGCGATTGGCGCGGCGGGGGAAGTTAAGGATAGCCCAGCGATCGGCATGGTTGACTTCACGAAAGCCGAAAAGACCGAGGAGAAGATGAAAGGGTGGTGGCAGGGAGGAGGATCGAAGAATAGAACGACCCTTTTGGGCGCTGACAAACGAGAGATCGAGGCGCTGGTGCTTTTCGAGGCGGTCATCATTGCCGAGGGCTTCGATGAGCTCGAGGGTGCGGTGATAGCATCCCATGAGAATGTGTTGGCCATTGTCCAGGGTGGTTTCGGTTTTTGCTTCTCGATAGCTATGGGCACGACCACCGAGATATGGCTTCGCTTCAAAAAGTTCCACGGAATGGCCTGCTTGGGTTAGGCGGTAGGCTGCGGCACAACCGGCAAAACCGCCGCCGATAACGGCAATTTTGGAGGGCAACCGTCGAGAAAGAATGGGTTTTCCTAGTCGGTTTCGTTCTCGGCGCAAAGCTTTCAGTTTTTCCCAACGCGAAAGTTTTACGGGGCCACGAAGGACTTCGAAGTTGCGACTGCGGATCTTTTCCAGGAGATCGCGGTAGACTCCGGTCATGAGGAGGGCGGCGGAGAGGTGGGGGCGGTCCGAGGGAGGAATAAGACGATCAGCTTTTTCGAAATAGTGACGGGCGCGAAAGTATTGCAGACGAAGAAGGCGACGCATACCTGGGGTGGGATGAGACTGGTGAAAATCTTCTTCGGTAACGGCAAAAGCTCTGCACTCTTCTTGGGGAAGATAGATGCGCCCGTAGGTTTTGAGGTCGTGGGAAACATCGCGAAGGATATTGGTTAACTGGAAAGCGAGGCCTAGGGCGACGGCGTAGTCGGTCGCGGCTCTAGTTTGGCAGGTGAAAATATTAATCGAAACAAGGCCGACGGCAGAAGCCACTCGGTAGCAGTATTTCTGAAGGTCCTGGAAGCTTTCATATCGGTTCTTGGTCAGATCCATCTCCACTCCAGCGATAATCTCGAGAAGCGGTTCGGGAGGGATTAAGTATTGGCGAACGACGGGGGCTAACTCTTGGGCGAGGGGTTGGACGGGCTTTCCATGGTAAATGGCTTGGATATCTTCCCGCCAGAGCTGAAGTTTGGCTTGGCGTTCTGCGAGCGGGCGGGTGGTTTCGTCAGCAATATCGTCGACTGTCCGGCAAAAGGCATAAAAAGAGGACATGGCCTGCCTCTGTTCTCGTGGGAGGCAGATAAAAGAAAGGGCAAGATTCGAACCGCTTTTTCGAGTGATTCGTTCCCCAGTGCCGAGAGAAGGAATTGGAGTGCTCATCCGCCAAAGAAGGCTTGGATCCCCAACCGGATGAAATCGAGTTTCCTGACGACGGGTCGGTGGGTAAGGGTGTCGTAGTTCTGGCGCTCGATCTTGCGCAGAATCTCCGTTCCCCCGAGCCAGGTGAGCCGGATCTCCCAAGAGAGAGGGCGTTTTAGTCGATGCGTGAGAGGTTCGCCTTGATGGAAAAATTCCCAGGCACGTTCCGCTTGGTAGCGAAGAAGATTACGGAAGTTTGGGGTGACCTTCCCTGCGAAGAGGTTCTTTTCGGTCACGCCGAATCTTGGGAGATCATCGAGGGGAAGGTAAATGCGGTCCTTGCCGAGATCGACAGAGACGTCCTGCCAGAAATTGGCTAATTGGAGCGCGGTACAGATGTGGTCGGAGAGTTGGGCTAGTTCGCCGCTCCGTTCTCCATGGATCAAGAGGACAAGGCGACCGATGGGGTTGGCGCTACGACGGCAGTAGTCGAGGACGTCGGAGAAGCTTTGATAGCGGCGTTGGACAATGTCCTGTTCGAAGGCACTGAGCAGGTCGGAAAAAAGCGATTCGGGGAGATTGAGTTCGGCCTGAGTTTTCTGGAGCGGGGCAAAGATCCAAGCGTAGGTGGGGTCGTAGGGAAGCCCTTGTTGGGCGTTCTGCCATGCTTGGCGGTATTGGCGGAAGATATGAAGACGCTCGGCTTCGCTGGGGGCGGATTGGAGAGGGGACTTATGGCGAGGATCGGCGTAACCTTCGTCGGCAAGATCGTCGGCAACACGGGCGAAGGCATAGACAGCGTGGACATGGTGGCGAAGTTTTTTGGGTACGAGGCGTCCAACTGGAAAGTTTTCGTAATGGGTTTGGGCTAACTGAGTGCAGGCCGCGTAGGGGTCAACCGCAAGAGGCGGAGTTTGGGTGGGTGGAGGAACAGTGCTCTGAAGCATCAAAAAATAATTACAGAAAGGAGGGTCTGAGGCGAGACGACAAGTGGCCTTGACCCTTAAGCGAAAGAGTATACATATGTGTAATGAAGCAGGGTCAAGGTTCTGCAGAAAAGATCATTGGGTTTATCCGCTCGGCGACACGTCGATACCAGCGTCCCCCGACGATTCGAGAAATTCAGGCTGCCTTGGGATTCAAAAGTCCGCGGGCAGTGACCTACTTTCTCGAAAAACTTGAGAAAGCTAGGCGGGTGGTTCGACGGGGGCGTTCGAGGGGGATTTTTCTGGTTGGGGAGGAGCGGGGGGAGGAAACGGCGGCAGGTGGGTTACCTTTCTTCTCCGCGATCCCTGCAGGGCGGGGGGATGTGGCGGATGGAGTTCCGGACAAGCATTTACAGATTGAGCCTAGTCTTTTCGGGTTACGGAAAGCGGGGAATGCCTTTGTGGTGAAAGTGCGTGGACGAAGTATGGAAGGAGCGGGAATTCGGGATGGGGATTTGGCAGTGTTGGAGAAGCGGGAAGCGAAAGCTGGGGAGGTGGTGGCAGCTTTGTTCGATGGGGAAGTGACGCTAAAGCGCTTGATGGGAACGGGGAGGAACTTATTCCTTCAATCTGAAAATCCCGATTATCCCGATCTGCGGCCGCGGCAAGAGATGGAGATTCAGGGGGTGCTGGTGGGGCTAGTTCGTCGTTGGCAGGGCTGAACAACTTAGAAAAAAATCTGGTCGAAAGGGATGGGGTAAGGCCACGATCAAGGATGCGTTATCTATCGGGAATTCAGCCCACAGGGAGGCTTCATTTGGGCAACTATTTTGGGATGATCCGTTCTGCAGTGGAGATGCAGAATCAGGGGGAGGCCTACTATTTCCTGGCGGACTACCATGCTTTAACGGGGGCCTCGGAGCCTGGGCAACTGCCCTCCTTGGTCCAAGAGACCTTCTTAGATCTGCTGGCTTGTGGGGTGGATCCAACGAAGGCGGTGGTTTTTCGCCAAAGTGCGGTGCCTGAGGTCCACGAGTTGGCGTGGTATCTTTCGACGGTGACCCCAATGGGGCTACTGGAGAGGTGTCACAGCTATAAGGATAAGGTGAGCCGTGGGTTAGCGGCTTCGCATGGTCTTTTTGCTTACCCTGTGCTGATGGCGGCGGACATTTTGATGTACGATGCGGATCGGGTGCCGGTGGGTCAGGATCAGAAACAGCACCTCGAGGTGGCACGGGACATTGCAGGAAAATTTAACGAGAAGTACGGGCAGGTTTGGAAGTTGCCCGAGTCGGTCATTCGAGAAGATGCGGGGGTGGTGCCAGGGGTGGACGGACAGAAAATGAGTAAATCGTACGGGAACACCTTGGAAATTTTTGCTCCAGAAAAAGATCTGCGAAAGAAAATTATGGGAATCAAAACCGATTCCACCCCAGTGGAGGCACCGAAGGCAGTGGAGGGAAGTACTCTCTGGGGATTGGCGCGGCTTTTGGGTCGAGAAGATGAGCGGGCGGAGTATCGCGGCTTGTTGGAGAAAGGGGGGGTGGGATATGGAGATTTAAAGAAAAGACTGGCTGATCTTGTTTTGAATGAGTTTGCGGTTATGCGGAAAAAGCGGGAGGAGTTGGCGGCCGACCCTGCTCAGCTCGGGCGTTGGATGGCACAAGGTGCAGAAAAAGCGCGAAGCAGCGCGAACCAAGTTTTGGCTCGTGTTCGTTCCGCAGTGGGGACGACCTGATGATTCCGATGTTGGAGTTGCCTGGCGGGGAAGCTTTGCGCGTGGAGTTGAGCGCTTTCACGGGTCCACTGGATCTTCTGCTTCATCTGATCAAAGAGCAGGAGATGGATATTTATGACATCCGGCTGGAGAAATTAACCGAGCAGTATCTCAGTCGTTTGGACAAGATGAGGGAAGAGAACCTCTCGGTGGCGGGTGAATTTCTGGTGATGGCGGCAACGCTGGTTTATTTGAAAAGTCGTTCCCTATTGCCCGTGCAGGATCGTCTGCCAGAAGATGTCGAAGATGAAGATCCCAAGTGGGAGCTGATTCGGCAGTTGATTGAGTATCGCAAATTTAAGGAGGCGGCAGGGCAGTTGGGTGATCGCGAGGCGCTTCACTCGCGCATCTTTGGGCGGACGCCAGAGCGGGTAGTTGCTCCTGCGGCTTTGCAAGGGCCAGGACAGGTTTCGATGTTCGATTTGGTCTGGGCTTTTCAAAAAATACTTCGAAATGTGGAGGATCGTGCTCGGGCGGGTCGCTTCCAAGATGAGGAGTTTACCGTAGGGCAAAAAATCGAATTTCTGCTGGATCGAATGACTCCAGGAGAAGAGGTGCTCTTTGAGGATCTATTCCGAACGGCATCTTCGCGGGGGGAGGTGGTGGTCACTTTCTTAGCTTTATTAGAGTTGATCCGTCTGCAGCAGTTGGCGGCTTCGCAGGAAGGGCCCTTGATGCCGATTCGAATTCGTAGAGCGCCTGAACCCGTTTTAGAAAACTTACCCTTGATTGTTCCCGAGGGAGTTCCCCAGATTCCTGGGGAAGGTGCTGGCCAATCGCCCGACCTTTCCGCAGTTTAAAGGGTACCGATGATGGAATGGGCACGAGTACTAGAAGCGCTGTTATTTGCGGCAAGTGAACCGATGGAACCGTCGCGTCTGACGACGCTGTTACGGGATGGACCAGAAGGGGGCCATGGATGGCCTGAAATTAAAGAGGAGGAGTTGCGGGAGGAGTTGGCCCAGCTTTCGGAGCGGTTGGCCCCACGGGGCCTAATTCTACGTGAAGTGGCGGGTGGATTTCGGATTGGCACGGCACCTGATTTGTCGGGTTGGGTGGCCAAGCTCAAAGGAGTGGTGCGTCCTCCACGATTGAGTCCGCCCTCCTTAGAAACCATGGCGGTGATTGCTTATCGCCAACCGATTTCCAGAGCGGAGATCGAGGCGGTGCGCGGGGTCGATTGCAGTGGCACGTTAGATACCTTGGTTGAGCGCGGGATTATTCGGATTTCCGGACGGAGTGAAGCTCCTGGGCGCCCGATTTTGTATGGGACAACGCCTCTTTTCTTGGAGCATTTCGGATTGCGGGATTTAGATGAACTTCCGAATTCGGAAGAGTTACGCCGAGTTAAACTTCCTGTCCCGGCAGATCCGGCGGGCCCCCAACAGAAGGAGTTGCTGCATGAAGCTATCGAGCCTGCGTCGTAAAGTGGATCGGTTAGATGACCAGTTGGTCCATCTGCTTGAGCAGAGGTCGAAAGTGGCACATGAAATCGGCACACAAAAAATCAAGGCAGGGCATTCTGTTTTAGCCCCGGCGCGGGAGGCTATGCTTTTTCGGCGTTTGGAAGGAAAGTTAAAAAATAAGGGGGCTTTGAATCTGGCAAGCCTGCGCGCCATTTACCGCGAGATCCTTTCCAGTGCGCGTGAGGTACAAGGAGGAACGAGAGTCGCCTACCTCGGTCCGCAGGCTTCTTACTGCCACCAGGCCGCACGGGAGAGGTTTGGAGGGAACACCGAGTTAGTTCCTTGCCCCAGCATGGCGGAGATATTTTCAGCAGTGGATCGTGGGGAAGTGGATGCGGGGGTAGTGCCTATGGAAAACTCTGGAGAGGGAGCGGTGGGGGCAACGCAGGAGGCTTTGATGACAAGTGCGGTTTGGGTTTGTGGGGAGATTTACCTTCCGATTCGGCATGCACTTTTGGCCCGCACGGCAAAGGGTCCGCTACGGATTCTCTACAGCCACCCCCAAGCCTTGGCGCAATGTCGGCACTGGCTCGCTCTGCATCTGCCAGGGATTAAGGTGATCGAAGTTTCGAGCACGGCAGAGGGGGCTCGGCGCGCTTCGCAGGAACAAGGGTCGGCCGCTTTGGCAAGTCCTTGGGCGGCAAAAATCCATCGGTTGCAAATTCGCAATCGGGAAGTCCAAGATCAGCCTGGGAATAGCACGAGATTTTTGTGGATTGGCCAAGAGCCAGCGCCGGCTACGGGCAAGGACAAGACAAGCTTGCTCTTTACTTTGCCCCATCGGGCGGGAGCGTTAGCACGAGCGTTAGGAGTCTTTGCTCAGAAGAAGTTGAATTTATTAAAAGTGGAATCGCGTCCTGCACCAGGCAAGCCATGGGAGTACGTCTTTTTCGTGGATGTGCGTGGCCATGCGGATCGACCTGAATTTAGAAAAGCGTTGGCCCGCTTGCAGAAGCTAACTTTGGATATACGGGTTTTGGGTAGCTATCCGGAAGAGCGTTAAGATGGCTGAGGAAAGTGCGCCCCCACCGCCGGGCGGGGAGGTGGAAACTGGGAAGAAAAAGTTACGTCTTAAAGTTACCCAAGTTAAAGAAAATGCGCCAAGGGTTAGGCGAAGGGTTATCACTGCGGTGCCGGCGGCGATTCCTGGGGTGCAGGCGGCGCAAGCGGTGGAAACTGATCGAGTCGGTGTAGGTAGAATCCTTCTTGATCTTGGACGGGGCTTGAGCGAATCGATTCGTGGTTGGGACAAAAAAATCTGGGTCTGGGTGGGCGTAGCGGTTGGGGTGATGTTGCTTTATGGAAGCTGGACTGAGTGGAGGAGGACGGTTGTACAGGTGCGAGTAAATCTGAATGAGATACGATTGGGCGACCGACCGGAGGTTTTGGTTCTTTATGACTTCAGCGAGAGGTTAGCTGGGTTACGTCGCGATTACGGGCGGAGGTTGGCTCCGATTCGTCCCCAAATTCGGGAATTGGAGAGGACTCTTGTTTTGGCGAAGGCGGATGCGGCGGGTACGGCGGAGAAAACCCGAATGGTTGAAGATGTCTTGCACCAAGAAACGGGAAAAGCGAAAGCGGTTTATGATGAGTACCGCACCTCGGTGAGTAGATTATGGTTAGAGGAGGCGGGTTCTTTGGATCTGGAGTTTGATACGTATCGAAAGAAGTTTTTAGAGGAGGTGGAGGTTCGAGCACGCGAGGTGGGGCTTTTCTATCATCCGGAGGAGGATGAAGATCTCCAGCAACCCGAGATTGCGGCAAATGAGTACCGTCTGGCCCTTTATCGTGCACCTCCAAGTATTAAAATGCCTGACCAGTTCGGTTGGATTGAGAAGAAGCTGATCGATTGGCGAAAATTTGAAAAGGATTGGAATGCACGTTACAAGGGATTGGGGGCCAAGGCGAAACAGTTGAGGAGTCCTGCAAGTACAAGTCTCGACGAAAAAAAGGAGCGGGTGGGGATTCAGGCTAAGGAACTGGAGAAATTTCGTGGGGATGCGCTGGCGATCCAGCAGGAGGTCACGGGCTACGAGGATCGGTTGAAAGAGTTGCGTGCCAAGGAGGCTTTGGCCAAGGGACCCTTTGAGGAGGATGTCGCGGCAATTCCTGACGCCTTTCTTTGTCAGAGGATTCCTTTAGACGCAGATACAGCTGAGATCACGGTGAAGGGGAAAATCGCTGAGGCAGCTCCGAATACCTTGCGAGTGGTGATTCGGGGAAAGCGAAATGGGGAAATTGCTTGGGTGATTCTACCTTTCGAACCATCGCCCCATAAGCGAGTCGAGGTGATAGTTAAGGATGCTGATTTTCACCCAGTCAGCGACTGGCTGGAAGAGTAAGTTCAGTGATAGATCTGGAACAGGCCCCAAAGAATTTTAGCTGCTCCTAAAGAAACGGCTAGGGTGACTGCGAGGTAGAGGAGCCAGTTTGGAATGCAAGTATCAGGCTTTTTTGGCTGATTTCGGTTCATGTGGATTTTTCCAAAGGAGATATTTTTTCACATCCCGCCCGAGAAGAGTCAGAAAAATTCCCACGATGAGAGTGTCGTCCACGATACCGACGATGGGAAGAACGTCAGGGATGAGATCGAAGGGATTGATAAGATAAGCTAGGCCGAGAATGCCGCCTAAGATAGTGGCGGCGGGGATTTCGCGATATCGGCGGGCAAAGAGATCACGGAACATCGCAGGGGCGGTGCGGACTAGGGCGGGCATCTCGGTTAGTTTTGGAGTGAGTCGAATGAGTTTCATCGGAATGAATGAGCTTTGCAGAAACAGCGCGGGTGAAAAGGCAATGCCACAGGGATTAAAAAGGAGTAGGTGTGTTTCCTGCTCGACGGAGGGGGCGCTAACTCTCATTGTCTGAATATGAATATTACAAAGCTCGGCATGAGTATCGTGGTTTGCTTAGGAATAGTTTCTTTTAAAAGTTTGGCTCAGACGGCTGACTCGGCGGCTGCACCATCGGCGGCAGTACCTGCGGTGGATAAAGATGGTTTACTGAAGAAGGTGGTGGCTGCGATTAATCCTGATGCGGAGGGAGATCGAACCGAGCGGTTTCGGATGGGTCTGGCGGCTTTGGCTGATCTGAATCAGGCGGGTACGACGCCAGAGCAGGCACTGGCCCAAGCTAAGACCTCGGGAAGCTTGAGTGGTTCGAAGGTGGAGAAGGCAAGTACCATGCTGATGGAGATGTGGACGTTGAATGTGGATCGGATGTCGGAACCTGCCACGCTTGATGCCTTACGAAATGGAAAGATGCCTAGTCCAGGATTGAAGCGCCCCTAAGCGAGCGGTTGGCGTTTCGTTCAGATTAGATAGCGGGGCTGGTGTGGCGGGGTTACTTCCCGTGAGGTTCGGCTTGCCAAGCGGGCTTATTGGGATTTGCCATATTGACGGGCCGAGGCGCATTCATTGTAAGGTTGCTGGATTTTTGGTTGTCTTGATTTTCCACGTCTTTTTCAGCTCGTAGAAGTGAAAGGGGTAAGGTCAATCCAAGGAAAAGGCAAAGGAATCGCTTCATATAAAAATTTAAATCAGGAGTTTTCTTTGGTCAAACTTTGTCACGGTAAGAAAACAGACTTGCCCGCCATCGAGGTGTGACCAGCTTCAAGAGGATGAAATTCCTGCTTTTTCTTTGGATAGGATTGGTTTCCTTTATTTCTTGGGCTGAGGGTCCGATCGTGCCTGTGAAGTATAGTGCAGAGCTTCAAGCGCAGGCGGACAAAGGGGACGCGGATGCACAATTCCAGCTTGGGGACTGCTATTTCTTTGGATTGGGAGTGAAGAAAGATCAACGAGAAGGGGTTGCTTGGTACCGAAAGGCTGCGGAGCAAGGGCAGATGAAGGCTCAGTTTAATTTAGGCGGATGCTTCCATGAAGGGCTAGGGACAGAGCCTAGTCTATCAGAAGCGATCTCCTGGTGGAGAAAAGCGGCAGGACAAGATTATCCCCCAGCCGAGATTAGCATTGGGGATGCCTATGTCTTTGGTCGGGGTTTTGCTCAGGACGAAGAGGAGGGAGTGCGGTGGTATCGAAAGGCGGCGGATCAGAACTATGCGGCGGCGCAGCATCGCTTGGGGAACTGTTATTTTAATGGGCAAGGAGTGCAGAGAAGTGTGGTGCAGGCGATCCAGTGGTATCGAAAAGCGGCCGAGCAGAACTATGGGCCATCATTGAAGGCGCTGGCTAGGTTGGAACCAGAGTAGGTTGCTTACGGAGTCCGTAACTTAGCTACGCTCAGAACAAAAACCGCGAGAGTGAAGGCCAGCATGGCAAGAATGACGAGGATGGGGAAAAGCCAGGAAGTTTTGTCGGGTATCTTAGACATAAAGAGTAGTTAAGGCCTTGGGGACGGGGTGTGAAGTCTGGATTGTTCTCTCGTAAAGATTAGCGAGGATCTCTTATGTACATTATTCGGCACGGGAAGGGTCGGCATGGAGTGGTTGGGCTCCATGGTTGGAGCGGAGACCACGCAACTTTCGATCCTTTGTTGCCCTATCTGAATCCTGAGATCAGCTTTTTTGCGGTTGATTTACCAGGATGCGGGAAATCACCCGAGCCGAAAGTTTGGGGGATGAAAAGTTTGGGTCGCGAACTGGCGAAGGAGTTGATTGCCTTGGACCATGTTCATTTAACTGTGGCGGGAAATTGTAGCGGGGCGCTTTTGGCGCTTTTCGCCATACGAGAATTAAGGGAGATGGGGCGAGGGGATGTGGTGGGACGATTGGTGATGATTGATCCATTTGCCTACTGCCCTTGGTATCTAGAGATCTTCGTCCATCCTGCGCTGGGTCCTTTGGGTTGGTGGATTTACGCGGCAACGTTTGCCAATCCGATCGGCCGATCTCTGCTCAACTTATGCCTGCGAGGAATGAGGACCGAGGATACCCACCTGACAGAAACCTTTGCAGAAGTGAATCAGCGTGCCACTTGGCGCCTATTGAAGGTGATGTATGAATGTGGTCCCGCTAGTACCTTTCAGGGTCTACCGATTCCAGTGGAAATTATGGCTGGAGAAAACAGCTTTGCGGTGGTGGTAAAGTCTCTGAAGATATGGAAGAAAGTTCTTCCTCAAGTGGTCGTACGTGTGCTGCCTGGAACGTGCCACCTGCCGATTGAGGAGGATCCGGAAAGTGTAGCGAAGATTCTTTTTCGAGCACCAAGCAAGGTGCCGATACCTAAGACCAAAAAGTTATCGTCGCAAAGTGCCCGCCAACTCAGGGAGGAGCGAAATGAGATGACGCGGGGAGACTAGGAATCGAAAATCGTCCGAAGGAGATTAGTTGTGATGGTATCTAGGAAGATATTATAAGGCTTGGTGAAGCGGATCCCCGTCTCAGGATAGGGCTATGATAAGTAGATGCCCTCTGGGGTACGCCTACCTTGCGGTCCTTTCTGGGTTCATAAGCCCGCTAGTCCAAGCCGCCGATCCAGTTGCAGATTTCTGGGATGAGGTCAATCGGAGTGAAGTTATTTTCGTGGTGCCGTCTGATGGGATCGAAAGCCGTGAAGCGGTTGCAGCTCGAAGAGAGCGGGTTTTCGACGAAGCCAAGGATGTGGCTCTGAATCGCCGTTTTGTTGAGCAGAAAATTTACTGGGTGGGTGGAAAGTGGGTTCGGCAAAGGCAGGTGCTGGGGCCAGCCCAAACGGAAGGGGAGTTAATCGACTCCGATGGGGATGGCTTCGACGACTTCACGGAAGTGAAATACCACACTGATCCGATGGATCATGAGTCGACTCCAGCTAACTACTTTGAAGCTAAAGGGAAAAACCGCATCGTCTTCTTTACGACGAACGCTACGGGGCATGCTCGATGAAATTCCATCTTGGTAGCGTGATGCTACTGGTGGTCTTTGGAATGAGCTGGAGTATTCAATCGCAGAATCTTTCTCCCATGGTGGAGCCTTGCGTGACGGGACCCGATTGCCGTTGTGCCTGCACTCTTCAGGGCAAGCCCTGTCCATGCATTAAGAAGTGCGTTACCGAACCAGAAAAAACCAAAGAGTTGGTCCCGTAGTGATCGACAAAAAAACGGAGAGGGATAGGATAATTATCTTACGATCCAGACTGCCTTATGATTCCTTCGAAAATTCTTAAGCGATTGCGGGTAACCCCTGGTCGGCGGGTCAGGCTGCGGAAGTATCCAACGGATCATGTGGCAGGCTTTGCGGGAACTCCGTTGGGGGAAGAGGCACTAAAAAACAGGGCCTTGGAAATCCTAGGGAAACGAAGAGGCGAGTTGAGCTCGGCGCAGGAGTTGCTTTATGCCAACGGGACGTACGCTGTTCTTTTAATTTTTCAGGCGATGGACGCGGGGGGGAAAGATGGGACGATTCGCCATGTGATGTCGGGCGTCAATCCTCAGGGGTGTCAGGTTTTTAGTTTTAAGAAGCCTTCGGAAGAAGAACTGAAGCATAATTTCCTTTGGCGCTGCTCGAAGAGCCTGCCTGAGCGAGGGCGGATCGGCATTTTTAATCGCAGCTATTATGAGGATGTTTTGGTGGCGAAAGTTCATCCGGATCGGGTGGACCCACGCTTGCCCGAGAAACCAGGAAAAAAGTTTTGGGCGAATCGTTATGAGGACATCAATAACTTCGAAAAACATCTTTATCGGAATGGCACGCTTATTCTTAAGTTCTTTCTGCATCTTTCCAAGAAGGAGCAAAAGAGGAGATTTCTAGAACGACTAACCGATCCAGCCAAAAACTGGAAGTATTCCTCGGCGGATATGGCGGAGCGGGCTTACTGGAAGCAGTACCAAAGGGCGTTTGAGGAGGCCTTGACGGAGACGACTACCAAGCACGCCCCTTGGTACGTGATCCCTGCAGATGAAAAGCATGTGGCGCACGCGCTGGTGGCAGAATTTGTGGTCAAGGCTATCCAAGGTTTGGGGTTGAGTACCCCGACCCTACCGAAAAAAGAGAGAGCTGCCTTACGGTTAGCTCGGAAACAGTTAGTCAAGGGGTGAGAAATTCGTTGGGTTGCTTCTTTGGTATTCTGCGGGATGATTTATATATGGGAGTAGATCGTGATAAACGGCTCTCGCGCAGGCAAGAGGAGCATGATTTTAGAAAGATATATCAGCCCGTGTCTCTTCTTTTTGGCGCAGTCGGGGTGCTACTGATTGGTTGGGTGGGTTTAAGCTATGATGACGGTCAACCGCGGCAAATGGATCTAATTGGGGCCGGAGTCTTCTTGCTGGCGTTTCCCGTCTTAGTATTCTTTCTTCGCATCCTTCGGGGGCATTTTCGAAAAGATGTGCGTAGCTAACGAGGAGTCAATTGTTACTGGGTGCTCCAAGTATATTCCATCACCCCGTACTTATGGGAATCGGTGAGCATACCAAAAGAGATGTCGACTGTGTTGTAGCTGTCCATTCCTTCCCCAAACTTGGTACTAGTCCAATTTCCTGAGTAGCGCCAGAGGTGAGGGGTGATGCTGACGTCAGGTCCGCGACCCATGTATTCCTTGACCTCTTCTTTGGTCATGCAACGGGTGTCGGATTCGAAGGCAACTTTTTCGGTGGCAGGACCCGCATGGAGCGTGACGCAAGATAGGAGAAAAGTTAAAATAAGAAGGTGAATTTGCATGCCTTCAAAGTAAAAAAAATGGGCCTCGGCGTCCAGCTTTGCCTTTTGGTGGTGTTGATATGCGCTGTTTTGGGGGACTGTGGTTGGGCGCAAGTTCCTGAGCGCGATTCGGAAGTTGTACCTGAGCGGGATCGGATGGAGGAGCAAGCAAGCGAGCAACCAGCCAAGGAAGCGCCCTTAAAGCTGACAGGGTATGTGGACGCCACCTACCTTTATAACTTTGGCCCTGGAGAGTCGACCAACCCACTTAACTTTCCGGCAGATAACGCCCCGAGGGGGGATTTCAATCTGAGCGCGTTTTGGGTTCGCCTCGAGAAAGAGTTGGCACGTGGGAACTCGCCCGAGGCGGGTTTTGTCTGCGGGGTGATGATCGGGGAGGATGCAACCTACTACGCTTCGGCGGATACCAGCACTAGCGCAGAAGGACCAGACAGTAGTGCGATTTATGTGGCGGAAGCGATGGCGAAAATCTGGGTCCCTGAGATACAGATGGAGATGTGGGTAGGTAAGTTTCAATCGGTGATCGGTTATGAAACCATCTGGCGTCCGGACAATCCTTGTATAACCTTTGGAATCGCGGATGTTTTTATGCCTCAAGATAACACTGGAGTTCTGGCGATTTTTTCTCCTGATGATCTTTTGGATATTGGAGTGGGGGTGGGCGGATGTTCGGGGGCGTCGAATGACGTGGGTGCTCACGGGGTGGGAGACGAGTATGCGGTGATGTCTTATGCAAAAATTAGCAGTCCGAGCAAAAATGCTTTCGTCCAGCCCGGATTTTACGCTACGCCCTCTGGCTCTCACGGAGCGAACGCTCGTATTAGTCTCGATCAAAATCTGTACTACAACTGGAACCTTCTCGGAGAGTGGTCCCCTGTTTGTATGAGTGATCAGTGGAAGCTCGCGTTTAACACTACTGGAGGCTCAGGAACTGGGGATCCTTCAGAAAATGTTTTAGAGGCGCCGACGACTTTTGTGACAGGAGCACTCTATTCCATGTGGAGTTTGTGCGATCCAGTTACGCTTAATGGAAGGGTGGAGTACGTGCATACGAACAATAATGCGCTCACGGGAACTTCCCGTTTGAGCGGTGGTGATTACTACGACTACACCTTAACTTTGGGGGTGAAGATCACAGAGGATCTGGTCTGGCGAGGAGAGGGAAGGTTTGCTTGGGGAGCGGAGCTGATGAATCCCACGGCGTCGGGCCTTTGGACTGTGGCGACGGAGATCTATTATCGATTCTGAGTTTGCTTCTTCTGCCAGATTTCCACTTTTTCGAGAACATCTTCCACGGTGATTCGGTTCATCCGACCTTTTCGATGTTGGAAGCTCATCTTTGGTTCCTCTCCAGTTTCATGGTAGGCATCCACCAGGAGTTTAGGGTCTTGTCGCCAAGGTCCAACACGGGCTGGGCTGTTGTAGCCGTAGAGGCCAATGACAGATCGACCGACCGCCCCCGCAAGATGAAGTGGACCGGTATCAGGAGAGATGACCAGATCACATCCTTCGAGAATGGCGACCAATCTACGCAAGCCACACCCCAGGGCTGTGGTGGGAGGATGAAGGCATTCGCGCTGCATTTTCTTTCCGAGGGCGGTCTCTCTTGGGGAGAGGGCTCCGACGAGGATGGTGGTAAAACCAAACTGTTTGTGGAGGGCATCGTTTAAGCGGACCCACGAATCGGGGATCCAGTCTTTGCGGGGATTACTGGTGCCTGCGACAAGAGCGACGCGGGGGGCGGGCAGATTTTCGAAAAATTCATTCTGCCAGGCCAACTCGTTGGGCCAGGGACCGAGATTCCATTCGATGGGTTCAGGGCGGACGCCGATGACATCAAGGAACTCGAGAAAATGATCCTGCACATGGCCGAGGGGGCGGGGAGTGATCTTTGTATTGGTGGCGAGCCAGTTGAACTCGCGGGCTCGGGCTCGATCGAAACCGATCTTGATCGGAGCCTGACAAAGGGCGGTGAGCAGGGTGGCTTTGAAGTAGCACTGCAGATCGAGAACAAGATCAAAGGGGCGTTGGGAAAGTTCCATTCCCATCTTAATAAATCCAGCCAGTCCTGCTTTACGTTGGAAGACAAGAATCTCATCCACGGCTGGGTGACCTTGTATCAAGGCGGCTCCTGCCTCTTGGAGGAGCCAGGTGATATGGGCTTTGGGGCGATGGCGTTTGATGGCGCAGACCAAGGGTAGGGCATGAACGACGTCGCCGACCGCACTGAGCAAGACGATGCAAATTCGAGGTGAGGTAGGAAGGTTCACTTGGTGGGAAAGATTTCTCGCCAGAGTTTGGGAATCTCTTTTTCAGAAAAGTCGAGATCCCCCAAGCGAGATCGTTTGAGGAGGGAACGGAGGAGGCGGTTTTGGTTGGCAGTGGCTACGTTTGAGGAGGGGCCTGATTCCCGTCGGATGGCATCGACATCGAGGAGCCAAGCGGAAATAGGTGAAGTAGTGAGACCGGAGATTAGAATATTGCGGGCGTTGAGATCGTGGTGGCGGATGCCGTGCTGAGCGCACCGATGGAGAAGTTTGCGAACGGCGACGAAGGCCCGGCGGCGCTGGAGAGGGCTAGGCCGTGTAGAAAGGAAAGAGGCAAGGTCGCGACTATCGGGAACAAACGAGGTCAGCACATCGATTCGGTAGAATGGACCTGCGGGATAAAAGCAGACAGCCAGGATGTATGGCGTAGGAACTTTTTCTTGGTGGAGTTTCTGGGCGAGATCGATCTCGTGGCGGGCTCGATGAGATCCACAGTAAAGATCTTGGGCTAATTTCCCCCAGAACCCACCATGGAGGCAGGGTCGAACAACAATTTCGCCTAGACCTGAGCAGGGCAGAGCGGTGACGGGAGCGCGCCCTGGGTACAGGCGGCGTTGGGGATGACGAGAGGCGACAATCCGCAACGGGAGTTTTGGGTTGAGTTTTTTCCAAAGGTGTAAAATTGGCTCTTTGGATTTCGGGCGAAGCCAAGCGGGACCGGTGGGTAGCTGGACAAGGACAAACCCAGCGGGAGGGGCAAATATTTTCATGGGACGTAGGGTGGAATTGAAAAAGCTGGGGACAATCCTGCGCGTAAGGTGGCGGCGACGGTAGGCGTGATGCTTGGGGAGAACTCTTGCCAACATTTCGTGAGGTAAGCAGACGAAGTGGCTTGGGGGGTCTCAGCGGTCGGTGGAAGACGGGTATTGGCCTCCTGGAGGCTCTTTGCCGGACTCCATCCTTCGGACTGGAGATCGAAAATGGCCGCCAGGGCTCGGCGGGTGAAGGAGGGGCCGTCTGGACTCATGAGTTTTTCGGTGGAGAGGGCAGAGCTGATTATTTCGAGATTGGCATCGATCTGCCTTTGGCGGCGAACCCGTTCGGACTGTTCCTGAATTCTGCGTTGGGCTTGAGCGTCGAGGTTGGCTTGGACGGGGACAACTTGAGCTAGGCAAAGAAAGGGTGCCATGAGCAAAAGAAAAAGGAGACCGACGGAGGCCTGCCGTAGGTTACGGCTTGATATAAATGATCTGGTAGCGGACATCGATGCCGTCGAGTCGTTCGTCTTGGGTGTTCATGTCGAAGTTCAGCCGTTGGGAATTGATGATGGAGGAGACGATGGCGGCGTTGCCTTTGCGGGAGAGCACCCCACGAGCGATATTATTGGCGGCGTTCTGAAATCCGCGCTGACGCATAAGAGTTTCATATCCGATAGAGGTAAAGCCGTTGGTGGGGGTGCCCTTTTTCCAAATTTTGATTCCTTGATTGATGACAATCTCTTCGTTGCTTTTGGCGACGGGTGGATTGGTTGTGGTGACGGGGGCGGTGGCGGGCAACCGACCCACTGGGTTGGTATCTTGGGCGAGGAGGGAGTGGGTGAAGATGGCGAGAGTTAAGCCAAGAAGAAGGAAGTTCATCCCCATAGTGTATTCAATTATTTTGGAGAATCGAGTCGTGATTTTAGGTAGAAAGGGTTTATGCCATAGGAATGAAACATAAATCTCTGACCCTACGGACGGACCCGATGACGAAACTTCTGCTCGCCTTGGTGGCGGCTGGCCTTTGGTGGCATGCCTTTACCCCATGGGCTTCCAACTCGGCGCATGCAGATGGACCGACTAAGGTAGATATAGTTTCGGTGGGTGGCGAAAAACTCGGCTTGGTCAGTCAACAGGACATCAACTCGGTTGAGTCAGACTCCTTCAAGCGGCAAGGAATTCCGGTGACGAACGTCAACACTAAGTAGATCGGATTGAGTTTAGTGGCGTCGGCTGCGTCCACCGCGACGACGTCGGCGGTAGGCAGCGTGGCCGGTAGTCTGGCGGCGGGTTACTTTGCGGGCGACTAGGGCGACGCCCTTGACTAGGCCGCGAGCCAGCCAGCTGACGGCGGCCAATAGTTCGCCGATAGGAAGGCGTGGTAGGGAAGGCCCCTTTCCTTTGGCTTGGCTGAGGCCGTGCTTGCCTTCGCGGGCGGCGCGCCGTTCTAGTTCATGGTCAACTTCGTGGCCAATACGGCGGGCCTCGTCGATGGCCTCTTTCATGGTAAAGACGAAACAGGGAATGGGCTGATCAGGCCAGCGGTCTAGGCGGGTTCTTTCTAAGGGCATAGTGCGGACTCCATAGCGACCCCCTGGCTTTCCTAGATCGGGATGTCCAACTCCTGCATGAATCAGTACGACGGCGATATTGGGGGTGTGGCCGTAGCCTTGGCGGATCATTTCGGCGGCGGAACGGAGTTGTTTTGAGGCACGGGAAACCGCGGAAGCCGAGCCAAGGCCGCTGAGTTTGAACTCGAACACTGTGGTTGCTTTACCCCCAGAGAAGGCGACTGCATCCAGCTCGCGGAATCGGCTACGGCCGCGGAGTTGGTCCCCATGTTCGGGATCTTGATATCGGATAATGCGGTGTTCCCCTAATTGAAAGTGACGGGAAAGGATGGAGCGGACGCCAAATTCCGCGGCGAAGCTGATGACGGAGAGGGCGGCAGGCTCGATTCTTTTTTTTCCTGAGCGTTGTCTTTCTTGTCTGCGGCGGAAGGCAAAACCTTCCGACCAGCGGAGGTAGTCGTGATCATCGTAGCGGACGAGGCTGACTTTACCGTAATCGGGGAGTTCGGGAGGCTGGTGAGAGTGAGAGTTCAGGAGGATCGACTTTCTGGTTTTTTCGCGCCGATTAGGCAGCAGATGCCGGCATTACAAAGAACGAGGGCGAGGGTGCCCGACCAGAACCACTCCCCGCAGGCAGCGAATTTTTGGTAGGTAGCCCAGCCGAGTAGAGAAAGCCCACTTCCGTTAAGGAAAAGTCCGAGAACCACCAAAAGCAGCCAACGCATCATCAGTTTGATTGTAGGGAGGCGAAGCGAACGAGCAAGAGGGGACGGCAAGGCGAAGGATTGACCCGGAAGGCGGAAAAAGGGAGTGTATTGGATTATGAAATTCTCTGATCTGGAAAAGCATCTTGGGGGAGAAGCCAAGAATCTCTTAGGGCACACTTGTCGGACTGTGGCCAAGGCACGACTCCACTTACCTGGGCCTGATTTTATTAATCGCGTTTGGCGGGATAGCGATCGATCTATTTCTGTTCTACGAAACTTACAAACGACTATGAGTCACGGTCGTTTGGGTGGAACGGGATATTTGTCTATATTGCCAGTGGACCAAGGGATTGAACACTCGGCGGGGGCTTCTTTCGCACCGAATCCTGATTATTTTGATCCAGAAAATATTGTGAAGCTGGCGATCGAGGGAGGGTGCAACGCGGTTGCCTCGACTTTGGGAGTTCTGGGAGCGGTGGCTCGGAAGTATGCCCATCAGATTCCTTTTATTCTTAAGCTCAACCATAACGAGTTGTTGACCTATCCGAATGTGGCGGATGAGAAACTTTTTGCGGGAGTGAAGCAGGCTTTTGACATGGGTGCGGTGGGTGTGGGGGCGACGATTTACTTCGGGTCACCAGAATCGGGCCGACAGATTGAAGAGATATCGCGCTCTTTTGCGGTGGCGCATGAATTAGGAATGTACACTGTGCTCTGGTGCTACCTGCGCAATCCTGCCTTTAAGACGAAGGAGAAGGATTTTCATCTTTCCGCAGATTTGACGGGGCAGGCGAATCATCTCGGTTCGACAATCCAGGCGGATATTATTAAGCAGAAATTACCTGAAAATAATGGGGGGTACACCGCGTTACGGATGGGAGGAAGTGACTATGGAAAGACCGATCCCCGGATTTATTCCGAACTGACTTCAGACCACCCGATCGATCTTTGTCGGTATCAGGTTCTGAACTGCTTTGCGGGTCGGGCAGGTTTAATCAACTCGGGTGGGGCCTCGGGTAAACATGATTTGGCGGAGGCGATTAAAACGGCGGTGATCAATAAGCGGGCGGGTGGGATGGGATTGATCTCAGGCCGCAAGGCGTTCCAAAAGCCTCTAAAAGAGGGGGTGGAACTTCTGAATGCGGTACAAGACGTTTATCTGGCCAAGGAGATCGACATCGCTTGAGGTATGCGGAGTTATGAGGGTGTGGTGTTTTACACCCAACCCGGTTCGAGAAAGAAAGTTTGTTGTTGGGTCGGGGCGGGTGGAGATATCGGCTGGGGGTAAAGGTCGAAATGTGGCTTGTCAGCTTCGTGCGTGGGGAGTTCCTGCGATTTCAAAAACCATCTTCGACGCCTTGGTTTGGGGGTCAGACGTAGGGTCAGACCCCAGAGAAAGAGTGGGATGGGCTTTGGTGAGGAAGGGGGAGGAGAGGATCGATTTTTTTACGATGGATCCAGAAATTAATTTTGCGGGCTGGGCTAGGATTGGAAAATATTGGAGGCAGGTTTTGCGAAAAGAGGACTGGTGGGTGGTGGCGGGGAGTTCGGCGACGGGTTGGCCTAAGGGTTGGTGGAAAAAGTTGATCGGCGATTTGCAGAAAAGAGGAGTATCAGTTTTGGTGGATAGCCGAGGGGCGCTTTTAGGGGAAGCGGTGGAGGCGGGAGCGGACTGGATCAAATGCAATCTTGCGGAGGCAGAGGAGACTACGAGGGTGAAGGGGGTCGATCGGTGCATCCGAGGTCTAAAGGGAGATGGAACGACTGGTGTGGTGGTGACTTTGGGAAAAGATGGATTAGCGGCCGAAGTGAATGGAGCGCGAATCTTTCTTTCTGCACCTCGGGTCAGAGTTTTAGATGCGACAGGATCGGGAGATGTGGTGACGGCTACGATTCTCTATGGAGAGCTTCAAAAATGGACGATGGAGAGAACCCTGCGAACTGCAGTAAAAGCAGGCGCGTGGAATACCAAGGGAGAGGAAAACGTGGCGAAAGCCATCCTGCGGGGTTGAGTCGGACAGGGGTGTTCGTTTAGGGTATTTCCATGGGAAGACAGTGGTTGCATGCAAAGAGGGAGGTGGCCTCACTCAAAAAATCCAAGACAACGAGCAAGTTTGTTCGTGAAATCACTCTAGCAGCTCGTTTGGGGGCGGATCCTACCTTGAATTCCCGTCTGGCGGCAGCTTTGGAACGGGCGCGAAAAGAAAGTGTCTCGAGGGACATTATCGAAAGAGCGGTGCAGAAGGGTTCAGGAACGGAGGGAGGCAAAGATAGTCTTGAGCACATGGTTTTTGAGGGATATGCCCCGCACAAAGTGCCACTTATTTTGGAGGTTTATACAGATAATCATAATCGCACGGCTCCTGAAATTCGTTTTCTATTTAAAGCGGGCCATCTGGGAGCTTCGGGCAGTAATCGGTTTCTCTTTGAGCAAGTAGGCATCGTGGAAGGGCATCATCCCGATAGTGCAAAAGATCGCGAGGAGGCGGGAATTGAGGCTGGGGCGAACGAGGTGGAGGCGCTTTCTCACGAACAAAATGATGAAATTCCGGCAGGCTCCTGCGGAGCGCGATTTTTAACCGAGCGCTCGGCGGTGCATTCGGTCGCCCAGTGGCTCAAGGCGAATGGGTGGACGGTGGTGACGAGCGAGTTGGGGTACGTGCCAAAGAACTATCCAGAGTTAGGGGATGAGAGTCGTGCAGAAGTGGGGACTTTTTTACAATCGCTCGAAGACCACGATGATGTGCACCGCATCTGGGCAGCGGTTCGTTAATCGTGCGACGAGGCGGGAAGAGTGTCTCTAAAGAGAATTTACCGCAAAAAATCTGCCTAAGGTGTGAGCGTCCTTTTTTATGGAGGAAAAAGTGGGAGCGGGATTGGGTTGGGGTGAAGTACTGCAGTGACGCGTGTCGGCGTAATGTTATTTCGAAAAAACCTGGTTTCGTTCGAAAGGGATAAGGTCTTTCCACTGACTAGGAGGGAGATTTCCTAGTTGGAATTTGCCAATCTGGATACGAAGCAATCGGAGGGTGGGATGGCCAATGGCGGCGGTCATTTTACGAACTTGTCGATTTTTGCCTTCGATCAATTCAAGGGCGATCCAAGAATCGGGAACGGTTTTTCTGACTCGGATGGGAGGATCGCGGGGTGGAATTTGGGGTTTGGGGTCAATGAGCCAAGCACGGCAGGGGAGAGTTTGATGGTCGCCGATCGATACCCCTTGGGAGAGCCTTTCCAAGGATGCTGACGTTGGTACTCCCTCTACTTGAGCCCAGTAGGTGCGGAGATGGGAGTTTTTCGGGTCGAGCAGGCGGGTGTTGAGCCCGGGTTCGTCGCTGAGAAGGAGGAGGCCTTCCGAATCCGCATCAAGTCGACCAAGGGGGTAAACATCTTTTGGTAATCCAAACTCAGCCAAGGTTCGGTTGGGGGAGCCATCTGGGGTAAATTGGGAAATCACTCCATAGGGTTTATGAAAGGCGAGGAGCACGGCAGGGGAGATCCTATCGACTTTATTTCAGGAGTGAGGCCTAAAAAAAGGTCCCAATACGTGTTCCAATTGTAGCAGCTTTAGGTTGAGTCGAAGATTGGGATTGTTTGAGTTGGGTTGGTTGGGGGCGTAAGGTGGGGGATGGAGATCGTTATCATGCAGCCCGAGCAGGTGGAGGCTCGGCGGTTGGCAGGGGAGCGAATGCACTTTGTGGATGTTCGATCTCCTGGAGAGTTTCAGCAGGTACATGTCCCGGGGGCTTTGCTTTATCCCTTAGATGGACTTGAACCCAAAAAAATCGCGACCGAGTTAGGTATCAGTGCCCAATCTCCAGCGGTGCTTCTTTGTGCGGGTGGAACGCGAGCACGGAGGGCGGCGGAGAAGTTTCTGGCTGAGGGAATACCCCACTGTCTCGTGGTGGAGGGTGGCACCAAGGCTTGGGAAGCGGCTGGTTTGTCCGTGGTCCGGGGTAAAGGAGTGATTTCGATCGATCGTCAGGTGAGGATCGGGGCGGGATCTATGGCACTACTTGGGGTAGTGCTTGGTTCATGGGTCGATCCGCTCTGGTTTTTTCTTAGCGGCTTTGTCGGGGCAGGTTTGATTTTTGCAGGGGTAACCGATTGGTGTGGGATGGGTATGCTTTTGGCAAAGATGCCATGGAATCAAAGGTGAGTCATAGGGCGAAAAATCGGCTCTCCTAGCGTAAAAGTCTTTCCTTGGTGGCTTGATCTAGTGCAGGGGTGCTGAGAGTAAATTGGCGAGCTGCCGCGGGATCGTACTGCATCCAGCGACTAACAGCCGATTCAATGGTACCATTTCTGAGATTGGGGCTGGTGATTTCTACCGCCCATTGGGCGGCAGAAGCCGCATCGTAAGGGGAGAGAGATCCGCAATAGGCGTTGAGGGCGGTGTCGCGCAGAGATGGATTAGTCAAACTTCGGACCCACTGACCTGCAGCTTCTGGGTCAGTTCTAGCCCAGGTTCCTGCGACAGCACTGATGGCGGAGTTGCGGTCCGATTCGTTCGGTAGGGAGAGAGACCAGCTAACAGCTTCTTGTGGATCCATGGAGGTCCAGCGTCCCGCTACTGAACCGATGCGGCTGGTAAAGAAAGGTTGCCCCGTGGAACTGGCCAGCCAGTTGGCGGCGCCTTGTGGGTCGGTTCCAATCAAGGTGCCCAAAGCCGCCTCAAAAAACTTTCGTTGAATAGGACCGACCGCCAATTTCGAGCCAAGGCTAATTTCGGTGGAATGGCCTAATCCCCAGGAGAGGGCGGAGGCGGGATCTTTTCTGACCCAATCGGCGGCTAGTTTTGCAATGAGAGCCCACTGGACGTCCCCTGGTTGAGCGATCAGCCAGCTGGCGGCTCCAGCTGGATCTCGGCGGGTCCACTCGCCGAGAATTGCATCGAGGGTTTTTTCGCGAAGAGGTCCTGGCAAGGCCCTTGCCCACAGCATGGCGCTGGCGAAATTTCTTCCCGCATGAGGCGGGGCGGTGGCGGCGCTGGCGATTCCGCGGGCGGAGGCAGGGCGGAGTGAGGAAATACTTTGGGCGGCGGCAGTGGAATCTTTTTTAGCCCAGATGGCGTAGACGGTGCGGATGGCTGAGTCGCGAAGGGAGGGGGAGCCTAAGTTTCCCGCCCAGCGGGCAGCTTCTGACGGTTTTACGTTGGCCCAGATCGCTAAAGCATCCATGAGAAGACCTTCTTCTGCGCCTTGCAGGACGGCGGTGTAGGCGTATTGGCAGGCGGCAGCGGACTCGAGGGTAGCCCATCGCTGAATGAGCCATCGTTCGGTTTGGTCGGCGACGGGTCCAGGCGTCCAGGTGGATAGTTGGGAGAGCCGAGCGCGAATCTCAGAAAGGGAGAGAGACTGAATGCTTTTTTCGTCCCAGCCCTTTTCTTTTTTTGTGGAACTGACGATTGGGGAGGCAGGGCTATTTGGCTTTTTTGGATTGGAGTCGGAGGAGGTGAGGGGCTGGGGAGAGGGAGAAGTTTCGGAGGTGGGTTCGGAAGAGGGCGAGAAGAGGAGAGGACGACCGAAAAAGGTACCGAGAAGGAAACCGAGAAAAAGAGCGGAGGGAATGATTAGACTAGCGAGGGGAGACTTTACGCTTGTTGGTTGAGAAAGCGTTGGGCGTTTTGACGGATCTGGGTTTGATCGGCGGGTGTTTTTTTCTCCCATAACTTAACCATCATACCGATTCGAGGGTTTTTGCCAAAAAGCTTTGCGTGTTGCCCAAAGAAGTTCCAGTAGAGGGAGTGGAAGGGGCAAGCTTGGGGGCCCTCACGCTGTTTGGGGTCTAACTGGCAGGAGGCACAGTGGTTGCCCATTTTATCCTGATAAGCGGCGCCTGCGGCGTACGGTTTGGTGGCGAAGAAGCCCCCATCGGCAAAGAGGATCATGCCGAGGACGTTGGGCACCATGACCCAGTCGTAGGCATCGAGATACAATTCACTGTACCAGCGAAGAACTGCCTTGGGCTCGTATCCGCCAAGGAGGAAAAAGTTGCCGAGGACCATCAGTCGTTGAATATGGTGGTTGTAAGCGTGATCAATTGCGCCATGGATGGCTTGGGATACGCAGCGCATCTCAGTCTCGCCCGTATAGGCCCACCGTGGCAGAGGGCGATCGGCCCCAAGGAAGTTGACCTCACGATACTCGGGCATTTTCAGCCAGTAGATTCCGTGAATGAACTCCCGCCAGCCGAGGATTTGTCGGATAAAACCCTCCACCGAGTTGAGCGGGGCTTTACCGTCGCGGTAGGCTTTTTCGGCTGCTTGGATGCATTCGAGAGGAGTGAGTAGTCCCAGATTCAGGAAAGGGGAGAGAACGGAGTGGAAGAGTATTAGTTCGCCATCCACCATGGTGTCCTCCCACGAGCCAAACTTTTCGAGTCGCTGATGAATAAAAAGTTTGAGCCAATCCAAAGCCCCTTGGCGGGTGGTGGGAACCCATAGGTCGGCTGCTTTGCCAGGATGATGGGGAAAAAGTTTACTTACTTGGGCTGCTACCTCCTGAACGACCGGGTCTTTCACAGGAGGGGGTAAGGGCGGGACTTTTGGTTTTTCTTTTGCGAATTCGCGGAAGGTGCGGCGGTTCTGGTCGTCGAGATTCCAGTCGCCGCCCTCAGGTAAGCCCTGAGGGGTCATCAGAATATTTCTTTCGGTTCGGAGTCGGCGGTAGTGGGTCTCCATCAAGAGGTGCTTCTTTCCTTGGGCCCATGATTGGAACTCTTCCCGAGACACAAGAAACTGAGGACTTGGATGGCGTTGGACGGGAACTCCCAGTTTTTTTGAAAGTGTGGGGAGAGAGTGCAAGGTGTCGAACTCGTTGGGGTCGAGAAGATGGATTTCTTGGATTCGGTGCTGTTTGACCCAACTGGCAAGAACCGTGCTGTAGTCAGCCTGATCGGAGGAGTCGTTGAGGTGGTGATAGAGGGTGTTGAATTTACGTTTTTTTAGGTCGGCGGCGTAGTGGCGCATCGCGGAGTAGAGGAGAGTGAGTTTTTGCTGGTGGTAGCGAAGGTGGGAACCGCGAGGAGCAGATTCGATCATGCCGACGAGAAGATCTGGGGCGGGGGAGGGGAGGAGCGGGTGGGAGGGGAGGAGTTGGTCTCCAAGGATCCAGATTAGGCGCATGGAGATAAGTTAGAGCAAAATAGGCGGGGTCAAGTTGGGAAGAGAGTTCTTGTCCCGCCAGAGGTTCGGAGAATAGTAGTGGGATGCTTACTTTCATGGAGGAGATCGTCTTGTTGGCTTTGGATGACAAGAGTGGAAAGTTCTTTGATCTGCCTCCCTTGGCATTGGATCAGGCTTTAGCCGGAGCGGCCCTTTTGGAGTTGGCCTTTCAAAGCCGAATCGACACGGATCTAACTCATCTGACCTTGGTCAGCGAAAAGCCTACGGGAGACAAGATGCTTGATCCGCTATTGGCGCAGGTCGTAGCGGCGACGGACAAGAAGGATGCAAAGTATTGGGTTGGGGTATTTTCGGCGGATGGTGAAAAGTTACGAGAAGCGGCACTAGCAAAGTTGGTGGCTCGCGGGGTACTGAAGAAAGAGGAGAAGAAGATTCTTTGGGTGATTCCAGGAAGGCGTTATCCGATGGTCAACGATAAGGAAGAGCGAGAAGTTCGGAAGCGGATTGAAGCGGTCATTGTTGGGGGTGAGGTGCCGAATCCAAGAGATGTGGTCTTGATCAGTCTAGCGAGCGCGTGCCAGTTGTTGTTGACGGTCTTCTCGGATACGGAATTACTGAAGTACAGCGCAAGAGTGGCAGAAGTTTCGAAGATGGATCTGATTGGGCGGGCAGTCTCGAAGTCGGTAGCTGAGGTGCAAGAAGCGGTGATGCGAGCGGTTCTCTACTCGGTTTAGATTCGATCTTGGTTATTCCTCAAGGCCATTGGCCTTGATTTTTCTCGGCGGGTTAGTGGCAACCGCAGGAGCCAGAGCCGCATCCGTGACCTGCAGAGGAAGAGGACGAGGGGGAACTTTCAGAGGAAAAGCCGATAATACCGAGCCCGCCAGTGATCAGTCGGCGGATGGGTTGGCCTGTCTGAGGATGGTGGGTGAGAGCAGAATCTTTCATGGAGTGCTGGATTTCGAACTGGATGGGTTGCTCGGACGGTTTGGAGGGAATGGTTTCATAGATATAGGTGGCCATGGATTAGGCTTAGCAGAAAGAGACGATTTGAAGCGAGGCGATTTAGTTGGGGAGAGATGCTACGAGTTGATTTATGCAGGAACTAGTGGAACTTAAGCAGTGCGATGAATCCCGATGACTTTCATTATGCCTTGGAAAATACTAAGGTGATTCATGCTCCTCAAAAGCGTTTAGAAACTTTTGGGACGACGGTGCTCAACTATCATTTAATTACTGAGGAGATGGATGCGGTGAACCGGATGCGGGTGCGGGAGGGTCGGATTCATGCGCAGAAGCCAGAGTTGGTCACGCCTGATCATTTTGCCAAGTTGATGCTGGATGGTTTTGGCGAGAAGGCGGAAAAGTACGCGGATGCGGTAAGTGAGTTTGCCTCGCAAATTGCGATCTTGAAGTATGGTTTCACTTTTCGGAAAGATGAGACGCGGAGATATGATGTGACAGGGGCACTGGCGGAGGTGGCGGATAAGGTGCGGGCGGAGGTTGAGGCCAAAGGGGATCCGTTAGCGGCGGTTTTGACTGGAGTGGACGACGGGTGGGAGGTGTGTCTGCTTAAGTTCGCGCTGGATATGGTTTTGGCTTCTGGCGGGGAGCACGTGCGTGATTTGCGGAGACACGGACTGCTCTAGGCGTCGGAATTGGATTTTGACCTCTGACCCAAAAAAATACTTTGTTGTACCTGAGTGGCTTGGTTTTTTGCGGAGTGTCCATAGGGTCAGAAGGAGTGAAGGAGATTACAAAAGCATGGCTGGGCTGGACGGGGAGAGTACTGTTCACAGCGGGGGCAGTTTGGTTTTTGGCAAACAAGCTGAACTGGAGGGAGTTCGGGCAGATCGTTTGGGGAGCCGATGGCCTTTGGGTGGGGATTGCCTTCTTGGCTTATGGATGTGTGGTGATTGTTTCGATTGTGCGGTGGCATCTACTTTTAGAGGTGGCGGGGGTGGCGGTGGGTTGGGGGCGGACGGCCCAACTTTCCCTGGCGGGTCTATTTTTCAACAGTGTTCTGCCTGGGGTGATGGGAGGGGATGTGATGCGGGCCTACTGGGCGGCAAAAGATGCGCCGCTGGCGCGACCCGCCGCAGTAGTTTCGATTTTGATGGAGAGGGTCTTGGGCCTAACGGCAACGGTTACGGTGGGGGCGGCTTTAATTCTGCCCCACTGGAACGATTTGATGATGCATCCAGTGACGCGGGCGGGGGCTTATGCTTTCTTGGTGGTTGCGGGAATTCTTTTTGTTTTGCTGACTATTTTAGCTCATCCCGCTTCGGGAAGGATTTTAAGTGGGAAGAGTCAGGTGGGTTGGAGAAAGGCGGCGGGAGAGGGAGCTGAGGCATGTCATGTCTGTTTAACCCATCCAGTGGGTGCAGGGGTGGGATTGCTCCTGAGTGTGCTGGCTCAGTTAGCGTTAGTGGGGCTTTTTTATTCGGTCTCGCGTGCCGTAGGGACGGGATTGGAGTTTTGGCCGTTGGCTTCGGTTTTGCCGATGGTGGCGATGGTAACGGTGCTGCCGATTACGTGGAATGGCTTGGGATTACGAGAGGCGGCCTTTGTGACATTTTTGGGGACTTTATCGATTGCCGCACCGCAGGCGGTGGCGATCTCTCTGGGCGGGTTTGCCATGATTCTGGCGTGGAATCTTTTAGGTGGAGTGGTTTATCTGGTGGCGGGAGTGGGGAGAAAGTGATGTCAGGCTTGAAAACTAGGAGGTGTGGGAAGATTTGAGGATGAAGTTCAAGCTGAGGAAATCTTCAGCCTCTTGGATTGGAAGTTAAGCGGGTTCTAGGACCTTTTTAGTTTTATGTTTGCTGGAGCGGTCAAGATGGGTTCGGAGGAAGGGGGCAGTGCGGGAGGTTTTGGATGAGGCGACGTGTTCGGGGGTTCCTTGGGACATGATGGTTCCGCCGTCTTCACCACTTTCTGGGCCGATATCGATGAGGTAGTCCGCTTCCGCTAAGACATCGAGATGATGTTCGATGACGACAACGCTGTGTCCTGAGTCGACGAGTCGATGCATCAGGTCGAGTAGGCGGCGGACATCGGCGAGGTGAAGGCCAACAGTAGGTTCTTCTAAAAGAAAGAGATGGTGAGCAGGACGGCGGGCCCGGCCTTTCATATGGGCGTGATCGGCGGCGATCTGGGCGGCCGCAAGTTCAGTGACAAGTTTGAGGCGTTGGGCTTCGCCCCCTGAAAGAGTCGGGCTGGTTTGGCCCAGCTGAAGGTAGCCGAGGCCTGTTTCGGACATAAGGCGACAGGGAGTAGCGATACGAGGGTGGGGAGCAAAGAATTCGGCGGCTTGCTCAGCGGAAAGGGCGAGGGCTTGTTGGATAGAGATATCCCGATAGTGCATCGCGAGAATTTCTGGCTTCCAACGCAGGCCGTTACACTCTTCGCACCGAACATCGGCGGGTGGGAGGAAGCTCATTTGCACACGAACCATTCCTGCCCCGTCACAGGCGGCGCAGCGTCCTGGCCCCGCATTATGAGAGAAGTGGGAAGCGGTGAAGCCCGCCTGCTTGGCCGCAGGAAGATTGGCGTAAAGGGTACGAAGGTCGTCCATCAGGCCGAGGTAGGTGGCAACGGTGGAGCGTGAGGTTTTTCCGATAGGCGACTGGTCGACTTCTACCACTCGATCGATGGTTTCGGCGCCATGGACGGAACTCCAGCGAGGGTCTTTCTTTTTTCGCTCGGGGGAGGTGGCAGGAACGATGATTTCGCGGACTAAGGTGCTTTTGCCTGAACCGCTGACGCCCGAGAGGGCGGTCAAGCGATGCATGGGGATGGCCACATCGATTCCATGAATATTGCGGGCTTTAGCGCTCTTGACGGTCAACCAAGTAACCGAGGTATCGATAGGGCGACGCTTTCCGCGGGCAGGGTGGTGGATCGGTTCTCCGAGGAGGCGGGTAGTGGCAGAGGTTTCAGAGGAACCGATCTGTTGCCAGGTCCCTTGAGCCACAATTTCTCCCCCATGGACCCCTGCGCCTGGACCGAGATCGATGATATGGTCGGCAGCGCGCATGGTGTCTTCGTCATGTTCGACGACAAGGAGGGAGTTGCCTCGATCACGAAGGCCACGGAGGATGCCGAGAAGCTTTTGATTGTCGCGAGGGTGGAGACCGATGGTGGGTTCATCGAGGACGTAGAGAACGCCTTGGAGATTCGAACCGAGTTGTGAGGCGAGGCGGATCCGTTGGGATTCGCCTCCTGAAAGAGTAGGAGCGGAGCGGTCGAGATTGAGATATTCGAGACCGACTTCGCGGAGGAAGGTAAGGCGTTGAAGGATTTCGGGTTGAATATCACGGACAATGGCGGCTTCCCGGCCGGTGAACTTGAGTTGAGAGAAAAACTCCTGAAAATCGTGAACGGAAAGAGAGTTAATTTCTGGAATAGGTTTTCCGCCGAAACGAACCGCACGCGCAATAGGATTGAGGCGGGCGCCGTGGCAGTCAGGGCAGGGCAAGAGGTCGCGTTCTTCGAGAGCTTCCCGAGCGAGCTCCAGTTGCTGCTCATTTTCAGCTTCGTCGTGGGATTCGAGTTCTGGTGGTTTGGAAAGGAGAGAGCCGTAGCCTTGGCAGGTGGCGCACCAACCGTGTGGGCTATTGAAGGAGAAGAGACGGGGATCGAGCTCGTCGAAGGAGCGACCTGAGCCAGGGCAGAAGAGGTGGTGGCTGTAGATGGTGGACTTGCCTGAGGAATCGATGGCGTAGAGAGTGCCTTTGCCGAGGGTGAGAGTTTGAGAGACGAGGGCCGGGAGATCTTGGCGACCTGGGGCGAGTTGGGCGACAAGCAGTTCGATTTGGTGCTCTTTATAGCGGTCGAGCGGTTCGAACTTTGCGGGATCGATCCACTTCCCGTCGACGCGAAGAAGTTTAAAGCCTTTTTTTACGGCCCAGCGTGCGACTTCGGTATGGAAACCTTTTCGTCCACGAATAAGAGGGGCAAGGAGATCGAGGCGTTTGGAGGAGCGGAGTTGGCGGCGGATGCGAAGGACGATGTCGGCGGAGGTTTGGCGAACGGCAACTTCTCCAGTCTTAGGATCGTGTTGGGCTCCGAGTTTAGCGTAAAGAAGGCGAAGAAATTGGTAGAGTTCGGTGACGGTGGCGACGGTTGATTTACGACCTCCGCGGGTGGTGCGCTGTTCGATGGCGACGGCGGGAGGAAGTCCGGTGATGGAATCGACATCCGGTTTCTCGAGTTGTTCGACGAACTGGCGGGCGTAGGTGTTGAGGCAGTCGAGGTAGCGACGTTGGCCTTCGCTGAAGAGAAGATCGAAGGCGAGTGTGCTTTTACCAGAACCAGAAAGGCCGGTGACGACGACCATTTGATTGCGGGGAACTTGGAGGTCGAAATTCTTTAGATTGTGATGGCGAGCGCCGCGGACGGAAATTTCTAAAGGAGCATGTCCATTTTTCTTGGGGTGATGCGGGGCAGGTTCTTCGTGGAGGCGGAGAGAGCGGGTGGGAGTTTTGCTCAGGAGAGGAGCGAGATAGGTTGCGGTGGGGCTGGTGCGGCAGTTGGCAATGGTTTCGGGTGGGCCAGAGGCGATGAGTTTTCCGCCTTCCGCTCCTGCTTCTGGGCCGAGATCGAGGACCCAGTCGGCATTTTTGATAACATCGAGATGGTGCTCGATGACAAGAAGGGAGGCACCTTGGTCGACGAGGCGGTGGAGCAGAGTGATGAGGAGGGCGACATCGTCGAGGTGAAGACCGGTGGTGGGTTCATCGAGGATGAGAAGAGGAGAAGTGTTGGTGGGGGCGGCAGAGTTTTTGTCGCGGCCTTTTTTGGGAGTTTCTTTCTCTTTTTTCTGGGGGGCCAGATGGGCGACAAGTTTAAGTCGTTGGGCTTCTCCGCCTGAGAGTTGGCTGAGAGGTTGACCACAACGAAGGTAACCGAGACCGACTTCAGCGAGGAGAGTGAGGGAGATGACGATTTTCTCGTGGCACTCTCGAGCGCGGGGGGTGAGATTTTCACGTGGAGCGAAATGAAGTAGGGCTTGAGAAGCGGTCATTTCGAGGAGTTCATGAATCGATTTGTCGAGGTAGCGAGCGAGGAGGACGTGGGGTTGGAAGCGTTGACCTTCGCAAGCTGGGCATGTGACGAAGACGTCGGAGAGAAACTGCATGGAGATTTTTTCGTAGCCCATACCGCCGCAACGTTCGCAGCGGCCTGAGCCGGCGTTAAAGGAGAAGGCGGAAGCGGGGAGGCCTGCGCTTTGGGCTTCTTCGGTGGAGGCGTAGAGTTCGCGGACGAGATCGTAGATGTCGAGGTAGAGGAGAGGGGTGGAGCGTGGGGTTTGGGTGAGAGGGGATTGGTCGACTAAGATGACATCGGAAATGTCATCGGCGCCTTTGAGCGATTTAACAGAGGGGGGATTTTCAACGGCACGGCCCATGCGGTGGAGGAGGGTTTTGTGGACGATTTCGTGGACGAAGGTGCTTTTACCTGAACCGCTGACGCCAGAGACGGCGACAAGTCGGCGGAGGGGAAAAGAGGCTGAGAGATTTTTTATGTTGTGGCAGGTGGCGGCTTTGACGTGGATCCACGGGTGGTTTTTTTCTGGGCAGGGCCGGCGTGGATTGGGCACAGAGATGGAGCGTCGACCTGCGAGGTAGGCGCCGGTGGGTGAGTTTGCGATTTGCGCTAATCCTGATGGGGGACCTGAGTAGAGGAGGTGGCCACCTTCGGCGCCCGCGCCTGGGCCCAGTTCGAGAATATTTTCCGCCGAGCGAATGACGGTTTCGTCGTGCTCTACGACGAGGACGGTATTACCAGCAGCGCGGAGTTCTCGAAGGAGATCGAGGAGGCGACCCGTATCACGAGGATGGAGGCCGATACTGGGTTCATCGAGGACGAAGAGAGTGCCAGTGAGACCAGTGCCGAGGCAGTCGGTGAGGTTGACGCGTTGAAGTTCGCCACCTGAAAGAGTGCGGGTGGGTCGGTCGAGCGTGAGGTAGCCGAGGCCCACACTGATCAGGTAGCGGAGGCGGTGACGAATATTGGCGAGAGGGGCTTGGACGGAGGCATCTTTTGTTTTTACCTTTTGGAGGAGATCAGAGAGTTCGCCGAGAGAGAGAGAATTGAGTTCCGGCATGGTTTTGCCTGCGAGGTGCCAGTAACCAGTTTCGGGGCGGTAACGGTGGCCCGAACAGTCGGGGCAGATGCGGTAAGCGCGGTAGCGGGAGAGAAGCATGCGGACGTGCATTTTGTAGGTTTTGGTTTCGAGCCAGCGGAAGAAGCCGCGGACTCCGTACCAGTCGCCAGAATCCCAGAGTTCGGGCAGGGCGCGGGTGCTGCCTCCCTCGCCTTCGATGACAAAGGACTGTTGGTCGGGGGTGAGCTCGTCGAAAGGAACTTCGAGTGGGATTTTGCGGCGGCGACAGGCTTTTTCGAGGGACTGCTGGCACTCTTCGTAGGCGTTGGTTTGCCAAGGTTTGACCACGCCTCCTGCGATGGTGAGTTGGCGGTCGGGGAGAGCGAGGGACTCATCAATTTCGATAATGCGACCGAAGCCGCGGCAGGCGGGGCAGGCGCCGAGTGGGTGATTAAAGGAGAAGAGGGCTGGGATGGGTTCATGGAAATCGCGCTCATCGCGTGGGCAGAAGTAGCGGTCGGAGTAGAGATGGGGATGGGTTGGAGTGCGGGTGAGGGCGATGGCGAGGACTCCTTTGCCGTAGCGAAGGCAGGAGGTGATGGCTTCGGTGAGCCGAGGTTTGGCGGAGGTGGAGAGTGTGAGACGATCTTGGATGACGAGGACGAGGAGGTTCTTGTCCGTGGGGGTTGAGGCGAAAGCTTGGGCGAGGGCTTCGAGGCCTGTGGCCTCGTCGAGGCGATGGGGCTGGCCTTGAAGGAGAATGCGACGAAAACCTTGGCGGGTGAGGAAGGCGGCGGCTTCGTCGGCGGGAGTTTTTTGAGGAAAAGGAATGCGAAAGAGAAACCAAGCCTCTTGATTGGCGTATTGGGAGAGAAGGTCTTGGAGGATGGACTGGGGGGTCCAGGGGCGGATGGGTTGGGAGCAGTCGGGACAAGTGAGTTTGGCGAGGCGGGGAAAGATCAGTTTGAGGTGGTCGGCGATTTCGGTGACGGTACCGACGGTGCTGCGGGAGGAGCGGACGGGGTTACCCTGGCTGAGGGCAATGGCTGGGGGGATACCCTCGATCCGATCGACGCGGGGGCGGTCCATGCGTTCGAGGAACTGGCGGGTATAGGGGCTGAAGGTTTCGGCGTAACGGCGTTGGCCTTCGGCGTAAAGAGTATCGAAGGCGAGTGAGGACTTACCTGAGCCAGAGGGACCGGTGAGGACGTGGAAGACGCCGAGGGGGAGATCGAAGGTTAGACTTTTTAAATTATTCTGGCGGGCTCCTTCGATGCGGATGGAACCTGAGGATTTCATGGGGTGGGAAGGCTAGCCCGAAGTGGGCTGAGCACAAATAACAGAAATTCCTCACGCCAAGGCCACTAAGGACGCGAACCCTACTACGTCCCGCAGACGCGTTACTTCGAAGGGCGCCCGGGGCGGGCGGGTGGAAAGGTGGTTATGGAGTTGGAAGCTTAGGTAGGGGCGGGACGTGGATAGAGGAATAGGAGAAATCAGGAAAGGGTGGGGTAGTCGGTGTAGCCCTTGGGGCCTGAGGCGTAGAAGGTTGCCTCGTCTGGCGGATTGAGGGGGGCGTTCATGCGGAGTCGTTCTGGAAGATCGGGGTTGGCTAAGAAGGGAACCCCGTAACAGATCGCATCGGCCCAGCCTTCGGTAATCGCCTGTTCGCCAGATTGTCTGGTAAATCCGCCTGCTGTGATCACGGATCCTTGGAAAAACTTACGGAGTTCTTTTGGGCCGACACCTGCTGTGGCTCCATGTCGGATATCCTGCTCGGTTAGGCAGGTGATGTGGGCATAGAGAATCTTGAGTTTGCTTAGTTCCTGCAGAAGGTGGCTGAAGGTTTCGGTGGGGTTGTCATCGTGCATTTCATTGAAGACGCCGGAAGGAGAGATCCGGATGCCGACACGGTCGGCACCCCAAACCTGAATGACGGCCTGAACGACTTCGAGGGTGAGGCGGCAACGATTCGAAACGGACCCACCGTAGTAGTCGGTTCGATGATTAGTGCCACTACGCAGAAACTGGTCGAGAAGATACCCATTGGCGTTGTGAATCTCCACGCCATCGAAGCCAGCTTCCTTGGCGAGTTTGGCCCCGTGGACGTATTCGGCAACAATCTCTGGGAGCTCGGAGATTGCCAGGGCACGAGGGGTGACATAATCCACCATCTCTTTTCCGGTGAAGATCTGCCCTTTGGGTCGGATGGCGGAGGGTGCGATAGGCAGAATGCCGTTGGGTTGAAAACAGGGATGGGAGATTCGTCCGACGTGCCAGAGTTGAAGAAAGATCTGGCCTCCAGCGGAATGAACGGCTTGGACGACTTTCTTCCATCCTGCGACCTGTTCTGGGGTGTGGATACCTGGAGTATTGGGATAGCCGTAGCCGAAAGGGGAGACGGAGGTAGCTTCGCCAATGATCAGTCCAGCGGTAGCGCGTTGGCGGTAGTATTCGGCGTTGAGATCATTAGGAATGTTGCCTAGGGAGGATCGGCATCGGGTGAGTGGAGCCATCAAGACCCGATGGGGAAGGTGAAGGGGTCCCAGCTGAAGGGGAGTGAAAAGGCGCGACATTTGGAAAATAGTAAAAGTCCGATGAAAATATGAAAGAACAGAGATGCTTCGCGCGGGAATTTAAAATCTAGGGACTCAAGGAATTGGAATTGGCATCCGTATCCTGATGGCATGTTCGGACGTCAGGCCAACCGTGGTGAGATTACGCCATCCGAAAACTTAATTCTAAGAGAGATGAAAAACTTCGCGCAAATCCACGGCCTTTGGGGAGTGGTCGGGGTTAGAAGGCATGACATCACTCATATGGTGCCACCACTTTTGGCATTCGGGAGTTTGGGCGATGGCCTGCCACTGCGCTTCATCCTCGATCTCCGCGTAGCCAAAAAGCTGGTGCGTCTCAGCGTGAAAAAAGATGGAGTAGTTGTGGACTCCGTGTTTTTTTAGGACCGCTTCCAACTCCGGCCAGATCGGGCGATGGCGGTTTTCGTACTCTTTTTTCTGGCCGGGGTTCACCGACATCACAAAAGCTTTGCGGATCTTTTTCATGAGGTTGCTTTTCCCATGGGGAGTTCCGGAACCTCCAGACCCGACTCACGTGCCACCAACCTCTGCTTGGCATCAAAAGTCAAAAATTGGCTAGCTCCCAAAACCAAGGCGCAGGCCACATGCAGAATGTCCAAAGTCCGCCCGCCGTTCCGCACGGTTTGCAGGCTTAAACGTTCAAAGGTTTCCGAAAGTTCGAGGCGGTCAATCTCCGCCTGATAGTAAAGTCCCCGACGGCGACGGCCCTTGAATAAGCTGATCTGGCGTTCGGCCTCTTCCAACGAGATCTCTTTCCAGAAAACCTTCAATCTCATGGCGTTGATCAATTCCATTTGCTGAATTTCCCAGACCGGAAGGGGATGCCTTTGGCCGGCTACCAACTGCTGTACTGCCTCCGAACCGTGTTCCTTGAGATATAACTTTAAAAATGCGCTGGTATCCAAATAGAGCACTTCCTACCACCTTCCCTCCCGATCTGCCCGCACCGTTTCCTCGGCCGAACGGCCGCGGACTGGAGTCACGGCGGTCGCAAGGTGATCATCCCAAGCTAAAACCTCCCGAGGTTCCGCTGGCACGATGCGAGCCGCTGGTTTTCCACGGTTGAGAACAAGGAACGACGCACCCTCGCGTACTTGGCCCTCAATAACGGACCAGTGAGCTTTGAGTTCGCGAATGGAAACTGTTTTCATTGGAAAGTACAAT
>CANIEM010000008.1 GCA_947466515.1 Verrucomicrobia subdivision 6 bacterium | reverse complement strand
TACCGGTCAAAGTATCATCAATCGCACTGGCCAGTTTGGCTGCAACAGGCAACCGACCCTCAATCGTCATCGTTCCCTCCGAGCCCCCAGTCGCATCGTAGGCCATCATCTGAATTTTCGCATCCGCGTTCACCGCCATTCCCGCCAACTCCTTGATCTTAAAATCCCGCACCGAGGAACCACTCATTAACACCCGCCCTAAACTACCCGCTTTTGTGCTTTCTAGCTTGGTTTCCGAAAAACCACGGATAACCACATTCCTCATTTCCAGCGAGTCACCCGTCCGAACAACTGCCAAGCTAGTCGGCGTCACTGGAGCCGTAACCCCACCTGCGCTTGTTTCAATTAAGTCCGCCCCGCTGATCACTACGTTCCGTGCCGCCTGAATCAAGACATCCCCCGCCTCTCCATCCAGCTTCACTGGGCCCACCGCGGCCGTGGCAGTTAAGCCGCCATTCACCAGTAGTTTACTGTTTTTTAAGCTGAGACTCCCGCCCGTAGATAAATTCACATCCGTTCCACCCACAGCCTCACCTCGAGCCGCAATCCCTCTGAGCGAGAGGTCTTGCGCCGACTCCAGGCTCAACTGGCTGCCCAGATTATAGAATTCTGAATCGTTTGCTGCCATTAAACCCGCGCTCATAAATTTTAAATTCGCCTGCCCTACATCCCACAGAGTTCCATCGATTGCGGTCCCAGCAATACCCGAGATAAGGCTCAGATTTTTCCCCGCTCCACCCAGTACAGACATTTTCACTCTTTGCACCAACGAGACCGACCACCTATCCAAAACTCCGAGGCCACCCTCGCTCAAATCTCCCACCGTCATAAAAAATTTTCCGGTAGACGAAATTGCCCCCATCGTTCCCTGCAAAAGAGTATTTCCTGATCCGGGCTGGAACGTTCCTGAAATCAAATCTCCCGTTGCCGAGTTAATCGCCTGGCCCGTCGTGTAGTCGGAGAAGGTGGCCGTAATCCCGTTGGCTGGCGAACCCTCAAGATCCGTCGCGCTCGTACCAATTCGATCGAGTAGATTAATCGTCTGTCCTACTCCCGCGCTGTCCATATAGGTCAAGTAGGCTTTGTAATCTCCCGCAAACATCCCCCAGTCATCAGCGGGCTTAATCGCAAGAGAAGTGGAAAGCAGATAAAAAGGAAGCGGACCAGTGGTCCCAGTGCCATCGGCCTTGAACGCTAAGTCTCCGGCAGATAACTCGCTGGTGTATCCTACCGCATTAAAATCAGGAATCCAATGATTGGGAACTTGCCCTAGGACCCTCGAGTCTAGGCCAGCCTGTCCCAAATTAATTCGATTAGCAAAGATTACAGTGTCAGCGGATCCAAGAGTAATGTCGTGGGTCGGCCCCGCACCATTCAGCGTTCCCATCGCATAAAACTCACCTGGTCGGCCATCGTAAAGGGCCACCGATCGGTCGCTATAATCGGATAACGATCTGGTGCTGCTGCTCAAATCACTGAAAAATCTCGAAGGTCCTGCCACTCCCGCCGCTTTGCCGGTGAAGTAGAAAAATTTGGCAAGAGCCTCGACTGAGTCTGGGTCGCTCAAGCCGTGTAAAAGTAGCCGAGTAGGATTGGCGGCCAGAATTGCGGTTTCGTCTCGGCCAAGTGCCACCGTCAAATCGGTTCGCCCTGCTAAATAATTAGCTGAGCCCGCAACCTCCGCACGAACCGTTAAGGTGTCCGCTCCGAGAATTTTACCCAAAGTTACCACTCCATCCGGCCGAACGTTCGCCCGCCCATCTGTATTTAAAATCGAAAAGGTGACTGGACCCGTTATCCCCCCGGCAGCAGCGAGGGTGAAAGCCCCCCCCGTCAAGGCAGGGGCTGGCGGGGCAATGGTTAGCGTCTGCGCTGCCTTAGCCAAATTGAGATTTCCTTTTTCCAAAGTAACCCTGTACTTCGCCGTAACATCCGCACCACTGGAGCTCACAATACTGTATGATCCGATTGAGATATCATAAGGCCCCACTACGCTAGTGGGATCTGCAGGAGTCCGAAAAGTTGCCACAACACTATCTCCAGCTTGCAACGAGCCTGCGACAACCCTGAGTGCAAAAGCAGGATTCTCCTCCCCATAAGTCCGTGTCGCATCATTCGCACGGATTGTGATGCTGGTGATCACTGGCGCAACGAACGGGGCTGGTGGGACAAAAACTGGTGGCGGAGGAGCAGGAATCTCCACTCTTGGTGCATCCACCCGCGGGGCGTTTTGCGCCACTATCGGTGCAGGTCCCTCTCCGGGTCCTGCTGTCGCAATATCCAAATTATCTGGCCCCGGCCCAGGTCCGCCGGCTGCCGTCGCAATATCTAATTTCTCTCCAGGACCGCCCCCTTCATTCTTCGCCACCCCCTCTTCAATTCTTGGTGCTGGCCCCTCCTCTTTTGCGGGAGGTGCGTCCATTTCAATCCTGGGAGAGCCAACCATCAGATCCCCATCCGCCTTCACCGCCACAACCTCCATACCAAGGGACTCCATCTTTCCTTCCGACACCTTGTTCTGCTGAACTTGCACCGTGGCCTGAATTTTTTCGGCAGAAGGTAATGGCTTCGCAAAATCCCTAATCAACGGGGTCGAATCCACCATTTTTTTAACATCCACGTCAAAAACTTGTACTGGCCTGGGTTTTTCTGCTGGGGCAGGGGCGGGCCCACGCTTCTCCCCACCCCCTCCACTTGCAGTGCCCTTCTCCCCACCACTTTTGTCTCCGCCTCCCTTATCTCCCGATGCTTTATCACCACCCGCTTTGTCCCCACCACCTTGATCCCCTCCAGCTTTGTCTCCGCCCGCTTTTTCTCCCCCTCCCGTATCTCCCGATGCTTTATCACCACCCGCTTTATCCCCTCCTCCTTTATCACCACCGCCACTGTCTGGCGCAGCCAACCCCACCGACGCCGCCTGCCCAGGTTTGATCGTGGTCACCACCCCACCGCTGGTGATTTTCATTGGCGAACCCTCCAACAAAACAAACATCACTTTACCGTCCCCAGCACGGCTCGCTAAAAATGTAGTGCCCGTCACCGCTCCCGTTACTCCACCGCAATCCACCGTTGCCCCACCATTGCCTGGAGGGGTGTTGATCAAAACCGTCCCTCGATCCAGCTTCACCAAACGCTCTTTCGACTGAAACGAGAACATCGTGTTCGCACCCATCCGCGTGATCGTGCTGTCTCCAAAGGTCAGTTCCGCCATCGATGCCGCTTCCGTACTTACTTTCGATTTTTCATGAATCATCTCGCTCTGCTTCGCGGGAGCAGGCCCAGTTCCTGAATCGTGCTCCACCATGTTTTTGATTGTGGTTATCTCCCCCTCCTGAAGCTCCACCGCTCCAAAAACAGATCCCACGCACAACCCAAGTAGTGAGGAGAAGAACAAGACAGAGAATTTCACTTTACCGTTCATTTCGTTTAATCTTTGACCGTTCCAAAGCACATAAGTTCAAAAAAAGGTCTCAGAATAACTAAAATACCAACCACAAGCTCAACATGCCCATAAGTTGTTGAAAGTCAACCTTTTTGGCTGTTTTTTGATTAGCATAAGTCGCTTTTGGCTAGGTATTTATGCGGAATAACAACCCATAGTGAATAACTTTATCGTAGACCCTATATGTTGTGGTTCACTATAATCTGATTTATTCTCCTACCCTCAAACTTAAATCGCTCCATCCCCTACTATGGCCGGCTCAAACCTCCAGCCCCGATCCCGTGCACCCGTAGGGACGACCATCCCTTAGTCTTCGAAGTAACATCGGCGGAACGTAGTAGCCTTGGTCGTCCTAGCTCTTTTCCAAACGGAAAAGATCGTAAACTACCGCCCCTAATCCAAAATCCACGCGTGAGCGTGTCCCGCAACCGCGGGGAAAAATCCAAAATCAAACATTCACTTCATTTCACGCTACCCGAGCCACCTGCCACCAAAAGGCAGCCGCTACCGCCGATAAAATCGACAACTCAGGCACGGCCCAAGCACAACCCAAGCAAAGCCCGGTACAACTGGCTCCCGCCAACGCCGCCAATAACCCCAACGGACTACGCATGGCTTGTCCCTGGCCTCCAGACCAGATCCAACTCCAATCGCCTCCTCAGCGAGGCCAACGCCTCCAACCCTCGCCGGAGATTTCCTTCCGTTCTTTCCCCGCAGTGACCACAACAAGCTCCACTGGCCTCCCAGTCCGCTCGGTTCGTGTCCTCCCCGCAGGATCGACAGTGCATTAATGTTTCCATGTTTCGTTTTCTCCTTTTCTCTTGCGCTATCCTGACATCCTGGGTAGGACATAAAGCGTCCTATGAGTAAAAAATCTTTGTCCCTTCCTGGAGGCCATAGCCGGCCCCCGCTAGAACGAATGCAACGTCTCCACGATCTCCTCTCCACCCAACAGGTGGTCAATTGCCAGAAACTGGGGCGCGAGTTTGAGGTCTCCTATAAAACCATTCAGCGCGATCTCGATTTTATGCGAGACCGCCTCAACCTCCCCCTGGAGTACGATCCCACCCGCTACACCTTCCGCTATACCGAAGTAGTCGAGGCTTTTCCCCTCCTTCAAGTCAGTGAAGGAGAAATTCTCGCTCTCTTTGTCGCCCAGAAGGTGCTGGCCCAATACCGGGGCACTCCTTTCGAAAAAACTCTCGGGACTGCTTTCCAAAAATTAACCGGCGCCCTCAAGGAAACCGTCAGCTTCGATCTGGGCGAATGGGGCTCCGACTACTCGTTCCGCGTCACTGGCGCATCCGCCGCCGATCTCGAGACCTTTCGCCTCCTTGCCCGCGCCATCGTCCAACGGCAGGAAATCTCTTTCTCTTATCATTCCCTTCGCGCTAGCCGACCCGAGACACGCGCTGTCCACCCCTATCATCTCGCAAATATCGATAACGCTTGGTACCTGCTGGCTCACGATCCGCTTCGCGGCCAAATCAGAACTTTTGCCTTGCCCAGAATTCGCTCTCCTCAAATTACCAAGAAAACCTTTGATCGTCCCCGGGGATTTTCCGCAGAGAAGGAACTCAAGGGCGGATTCGGTGTCTTTTCGGGTACGGCGAAATATCAGGTGCGTATCCGCTTTGATTCTTTTGCCTCACGGCTCGTCCGAGAAAGAGATTGGCACCCTTCTCAAAAAATGAAGGAGACCAAAGGGGGCGGGCTTGAACTAGAAATGACCCTTGGCGCGTTGGAAGAAATCGAACGGTGGATACTCAGTTGGGGTGACCATGCCAAAGCCCTCAGTCCAAAAGTTCTGACCGATGCAGTGGCTAAACGAATCCGTGCTATGGGCCAACAATATCGCTGACTTTTTACCATAAAACACATTTTATTGTGTTTGGGTATATCTAGCCACTATAGGTTGTAGTAAAGCCGTTCATTCGCATATAAGTCGAGTTGGTGGAAAAGGGGTTTAACCAGCTCATTCCCGACAGGTGGGGTCTGCTCAAATTCTGGGCAGCAACCACCCTGATCCTTTGTGCACAAACCGCCCCTCTCTGGTCGCAAGCTCTCTCAGGAGCGGTCTCCCAGCAAGCGGTCATCGATGCCCAAGCCCAACAGGAACGTGAACGACAAGCCCAACAAGCTCTCAAGCCCCGCTCCGAAGATAAACCTCCCCTCGAAGCCACTGCCGTCTCCGATGACCTCGGTTCGATGCAGCTCATGAAAGAAGTCCCTAGCCTCCCCTTCGCTCGCCTCCGCGTAGACCAAACCTACAACTGGCTCTCCAACGCCAACTACGCCAAAAATTCACAAAATGTCGTCGCCGCTTGGCAATCCATCTCCTCCATCGAAGCCGCCTGGGCTCCCACCATCGTCAGCATGCCAAGCTACGACACCTTCTTTCCTGAAATTGGCACTCGCACCTCTTTCTTTAACTACTTCAGCCAGGAAGAACCTTCCCAAACAAATAATGGGCTCGGAACCTACGATATAGGCCTCGCTCAAGACTTTATCCTCGCCAACATTTTTTTCCGCGGAACTAAGCAGGTCAGTGAAGAGCTCAGCGTTGGCCTCTCGGTCGATGTAAACGGATATTTTTATCTGAACACTCCCGACGAAAGAGTGGATGTGGCCGGAGTCGCCGATAACAATTTCCTCAACGAAATCACCGTTGCCTACTCCGCAAGCTACTTTCATCCCTTCACCGCATCTCAAGCCGTCTCCGTCAACTGGCGCGCTTCCTACGTCTTCTCTAATCCCACCTACTATACCCGCACCGATAACAGCCTGACCGGTTCCTATTTTCTCACTTTGACCGACCAGATCAGCCTCAGCCCCTTTGCCTCCTACCGCATCGCCTACTACACCGATGCCACCAGCGCTCCCCAAACCCAAGACTACAACGACCAAGGCGAGGTTACCGGCTTCGCCAACGGATTTTCTCAACGCCTCGATCAGCAATTCACTTTAGGCATAGGCCTGAACTTTGCCCTCACTCCACAACTCTCCACTGGACTCAACTTCAACTACTCGAAAAGCGATAGTACAAGCCAGATTGCCGAAACAGGCGACTTCACCAACCTCTCCGCGGGCGCCAACTGGTCGATGACCTATAAGTTTTCCGAAAAAGAGTTTGTCGTCCCCGACGCCTCCGACTGTGTTGGCCCCTATGTCCGCACCGATCTCGGCTTCGCCTTCGTCAACGATCTCTCCAGCGCCCAAAATCTTTCGGGCTCCATCTTGCCTGGAGTCCGAGGCACCTTGAGTAACCCTTCCATTTCTATCAACCCAGGCCTCCGCTTCGATGTCGCCCCAGGAATCAACTTTACCGATTGGCTCGGAGTAGAACTTTCAGGGGGAATCACCTACAACGGACTCGACCATCTTAACGGCAACGGCACTCTCACGACCGATCAAGGCTCAGAATCAATCGGACAAGGCGGCCTTTCCCTCACCGGTCGCTACATTCAAGTCCCCGCCCTCCTCTCCACCGTCTTCCGTTGGCCAGGCCAAGCCCGCTGGAAACCCTATCTTTCCACCGGCTTCGGCTTTGCCTACTCCCAACTCCAAATCACAGAAATCGATAACACCCAAACTTCCGACCAGTTCGAAGAGGCGTACTCCCCAGCTTTCTCCGTCGGCTCAGGCTTTCTTTGGCAAATCTCCGACACAGTCGACTTCGATGTCCTTTATAAACTTCTCGGCGTGATCAATCCCGCCTACTCAGGATTCCAACCAGGAGTCGTCCTCTCCAACTCGGTCCAGTTCGGCATTAATGTCCGCTTTTAACCCAATCCCAAGGAATAAAACCCAACCCCCTCGTCTTCTCCCCTTCCTTTAGGCTAAGCTCCCCTTCTTATGTCCTCTTCTGATCTCACCGCTCGCGCCATTCACCTCAACTCCCGCCTCCGCGGGGGTGGCACCGATTCCCAGTCTCTCGCCCTCGCCCAAGGCCTGACCGATCTCGGGTGGACCATCGAAATGGCAGGTCCCGCCCAAGCCCCCCTCTCTTCTGCCGCCCAGAAATTTCCTTACCACTCTATTCCCCGCTTTCGCCCCGCGCAGATTCTCGCCCTTGCTGGCGTTCTACGCCGTACCCGTGCCCGTATCCTCCATGCTCACCACGGAGACGACTACTGGACCGCCCTGCTCGCCTCACGTCTCGTTAATCCCCGACCCCTTATCGTCTTCTCTCGCCACCTTGCCAAAAGCCCACGCTCCCCCATCAGCCAAAAACATCTCTTCTCCTCCGCCGATGCGGTTGTCACCGTTTCCTCCTTCGTCGCTCAAGTCCTTCTTCAGGGCCATGACGATCCTGCCTCACCAGTTCCTGAACGACACCATCGCCCCTCCTGCCGGATCGATCCCGCAAAGATCCACGTCATCCACACTGGTATCGATACCCAATTGTTTAAACCCCAAGACCCATCTTTCTCCTCCGTCGCCCGTAGTAAACTTAGCCTCGCCCCAAAAGAATTCGTCTTCGGTGTCGTTGGAGGATTCGACCTGCCCTTCGGAAAAGGCCAACGCATATTTCTCAAGGCGGCCCAAGAAGTAATGCGCCGCCTCCCACAAGCCCGATTCCTACTCGCAGGATCAGGAACCATGGACTCACTTCTCCGCGAGGACATCCGCCACCTCGGCCTCGAAGAGCGCGCCCGCCTCGTCGGCCAACAACCCGACCCCCTCTCCCTCCACCAAGCACTCGACTGCCTCGTCCATCCGCAGATTGCCACCGAGGCCTTCCCTTCGGTTGTTTTAGAAGCCCACGCCTGCGGACGCCCTGTCATTGCCTCACAACTCGACGGTATTCCCGAAGCCTGGACCATCGGGGGCCTAGGACACCTCGTGTCCTCAGGACGCCCCGACGAACTCGCCCACGCTATGATCCGCCAGGCCGAAGGCTCAGCTCCAGCTGCCACCGAACAATTCGCGGCCCACTCCCGAGTCCACGCCCAAGCATCCCTCCCCGTTCAGGCAACCCGAATGGGCAATCTCTACCGAAGGCTCATGGCTGGGCACAGAAAATCTAGGTAGGGCTGACCATCCCTTAGCCTTCGAAGTAACGTCGGCGGAACGTAGTAGGCCTGGTCAGTTAATTGAGCCACTCAACACTGGCACCCCAGGGCGCGCCTGCGTCCCGCAACCGCAGGAGCGCTCTCTCCGAGAACGCCTGTACGGAATACGGTATGACCAATCGCCCAGCTAGGCGGCCTCGGAGATGCCGCCGCTACCTAAGCTTCCAACATCCTAAATCCAGGCGAACGCAGGCTCCATCCCACTGTCATTCCCACATTCTTGGGAATATGGGAACTTCCTCACAGCCTCCCCACCCGAGCAACCCACTTCCTATATTCGTTCGACAAGCTGGAGGCTTGAGGTTTTCCGCTTTTCCCCTCATCATTCTCCCCTATGCCCATCCATGAAAATGTCCTTGGCACAATCGGTCGCACTCCCCTGATAAAACTGCAACGCGTCTCTGCCGGCCTCCCCGCCACCGTCGCCCTAAAAGCAGAGTTCTTTAATCCCCTAGGAAGCGTCAAAGATCGTATCGGTGCAGCCATGATCGCTGCCGGCGAACGTGATGGCTTGATTACCCCGCAGACCACCATCATCGAGCCCACTTCTGGCAACACCGGCATCGCCCTCGCCTTCGTCGCCGCCGCCAAGGGCTACAAACTGGTTCTCACCATGCCCGAAAGCATGAGTCTTGAGCGACGCACTCTCCTCGCTCTCCTCGGTGCAAAACTCGAACTCACCCCAGCATCCGAAGGAATGAAAGGCGCCATCGCCCGCGCCGAAGCCCTCGCCAAAGAAATCCCCAATTCGTGGATCCCCCAACAGTTTAAAAATCCGGCCAACCCTGCCATCCATCGACAAACCACCGCGGAGGAAATTTGGGCCGATACCGATGGCCAAATTGATATTTTTGTTTCCGCCGTCGGCACGGGCGGCACCCTCACTGGAGTAGCCGAGGTCATTAAGCCTCGTAAAAAGTCCTTTCTAGCGATCGCCGTCGAACCCAAGGATTCCCCCGTGATCTCCCAAACTCGCTCAGGCCAACCCGTCAAACCAGGTCCCCATAAAATCCAAGGCACGGGTGCCGGCTTTGTCCCTGATAATCTCCACCTCGACATCGTCGATGAGGTCATCACCGTGAGTAATGACGATGCTTTTGCCATGGCCCGTCGCATCTGCAAAGAAGAAGGCCTCCTCGTCGGAATTTCCACTGGCGCTAATGTTCATGTCGCCATGGAAGTCGCCAAACGCCCAGAGAACAAAGGGAAACTCATCGTCACCATCGGGTGCAGCACAGGAGAACGCTATCTCACTACCCCGCTGGCTGAGGAAGCCCGCCGCCTTGTCGGAGGTTAACTGCCGTGGCCAAGGCAAAAAAGCCCGCCTCCCGTCCTTCGACGAAGTTAGCCTCGTCCCTTCCTCCAGCCGTGGTGGAACAAGCCGCCCAAGAATGGCTCGAAGCCCACGGCATCCCTACTACCAAAACCCCTTCAACCCAACCTGATCCTTCTTGCCATGCCTTAACCGAAATCCTTACGCAAACGATTCAGAGAATTCATCGGGAACTGCACTCCCTCCAAGAAAGAATTGCCCGCCTAGAAAAAAGCAACGACTAGAGGGACAAAAGTAGGCGTACGACGTTTTCCCATCGTCGCTCCTCACCGCGAGCCAAGTCATCCCGATCGTCTTGAGGTATATCTTGCTCCCGCTCAATCGCCTCAATCCGGGCCTCATGATCCTTGAGTGCCGCACGGTACTTCCGCTCCTGCTGAGGAGAAAGATCGGCTATGGAAAAACTATCCTTAAACTTAATCACGACTGGACGGGTCTGATCCCGATTTTCCCAATCCCAAAACTGACCCAAGGGGCGTTGCATCATGTGCTGAGACACATCCTTGATCAGCAAATCATAGGCCTGCGCCGAGGTCCCCGAGGCCGCGGTAACCGGCAAACTAATCAGCCAAGTGGTCGCAGTGAACGGCAACACTGCGAGATCCAGCGGACGCACGACCCAAAAATCAGTAAAAGAGTACATCGTCTCAGGCGGAGTAAAATAATCACTTGGCGCCCCAGCCCGTAGCACTGGACTCTGCCAAAAAAGAACCAACCCCAGCCAGGGGAGAATCAAGCGTTTCATCTCTTTGGAAATACCCGAGAGGCTCAATTCGTCAACCGCCGGCCCGTGAGGAGGGTGAATGGCTTGGGGATAAAGCGGCGGGACGCAGAAGGGTCAGGCACTCCACATGAGATGTCCGAGGAAAAAGATCGATCGGCTGAAACCACTCCGGCGTCCAGTGCGGTGCTAAGGTTTTCAAATCTCGCGCCAAAGCGGGCGGATCGCACGATAGATAGAGAATTCCCTGAAAAGGCAGGGCCCGCGCCAACAACCGCCGCGCATCTGGGCTCAATCCTCCTCGGGGAGGATTGATCAGACAAAAAGAAGGGCCCGCACCCAACTTCCCTAGCCCATCCTCAAAAGCGTCTTCGAACCGCGCCTGGAGCAACTCCGCCCGAGGAGCTTCTCGTTGAAAAGCAGGCACCGCCGCCTCACTCAGCTCAATCGCCACCACCCGCATCCCACGCTTGGATAACGGTCCAGTAAAAAAACCCGTCCCCGCATACCCTTCCAGCACCGAAATAATTCCTACGGGCACCGCTTCTGTCACTAGTTTCTGCAAAGCTTCTCCCAACGGTCGATTCGACTGATAAAAAGCTTCGCCCCTCACTTCATCCGCCCGAATCGAATAGTGAGCGCGAGGCCGCGGGCGGGTTCGTAAATGCGCCAGCTTGGCGTTCACATCCTCGGCCGCCAAAAGACACCGCTCTACATCGATTAAGGTGTGCCCATCCGTTCCCAAAAAACCCATCCGTCCTGCACGATTATGCACTGTAATCCGATTGCGATACCCGTAGTCCACCCCAGTTAAAGCAGGACGGAGCACTGGATTTTCTATTTTCCCAATCCGTCGTAAGGCCGATTCGATCTGCCCCACCTTGGCCTTCACCTCCGCGGGATAAGCTAAATGCTGGGTCATGCAGCCCCCACAAGACTGAAAAAGCGGGCAAGGAGGCGCCACCCGATCAGGCGAAGCTTGCACCACCTCGAGCAACCGTGCCCGCGCGAAGGTCTTATGCTTTTCCGTTAGAACAACTCGGACTTTTTCCCCCACGGCCGTGTAGGGAACAAAAACTACTTGGCCCTCATGCCGAGCCACACCTTCCCCCCCATAGGCGATCTCAGAAATCGTCAGTTCGATCGATTCTGGAACCGACTCGGAGAGATTTTTCAGTACCAGTTGTCTTTCAAGTCGGCCGGCGGCAACGGGTTGACCTGCCCCGTGTCATGAGCAGGCATCTTCATCGATTTGGTCGGAATAAAAAAGGTGCCAATCTCAAGCGTACCCACCCCAATATCCATCACCATCCGCGACACTCCCTGCGTGAATCCTAGAGTATCCCCATAAGTCGCGCCCCCTCTCTGCGTTGCCATGTAAGGGGAGTCGAACAACTCCGATACCGAGAGAGTCACATTACCGATCCCTCGAGCCAACTTCTCCATCATCGTCGGTTTTGGCGGAAGCCTCAGATCCGCCCAGGAGAGGGCGGGAAGACAAAGAAAGGCCAATGATATCGATACGGTACGGAATGTTTTCATAAGGTCTTTATTGCCACCCCTCAGCGATCTCACAAGAGGTAAGATATTTTACGGAGAATAATTTGTGAATGCCCGCGAACTACCTGCCTGAGTCCGAGCCCACTGCAAAACCCCATCCGCCACCCGATCCGCGTATTCTCGGAAGATATTCTGCCGATCCCGCCCCGCCACCATGCGACTCCCTTCATAAGCCCCCGCCTGAATCCAGCCATAGGTGCTCCGGTCATTCATGTAGGGCCCCTCCACAAAAATTACTGGCCCCCGAAACAAGCGATTGGCAATTAAGTTACGGTGCCAGACATACGGACTAGCCCCAGAGGCGTGAGCATACCCAGACCCCGCATAGTTCTCAGGAGGCACCCCCCACTTCTCCTTAAACTGCTGCCCAATCGCTCCACCGATGGCCAACTCCGACGGAGTGGAATTTTCTAAAAGTTTTCTAAAAAGATTAAATTTCTGGTCGTCATAGGCCAACTCACTCGCGGTGTAAGAACCGTGACTAAAAAGAACTACGCGGCTCACCGAGGTGAGCGACGCCCTCCCTGGCGAGCCCCACGGCGCCGCATTGTAATGCAGGCACAGACTAAAATCTGGCCTCAACTCCTCATTCACTCGCCGTGCCCGCGCTTGAATCTCCGCCGAACGATAAAAAAGAAGCTCCGCGTTCCAGCGGATCAGTCCATTCATCGAAATTCGGGGCAACCGCCGATTCCCGGGATCCTGCAGCAAATACTCGATCGCCTCGGGATAAAGATCAGCCGGTCGGACTTCCGTCGTCGGCGCAAACCCCTCGTGGGTCCAGACCACCTTCGCCCCTGCCGCACTCAACCTCTCCGCCAATAAACGGCACGTCTGCAAATTGAGCTCCCCCTCCACCACCGGTCGGTCCCGCCCAATCCTAAAAGTGCGCTCCTCAATGTCCGCCCAATCTCCACCAATATGCCCAGGATCAAGGCAGATCACCTTTCCTAACAACGGCTGTGTCGGATCCGCCAGCGCCAAAGGAGCTAGTTCCGCCCTTGGCGCGGAAGTCGGTTCAGCAAAGCGTAGCCGAAATAAAGGTTGGGTCTTCTCCCGATCTCGGAACACCACCACCGCACTCTCGTTCATCTCTAAATAGGCGCCTAAAGCTCCCTTGGGATCGAAGATACGCTGAAGCCTTTCCTTAAACTCCTCCTGACTCAGAGTGCCCTGATACCCCTCCAACAACCGCCACTCTGGCACCTCCGATACTGGCGAATAGAGAAAAGGCTTTTCCTCCACCGCAAAACATCTTGCACTAAGCAGTACCATCACGCTGGCGAGCCAAAGACAGGACATGACTCTAAGATGGAAGCCCAATCCACTTCAGGCAAGACCCGATGGGCGACTTGAGGAATCTCTCATCTTTCCATACTCTTTCCTTATGGAATCCTCCTCCCCTCTTCCCCCTAGACCTCCCAGGGATCGCTACATCGCCATTGGCATGATCGCCCTCGCCGCCCTCCTCGCCTCCGGCTGGATTATGCGCGAACGCAAACTTTCCACCGATCTCGCCGAATCCCGAGAGGATCTTCGCCAAGCCATGCACCGCCTCCAAACTCTCTCCTCCTCCACCGACCAGATCCGTGTTGCCTATCTCCAGAGAAAACAGGAGTTGGATGTCACCAAACAGAAGCTCGCGCAAGCCGCCAGCCACCCCGCCGAGGAGAAAAACAAAGCTCCAGCCACCCCCGAAGAAAAATCAAAAGTACGACAAGCCGTGGCCACTTTCTCAAGCCACTTAGCTCAAAGTAAACTCCCCAGTTGGGCCGCCGTAGAAAAAAGTGATACAGCCATTCGCCTTCTGCCTGGAGCCAGTCTTCCCACGGGAAATCAGGGCTACGCCAATTTTGGCTCCATCGCCCAGCTTCTCTCCTCTCTTGATCCCGACTGGACTCTCGAACTCATCGCACGGGCCGAACCTGGAAAAGATGGATGGGAAACCGCTCAAGATCGCGCACGTCTCCTTATGGAGGCCGCGGAAAAATCCTTGGAAGGAAACCCCGCCCGACTCCGCCTGCGCATCGAAGTCGTCAAAGGACCTCGCATGGAGTGGCGCCTGCTTCCGCCAGAAGCCTCTGCCAAACCAGCCTCCGAGACCAAGGCCCCAAAAAAATGAGCATGGTGCTCGTGGATGGCCACTACTACGCCTACCGCAGTTTTTACGCCATCACGGCTCTAACCAATTCCAAAGGCGAACCCACCAACGCCGCTTACGGCTTCGCCTCTGCCCTCCTCCGCATGGTGGAAGATCTCAAACCCACCCAAGGAGCGGTTATTTTTGATGGAGGCATTCCCGCCGAACGCTTAGCCACCCACCCCGAATATAAAGCCAACCGGAAGGAAACTCCCGAGGCCCTAGAAAAACAGTTTCCTCTACTCCGCGAAGTTGCCATCGCCCTCGGTTGGCCCACCCTCTCGGTTCAAGACGAAGAAGCGGACGATGTTATCGCCAGCTATGTCACCGCTGCTCATGGCCCCGAATGCATCGTCGCCACCAATGATAAAGATCTCATGGTTCTTGCCTCTCAAGGATGCAGAATTTATCAACCTCAAGGCCAAAGTTTTACCCTGCTTGGCCCCGCCGAAGTCACCGCCAAGTGGGGCGTCCCCGCCGAAAAAGTTCCTGAACTTCTCGCCCTCACAGGAGATGCCGCGGACAACTTTCCGGGCGTTCCTGGTGTCGGACCCAAAACCGCCGCCAAATGGATTCTGCAGTACGGGACCGCAGAAGAGGTCCTGGCCGCCGCCGACTCGATCCAACCCGAACGCTTCCGCCCCATCCTGCAAAACTCCGCTGCCATCGTTCGACGAAATCGTAAAATGGTCGAACTCCGAACCGCCCTGACCCTTCCTATTCCCCTCGCCGATTTATCTTTGCGCCCTGATCCCGCTCAGCAAGTGGAACTGTTCCGACGCTTAGAATTCAAGCGGTTTGCCCGGGAGGCCGAAGCACGCCTTGCTACTCTTGGCCCAAAGCAGGCCAACCTCTTCGGCGACCAATAACATGAAGCCCCCTGTCGAAACTCTTTACGTCCACGTGCCTTTTTGTACTCACCTCTGCCCATACTGCGATTTTCCTAAAGAGCGCCTCGCGGGCAATCGGATGCGTGATTTTCTCCGTGGCCTGCAGGCGGAGTGGGCTTGGGTTCAACAAGAGTTCACCGTCTCTCCCCAGCAAGTTTTTTTCGGCGGGGGCACTCCTACCGCTCTTTCCCCCTCCTTACTTCAAGAACTAATCGAAATTGCACCTTGGGGACAAGCAAAGGAGTGGACCGTCGAAGCCAATCCCGACGGATTCGGCCCAACCAAAGCCGCCATGCTCCAAGCCGCAGGTGTCACCCGCTTAAGCCTCGGGGTCCAAGCCTTTCGTCCAGAGGATCTTGCTTGGCTCGGACGTCGCCATGATCGGGCGACTATTCGTTCCGCCGTTGCCTCGGCTCGTCAGGCGGGGATTCCTCAGATCAATCTCGACCTCATCTACGGCCTCCCTAACCAAGGCCCCACCGAATGGCAATCCACCCTCGAAGAAGCGTGTGCTTTGAAGCCCGACCACATTTCCGCCTATGTCATCACGCCTGAAGCAGGCACCGAACTGGCCTCAATGATCGAACGCGGTGAGTGGCACCCCGACGGAGAAAATGAGTCTCTACTTTTTCTTCTCACTCAAAGAATTTTAGAAGCGCACGGGTTCAACGCCTATGAGATTTCTAACTTCGCCAAGCCAGGCATGGAGTGCCTTCATCATCAGGCCATCTGGTCAGGCCAAGATTATTTAGGAATGGGACCCGGGGCAGTCTCCACCGTAGCGGGACGGCGCTGGCGCAATATTCGCGATACAGGCCAGTACGCTCGCTCCGCCGAAACCTCTCCTCACCCCGATCATGAAGAAGAGGAGGTTTGTGGCGCCCAAGAACGTCGCACCGAGCGGATTCTTTTAGGCTTACGCACCAGCCTTGGACTGGCAGAGGAAACATTGCAGGGACACGAGATCTGCCTTGCCGAACTTGTGCAAAAAGGTTGGGGGCGTCGCCAAGACGGTCGTTTTTTGCTTACCCCTCGCGGTCGTTTACGCGCAGATGAAGTAGCGACTATGCTCATCTAATCATGGAACCCGCCATCGTCACTCGGGGCTTGCGCAAGGTGTACCGAATCTTTCGGAAAGAACCTGGCCTGACCGGCGCTATCCGTGGTCTTTTTCATCGGCGCTACGATGAGGCCGTCGCCGTGGACGGGGTGAACCTCGAAATCGGCCACGGGGAACTGGTGGGATTTCTCGGGCCCAACGGCGCTGGTAAAACCACTACCCTCAAAATGCTTTCTGGCTTGCTTCATCCCAATGGCGGAACCGCCCGTGTTCTCGGTCACGTTCCCTGGGAGCGAGAAGTTGTTTTTCGACGACAGATTTCCCTCCTCCTCGGCCAAAAAAATCAGCTTTTATGGGATCTGCCCGCTCGTGAAAGTTTCGAGCTCAATCGCGCCATCTACGGCATCGACCGAGGCGTAGCCCAACGGACCATCGATCATCTCTCTGCTTTGCTCGAAGTGCGGGGGCTTCTCGATAAGCCCGTCCGAGAACTTTCCCTTGGGGAGCGCATGAAAATGGAATTAATTGCTGCCCTCCTCCATAAGCCCAAGATTTTGTTTTTGGACGAACCCACTTTGGGCCTCGATGTCATCTCGCAACATCGGGTGCGGGACTTTCTCCGCCATCTCGTCGCCGAAGAAAAAATCACCACTATCCTAACTAGCCACTACTTACAGGACATCGAAGCCCTATGCCGCAGAGTGGTCATCATTGATCATGGGCGGATCATTCATGATGGCTCTTGGGAGCAGATCGTCCGTAACTTTTCCGATCGTAAAGAAATTGTCCTCCGATTTAAAGAGACTGCTCCCGATCTCCGAGGAGAAGAGTGGGGCGAGGTGGTCTCTCGCGATGGGGCCACCTTGCGACTTCGGGTTACCCCCTCACGTGCGACAGAAATAAGCAGGAGGGCCATCGACCTGCCAGGACTGGAGGATATCCGCATCGAAGCCATGCCCGTTGAAGAAGTGATCCGTCGCGTTTTTGCTGCTTCGAGTCAAATCACCCTGCCCAGCAAAAATTCCACCAAGTAAATTAGCGCTGAGCGCGCAGCCTAAGCTTAAATCAAATCAGCGGACGGCGCTCTCGCCAGACCACGCACCACTTTCACCTGTCCCACTTAACGCCCGCACTTTCGCAACTAAAGGGAGGGTCTTGGGAAACGTTCCGACCGTACTGGCGCGCGTGCCTGTAACCTGACCGCTAGCGTAGACCGTATTCCCACTGGTCAGCGTAACCTCGTAAGATGAGGCACTCGCCACTGCACTCCAACTGATCGTGATTCGTCCTGCTGTGTCGCGGAGGGCGGCCACCACTGCTGGAGTCGTGAGGACCGCTTTCGCCACAAGGGATCCAGCAAGAGTAATCGCCCCGGAAGCCGCGCTATATCCATCCACCGCAATTCGATAGGTCGTGCCCGCCACAACCGAAACAACAACTCTGCTCGTGCGGAGGGTCGTGGATTGATCATCGTTCGATCCCACTACCTTCAGAGTGTTCACGGCTGTTCCTGTATAGATCCCGAGCGTGGTATCAAAAGAGGACCCCGTTGTCGCTAAAGTGAATGTCCCGGTGGAAGGAGCGGTCCAACTCCACCAGACCGACTTGCCACCTGTGATCCCAGCATGCTTCGGCTCCCCCGTTTGTACGGTCGCTCCAATGTTAGATCCATTCACCGAAAAGCTTGTGCCGGTCAGAACTGTCGCGGTGGCAAAGGTATCATTCACTGGCGTCACCGCCGCCACCAAGCTAGCAGCCAATTGGATCGCTCCCGATGCGCCACTTTTCCCATCCACCACGATTCGATAGATAGTGCCCTTCACCGTAGAAAAGGAAACGGTACTATCGAGGACCGTGGAACTGCTGTTGTCGTTCGATGCTACAGCCACCAACGCACCCACAGAAGTCCCTGTGTAGACGGCGAGTACCGTGTCGAAAGCAGAGCCGAAGGTGCGGAGGGTGCAGGTGCCAGAGCTAGGGGCCGTAAACGCCCACCAGACCGATTTCGCGGCCGAGTTGCCCGCATGTGCGGGCTCGCCTGTTTCCGAAGTTCCGTCCGTGTTATTTCCCGCCAGCGTCCAAGTGGCTGTAGAAGTCGCAACCGCGGCCGCAAAAGAATCATTCGCTGGCCGAACCGGGGTCGGAGGGGTCGTTCCCAAAAGCGCGTTGGCGAGATTCAGGCGGCCGCCCGATTTTGTTTTGCCTGCAAGGGCGGGGATTTTATCGGTCCCGTTGAGCAAGCGGGTAATGATCGCGCTATAGGATTCGGTCGGAAATTGTGCCACCAGCAGAGCTAAAACCCCAGCCACGTGGGGGGTGGCCATCGAGGTGCCACTGTAGGTCGCGTAGGCCGTGTCGGAGGTGGAAACAGTCGAAAAGATTCCATCCCCAGGCGCGCCGAGATCCACCGTGACGCTTCCATAGTTCGAGAAGGAGGCGAGGGTGTCGGTACGGGTGGTGGCGGCGACGGAAACAATGTTATCGGTTGCAAGACTCGCCGGATAAGAGGGGGAGCTATCCGTATTTCTTCCGTCATTTCCTGCGGCGGCAACAAAGATCAGTCCAGCCGTACGGCTTCGTTCAATCGCGGCCTGCAGGCTGACGCCAGCTCCACCACCGCCCCAGCTATTGCTCAAAATCTTGGCACCTTTGGATCGTGCGTAATCGATGCAACGAACGGCATCGCTATCAGCACCGCTTCCCGTTGCCGAAAGAAATTTGCAAGCCATCAACTGAACCCCCCAGGCCACTCCAGTCACTCCGATGCCATTATTTCCTGCTCCCCCGATGGTGCCTGCACAGTGCGAGCCGTGGCCATTATCATCGGTGGGATCGCCGTCATTATTATAGGCATCGCATCCAAAGACATCATCGACGAATCCATTGGCATCATCGTCGATCTTGTTGCCAGCGATTTCTGCGGAATTGCGCCACATATTGGCGGCGAGATCTTGATGGGTCGTCTTAATGCCCGTATCTATAATTGCGACAATGATCCCGCTTGCGGAGGAGCGAACATTCCAGCCTTCGGGTGCGTCGATGTCCGCATCAGAAATCTGGTTCAGCCCCCAAAGTGTCCCGTTGAGGTATTGCGGATCGTTGGGCACAAGAATCGCTTGCCGCACGTAGTCAGGTTCGACCGCTACAGCACTCGCCTGGGCGGCCGCGTCCTCGAGAGCATTGGGCAACGCCTCCAGCGATAGTGACGATAAGTGTAGTCGATAAAGAGGAGCATCTGGGGTGACACGCTCCATCGTGGTGGCTTGGACTCCCATTTTAGCAAGAAAGGCGGTGGGATCTTCCCCGTCCGCTAAAGTGACCAGAACGTGGGTGGCCACCATTTCTTCCCGCAACAAAACTTGCCCCGTGGCGGTGTCCACGACCTCCTCTGTGCGTAGGTTCGGATATTTAAAGTCGGTCTCAAGAATGCGGACACGGGTAGTTTGATTGGGTCCAGGACCAGAAACTTGTGCCGACTGTTTCACCGTCGAGCCAGGAAATCGTTTGAGCTCTTCCGCAGAGGGACGATCCATGGGAGAAGCGGAATCAGGAACTGTTTTCGTCGGGCGGTTTGCTGCAGTAGAGCTAGATCCACTCTGCTTGGCTGCCCTCACCACAACCGAAGGACTGGTTGAGGGAGGTGTTTCCGTTAGACCTTTTTTATCTGAAGAGGCAGCTTTGCTTGCGTTGCGAGACAAGAAGGAGGAAAACGAAGCCGTGCTGTTTTGCAAAGTCACCCCAGCTGCAACCAACCCAAGAGTCAACAAGCCCACTACAATTTTGGATCTCATTTTCAACGAATAAAATCATACTCCTATCAAAAGATTGAGCAAATAATATTTACTTGTTACATGTCGTTGTGCTGTATTATCTTAAGTTGTATTTAATCAAAAGAATGGCGTTCTTACGTTCTTGGGAATGTAGGAACGTCCTCGCTCTTTACCCCCCCATCGTCCTTCCCACTTAACTCCCCATCAACACCGCTAGCGCGATAATCGAAAAACCAACCGTCGCCGCCACAATCTTTATCCCTCTTCCTTCCCTGTCCTTTAACTCAGGCAGCAAAAGATCCGATCCCGCTAAGTAAAGAAAAGTCCCCGCCGTCGTCGCCGCTAAAATCCCGTGCAACAGATGAGGCCCAGAAAGATCCGCCATCGAAGCCAACAACGCCCCTGCCGGACTCGCTAAACTCAAAATAACCGTAGCTCCAACAATTTTTGTCCGCGAAACCCCATAGCGCACCAAAGTCACCGCCAGCGCAAAAGTGTCTGTCGCTTTGTGAAAAAGAATCGCCAACGCCAACGCCTCCCTCGCCGCTCCCACCGCCACCGATCCCAACGCCAATCCCTCAAGCAAGGAGTGAAAGCCCAACATCGCTCCCAAAATATAGGGCTTCGCCGGCGCGCCTCCACCGTGAGGATGACACCCGTGAATCTCCGCATGCGCGTGATGCCCCTGCCGATCCAGCCACCCAAGAAATAAAATAATCCCCCCCGCACTCAAGAGAGCCCGACACACCCCCAATACCTCCAGCGCTTCAGGACCCAACTCAAAAATAGCCGTCGCCAAAAAAGCCCCCCCCGCAAAAGTTCCCCCCAAACAAAGCCACGATGTCTTTGCCCCCTGACTCCTCATCGGCAAAGCCACCAAGCCCCCGACCAGTCCCGCGCTAAAGAGCGTGAGCAAAAGAATAGTCGAAATCACTCATGTGGCTTAGCGCAAAAATTCGCCTTGAGCGAGTCAAGGAATGCTGACTCTCGGCCCTTCCAGCGTTACCATCTCCCATGCCCCATAACGCTACCCACATCTTTCTTTTCCCAGCTTCCCCCCACCCCAAAAACAGTGTGGCAGTGGAGGGATTCGAACCCCCGACCCAAGGCTTATGAGTCCCTTGCTCTACCGGGCTGAGCTACACTGCCAGGAACCTTACGTTCTACCCTCGAGCCGAACCTTCGCCAAGCCCCTACCCAACCTCGCGAGGGAGACAAATCAGATCGGCGTACGCTTCGCGCCGCGCTAGCGCAGAAGGATGCATATGCGCAAAACCCTTCGCGCAGGTTTCCTTTACACTCTCCTGTGTAGTCACAACCTCCCCGCCGCCTCCTACACCGTTCAAAAAGGGGAGACCCTTTATCAAATTGCGAAAAGCCAATCCACCTCCGTCGAGGCCCTCACCAAAGCCAACCCCACCATCAATCCTCAACGCCTCCACCCAGGCGATGTCCTCCGCCTTCCCTCCTCCCCAACCTCCACACCCACCCCCTCTACTCCAGCAAAAACCTCTCCCTCCACCGTCGCCCAAACCAAACCCACCACTCCCGCCGAATGGGTGCGAATTAAAAAAGGGGACAGCTTAGCCAAAATCGCTCGCGAAAATAATCTCACCATCACAGACCTCCAACGCTGGAACCGATTATCAGGAAACTCCCTTCGCTCAGGCGACCTCCTGCGCCTTCGCCCCCCTCCCTCCTCCTCCCTAACCCAAACCACTCCCACCTCCTCCCCATCCAAAACTCTCCCCACCCCTCCTCCCTCCCAGCCCAAACCCGTAACCCGTGAACTGATTTTCATCGAACCCGCCCGCGCCCTAATCGATGCCCCAAAAGATCGGCTCCGCGATTGGGAATATATCGTCGTCCACCACAGCGGTACCAGCGGGGGTAATGCCAAAATCTTCGACTATTTTCATCGCCACACCCGCGGCATGGAAAATGGCATGGCCTACCACTTCGTCATCGGTAACGGCTCCGATTCAGGCGACGGCCAAATCGAAGTCGGCTCCCGCTGGCTCCAGCAAAAACAGGGCGGGCACCTCGCCAGCGAATCTCTCAACGAAATCGCTATTGGAATCTGTCTCGTCGGCGACTTCAGCACTCATCGCCTCGGTCCACGCCAAACCGCTTCCCTTATCGAGCTTGTCCAATACCTGCGCAAACTTCAGCCCGATTCCAAATTAAAATTCCGTCTCCACCGTGAAATCAATACCAAACCCACCGAATGCCCAGGGAAACTCTTCCCCAGCTCGGCCATTCACGAAATCTTAGATTGAGGACCCGCCCAAAGGGGTTGAAACCCCACCCACGCGCGCCGCGACCGCGGTCCATCAAACTCCGCAAAATAAATCATCTGCCACATCCCCAAACGCAACTTCCCCTTTTCCAGCGGCCAAGCCAAGTGATTCCCCAACATCGCCGCCTTCAGATGGGCCGCCGAGTTCCCTTCCCCATGCCGATAATCCCGATTCTCCCACGGCACCGCCCTCTCCAACGCCACCGCCAAATCTCGTCGTACATCCGGATCCGCCCCCTCCTGAATCGTTACCCCCGCCGTCGTGTGCGGAATGATAATGTGCAGAAGCCCATCCCGCCACCCCCGCTCGGCGGCAGCCTTCTCCAACGGTTGTGCTATGGGCATAAATTCGGTATGGCCTTCTGTGCAAATGACGATTTCTTCTAGCATCGAGGACATATGATTGTCGTAACAGGTGGCACCGGCTTTGTCGGCCGAGAAATTTGTCGGCGCCTCGCCGCTGAAGGCCTGCCCACCCGTGCCCTCGCCCGTACCCCCCCTCCCCACTCCCTACCCCCAGGAGTCGAATTTTTTCCCGCGGACATCACCCACCCCTCCTCTCTCCGCGAAGCCTTCCGCGGGGCCCAAGCCGTCATTCACTGCGTCGGCATTATCCAACAACAAGGCTCACAAACTTTTCGCCGTGTCCACCAAGACGGCACCGCCCATGTTGTTGCCGCAGCTCGCGCCTCAGGCATTTCTCGCTTCCTTTATTTAAGTGCCCTCGGTACCCGCCCCATGGCCGCCTCCCAATATCACCAGACCAAATGGGCCGCCGAGGAAATCATTCGCCAGAGTGGCCTCGCCTTCACCCTTTTTCGCCCCTCTCTCATCTACGGCCAGGGCGATGCCTTTACCTCCCTCCTCGCCTCCTCCATGCGCCCACCTCTCTCTTGGCTGAGCGGCGGATTTCTTCCACTACCAGGCGGAGCCGACGTTACCCTCCGACCCGTCGTCGTGACCGATGTGGCCAACACTCTCGTCCGCTCGCTCGGACAGGCCAGCACCATCGGCCAAACTCTCGATCTTTGTGGACCCGAGACCAATCTTCGCGACCTCGCCCTCGCCATCGCTCGAGCCATGGGTCTCTCCCCGACTTGGGTCGATAACACCCCAGATGTGATTCTTGCCACTCTTCCCTGGCTCTGGTTAACCCGACGAAAACCGATTCTTTTTCCCGTACCCCTCCCACTCTGTCGCCTCCTCGCCGCCGTAGCCGAAAGAATTTTACCCCACCCGCCCCTCACCACCGATCAGATACTCATGCTCGAAGAGGGCCAAGTAGGAGACTCTTCCCTCGCAACAAAGCTTCTCGGATTTCAGCCCAGTCCGCTCTCCTCAAACCTCTCATCCTATCTTGCTCCACCTGCGGGGGGCATCGCAGATCGCCGCTCGTGAACGAAGCCACCCGCTCCGCCCGCATTCGCCGAGTCCTTCTCGTCGCCCTCGCCATCAATGTAGGACTCGCCGCCCTTAAATTCGGTATCGGCTGGCGCCTCGGCAGCTTGGGCGTTCTTTCCGACGCTATGCACTCTCTCCTCGATGGTGCCGCCAGCGTCATCGCTCTCATCGGCATCACCGCCGCCGCCCGACCGCCCGATCCCGAACACCCTTACGGCCACCGCAAGTTTGAGATTCTCACTACCATGGTCGTGGCCGGCCTCCTCTTCCTCAGCGCTTGGGAAATTCTCGGCGCCGCCGTCAATCGACTCCTCCATCACGCCCCCGCCCCAGGATTTAGCTGGGGTTGCATGGCCCTCCTCAGCGTCGGCATTCTGTTTAACACCGCCCTCTCCGCCTGGGAAAAAAGGGCAGGACTCGAAGTCTCCAGCCCCCTCCTTCTGGCCGATGCCGCCCACACCCGCACCGATGTCTACTCCTCCGTTCTCGCCATCGCCTCCATCGGCAGTGGCGGCCTTGGCCTGCCTTGGCTCGATCCACTTCTGGCCATTGGCATCGTTCTCTTCCTCGCCCGTGCCATCTACGAAATCTTTTTGGAAGGCATCAAAGTTGTCTCCGATGCAACCCGCCTTGATCCCGAATTAATTCGCTCCGTCGCCGAAGCCGTCTCTGGCGTTCGCGGAGCTCACGCTATCCGTTCTCACGGCATGCAGAACGACATCCATATTGATCTCCATATTCAAGTAGGAGAACAACTCACTGCCCGCGAGGTGTACGAAATAGAAAATCACGTCAGCGAAGCTCTTCACGCCAAGTTTCCTGGCGTCACCCACGTCGCACTGCGCCATGAACCCCGTGGCACACCCCTCGAAACGAATGCTTGAGCTTTCCCAAGCTCACCTTCATCTGCAGAAGGGGGTTCAGGAAAACTTCTGGCCTGGATTCACTTTAGCCGTTTTTTCTCACGGAAAGTTCGCTGCCTATTCCGGCGGCAACGTGCCCACTTCAGCCACTTCCGTTTCTTGGTACTCCGCAGGCAAACCCGTCACCGCCCTCGGCGTTCTCCACCTCGCAGAACAAAAACCCGACCTCTGGCCCCTGCCCATGGATAAAACATTTCCTGAACTCCTCGGAACCTATCTCGGCAACCTCACCCTTCTCGATATTCTCACCCACCGAACCGGCCTTCGCCTCTCCACCCTTGATGTCCTCGCCGCCGAACAAGAAATTCTCCATATTTTAGCACAAGCCCAGCCCGCCGATTTTTCACTCCAACCCCGCCAAGCCGCCTATGACCCCCGTGGAGGATGGTGGCTTCTTGGACGCTGGATCGAACGCCACACTGGCCACTCTTGGTCAGACTATCTCCATCGCCATGTCCTTTCACCTTGCGGGGCCGGGGATATGTTCTTCACCACCGACACCATGAAAGCGAACGTCCCCATGCTTGAAAAACGGGGCGCAACTTGGATTCCCACTTCGCAGGCTCAAGGTCCTGGTGGGGGACTTTGTGGAACAGCTAGTTCTCTGGCCCGCTTCTACCGGACTCTTTTATCCCAAGGCACCAATCCAGAAACTGGAACGACTGTCTTTTCTCCTGCTTTCATAAAGAATTTTTCTCATCGCTGGCGCGAGGGCGAAAAAGATATGACCTTCGGCCAGATCACCGATTTCGGCCTCGGCGTCATGCTCGACAGCCACGGCTATGGCACCGCCAAGCCTCCCTATGGCTTCGGCACCACCTCCTCCAGAAACACCTTTGGCCATGGGGGTGCATGCTCCTCCATCGCTTTTGCTGATCCTGCCAAAGATCTCGCCGTCGCCCTCTGCCTCACTGGCCAAGTTCCAGAAAACAAGCATCAGCCACGCATGCTCGCTCTTCTCGATCTTCTCCGCTCCGATCTAGCCTAATTTTGTTTCTCCCATAACCTCGAACCATGGCCCAACGAAGAATGGCATGGCTCGATGTCACCAAAGGGCTCGCCATCCTCTGGGTCGTCTACTTTCACTCTTTCTCTTGCTGGATCAAGCCGCCCTCTCCCATCGAAGCCGGGTTTTTCCAAAAAGTAGCCCAACCCGAACTTTGGACCACCCCTCTCTCCATCTTCACATCCTTAGCCCGCACCCTCGGAATCGGTATTTCGCAATTAGGATTTCACGCCGTAGGGCTCTTTCTTGTCGCCAGCGGCTTTGTCCTCGCACAGTCCGCCATTCGCGCTGCCGCAAAACCAGGCGGCGTCGCTTGGACCTCTTGGATCACCCACCGCCTTCTGCGCCTCTATCCTATGTACTGGTTCGCCCACCTCGTTTACCTACTCAGTCCCTTTGAGGCCCGCCTCGAGCCTGTCGATTGGCGATTCGGGGTCAGCTTGAGCGGATTGCGCTTTCTTTGGATCGACTACAACTTTTTTTATCTTAACGCCGCTTGGTGGTACTTCTGCCTCATCATCCAACTTTTCGCACTCTTCCCACTACTCATCTGGGCTTTCCTCCGCTGGGGACCCATCCGCTTTCTGCTCGGTGCAGTCTCCTTAGGATTTTTCACCCGCATTTTTCTCCTTTATCTTCATCCTTCCAGTGGCCAGTGGGTCCTCGGGGGTTGCGGCCTGAGCCGATTGCCCGAGTTCGCCTTCGGCATGGTTCTCGGAGGTGCCTACGCCAGAAATCCGGACAAGCTTGAAAACTGGCTCCTTCATGGCCGTGGCTTTCTCGCTGGCCTTTGCCTCTATCCCATCGCTCTGCTCGTCTACCAACTTCCACGCGGCTACGTCGCGGTTGATTTCCTTACCGGCGCCGCCTGCTTTCTCGTTGTCGCAGGAGCCTCAGGATTTTGGACTAAGATTCCCTATTTGGGCCCAACCCTTGCCCTCGCAGGATCTTTTTCCTACGGGATCTATCTCGTTCACCAACCCTACGCCATTCACTTTGCCTCCTTCCTCAAAGACAAATCCTCCTCGATCGCCGTCCCCTCCCTCCTTCTTCTCGCCATCATTCTTTCTCTTTGGGGCGCCATGATCGAAAAACTCCTCAACTCGTGGTTCTCTCCCAAGCCCCCCTCCTCGCCGTCCACCGGTAGGGCGCATCATCCGTGATGCGCCGATTGAACCATTGACAGTTCGAGCCAATCAATACCCCCTTAGCGCGCGTCTGCGTCCCGCAAACGCGGGAGCGACATCTCCTAGGTCGCCTGCGCTGAACACCCATCCCCCCTTAACCCCAACCCCTCCACCCTCCCCAATCCAAAATCCAATCGAACCATCGATTGAAATCCACCCCTCAAATCGCTAGAAATTATCTCTGATGCAGATCACCCTTAGACGGAAATTCGACTTCGAAGCCGCCCAACACCTTCCCTCCTTCCCCGAGGGACACAAGTGTCGGCGCCTCCACGGACACAGTTTTGCCCTCGAAGTTTGTGTTGCCGGCTCCGTCGACCCCAAATCAGGCCTCCTTTACGACCACGCAAAAATCGCCTCCGTCGTCCGCCCCATTCTAGAAAAACTCGACCACACCTCCCTCAACGACACCCCTGGCCTCGAAAACCCAACCCTCGAAATCATCTGCCAATGGTTCTGGAAACAGCTCAGCCCTAAACTCCCCGGCCTTTCGGAAATCACCCTTCACGAAACCCCCCGCGCCTCCTGCACCTTACGCGCAGATTAACCATGGCCAGTCGCTCCTTTGTCACCATTGGCTTGGTCGGTCCAGACCGTAGCGGCGCCATCGCCGCCGTTACCCAACATCTTTTCCGCATGGGCGCCAATATCGAATCGCTCGAAGAACAGGTCGCCCGCGGAAGGTTTCGCATGACTCTTCTCGCCTCTTGGCCTGTTTCGAAACTCGACGACCGCCGAATTCGCGCCGACCTCGGCTCCTTAGCCCAGCACCTCAGAATGAAACTTACTCTGCGCATGTCCGACGGCACACGCACTCGGCGCCGCCTCGCTATTCTCGTCTCCAAGGAAACCCATGCCGCCGAAGCCATCCTCCGCGCTTGGAAATCTCATCGCCTCGCCGCCCAACCTGTTCTCCTCGCTGGAAATCATCCCCAACTTCGCTCCCTCGCCCGTCGCTACCGTCTTCCTTTCGCCTCAATCGACTACCGCGACCGCCAGAAAGCTGAAGCCTCCCTTCAATCCAATCTAGAAAAAGCCGATGTTGAACTTGTCGTACTCGCCCGCTTTATGAAAATTCTTTCCCCCGACTTCGTTTGGCACTGGAAAAATAGAATTCTTAACATTCATCCCTCCCTTCTCCCCGCCTTTCCTGGCGCCGCCGCCTACCGTCAAGCCTACGACAAAGGCGTTAAAATTATCGGCGTGACAGCCCACTTCGTTACACCAGATCTCGATCAAGGCCCCATCCTCTGCCAAGACGCTCTTCGCCTCCGCCCCAACGAACCCCTCCCCAGCATCATCGCTCGCGGACAAAAATTAGAAGCCTCCTGCCTCCTTCGCGCCCTCAAACTTTGCCTCAGCCGCCAGCTCGATATCCACTGGGGCAGAGTCCACGGAGTTTAGGGCTTTACTGCCTCCTCTTTTTTATCCCCGTCCGACACGGGTCCTTCCCCCGCGGGCACCTCAGCAGCTGTCGTCACCTTCGGAGCCGCCTCAGAAACCACTCGAACAAACCTCACGGGCCCCTTACGCCCAAGCGAGTTTTTCCAAGTCCCCTCCAAAGTTTTTCCATCCGCCGCAATCCCCAAATCCAACTCTACCTTCCCATCAAATCCAGGCTTCGGCAGTTTTGTATAATTTAACGGCAATTTCACCCGCGCCCCCTCAATCCTCCCCTTACCGTGCCACACCCCAACTCCACCCCCCGCCCACACTCCATATCCCGCCACATGCAAATCCGGCCCCTCCTGCGAAACAATAATCACCGACTGACCAATCCCCATTGCGGTATTTTTCCAAAGACCCGCTAGGTCCGCCTCCGCCGCCCACCCGCAACCCACCGCCCAACCAACTAACACCACAACCCGCATCAAGGATTTCATCGACCCGAGAGTGCTCCTCGTCTTTTTTTCGGCAAGCCAGAAACTTTTTGCAGTCGCTCGGTTGCCAACATCACTTTCCCACCCGACTCTCTCAACGCCTGCTCCGCCTCTTCCAGGCCAACTTGGGTTAATGTCCGAATCAATCGTATCGCCCGTGCCTTCAGTTTTTCATTCGAGGGAACCACATGCACCATCAGGTTGTCGTACACTTTTCCCATTCGAATCATCGCCACAGAACTGAGGATATTGCAGACCATCTTTGTCACGGTCCCCGCCTTCAGACGCGTCGAGCCAGCAATAATCTCTGGCCCAACATCCAACCGCACCACCCCATCTGGCCGAATCCCGCCCCTCTCGAACCTCCACTTCGGATGCGCCGTGACCAAAACCGTTTTAGCTCCTGCCTTCTTTCCCTCCGCCAATGCCCCATGCACAAACGGAGTCCGCCCACTCGCCGTCAAACCCACCAGCACATCGCGGGAACCCACTCTTCGCTCCCTCACCGATCGCGCCCCCGCCTCCCCATCATCCTCCGCCCCTTCCTGCGCCCGAAAAATCGCCTCAGGCCCCCCCGCTAAAATAGCCTGCACCAACTCTGGTGGCGTGTGGAACGTTGGAGGCATCTCACTCGCATCCAAAACACCCAGCCGCCCACTCGTTCCTGCCCCCACATAGAAAAGCCTTCCTCCACGTGTTAACGCCCGCGAAACAATCTCCGTCGCTCCCTTAATTTCTTTCTTCGCCCGACTCAAAGCCCGGACCGTAAAAGCCTCCTCCTCCACAAACAACCGCACCAACTCTCCCACCGATTGACGATGCATCCCGCGTGAACGCGGATTCGCCATCTCCGTCGGCAAAGCCTCCACATTTACTAGTTCAACTCCACTTTTCTTCTCCCCTTGCCCTGTCCAAATAGACGCAGAACCAACCACCATCCGCACCGCTCCCATCGCTCCAGAAGTTTTGCACGGCTCACTCTTGGCCCGCGGACATGTCCTCCGCAAAGCCCTCACAAAAGCTCCAGCATAAAAGCGGTTTTCAAATAATCCGCCCGTTTGCGCGATCCTCGGTCGTGCGACCTTCATCCTCTTGGCCAACTCCGCTATCCTAGCCGCAAGTTCTTCCACCCCATCTCGCACCGCTTGCCCTGCGATTGCGTCCCCTTTTTCTGCTGCCCGCAGAACGACGGGGGCAAACGAGGCCAGCCACTCTTTCCCCTGAGCCAGATAGACCGCACGCAAAAACCGATCCATATCTGCCGCCCCCGCGTGCGCCAAGAGCGCCGCCACTAATTTCGGTGCTTTCCCATCCCGATCCCTCGCCCGAAAAACCGCCTCCACTGCCCTCTGTACGATGTCGTACCCACTTCCCGCATCCCCCAATAGATGTCCATGCCCACCCGCACTCAACCGAACACTCCCTTTCCTCCCCACCACATTACTTCCCGTTCCCGCGATCACTAAAAATCCGTCCTCACTTCCCCACGCTGCCGCCAACGCCGAATCAGTATCCATCCCCACCACCACCCGCTTCAACCTCGGCCAAACCGAACGCAACGCCCCCCGCACCTCCGCAAGCTCAGCCTGACCTCGGGCCCCCGCAAATCCTCCCCCAATCGCCACCGGCCTTCCTGGAAGAGCCGACGCAATTTGTCGAAACACCTTTTCTAACCCTACTCTTCCTGCCAACAGAACATTCGATGGCCCCGCCGTGCCTTGCGCCACAATTCTGCCTCCATCCCCCACGAAGATCCATGAGGTCTTTGTACCTCCCCCTTCGATCCCTAAAATCGGGACCCATTCTTTCAAGTTGCTCTGCTTCACTCTCTGTCCAAAATGCTCTCCTTATGTCCAATCTGCGATGGAAAAACTTACTCCCTCCCGTCCTCTACTATCTTCTCATCCTCAGCGCCTCCGCCTTGCCCGCCAGCCGAATCAAAAAAGTGGACAATTTTTTCCCTCTGCCCAATGACAAGGTCCTCCACCTCGCCGTTTACACAGGCTTCGGCTTCGTCCTCGGCGGACTTCCTTTTCCCTCTGCCGCTCTCGGCATGGCAGGATCTCTCCTCGGCGGCCTCGACGAGCAGTCCCAACGCCTCGCCCCAGGCCGCGATGTCTCGATCCAAGACTGGTTAGCCGATATCCTCGGAATCGCTATCGGACTCACCCTTCGTCGTCGCCCCAGGTGAGCAACTCCCTCACTCAACACTACGCCCACCTCCTTAAACAGGTTCGGCACCACGACCTTCTTTACTACGTCCAAGCCCAACCCGAGATCTCCGACGCCGCTTACGACCGCCTCTACCGTGAACTTTCCGAATTCGAAAAAGCCCATCCTCAACTCATCGACGAAAATTCTCCCACCCGTAAAGTCGGCGGCGCCCCCCTCGACTCTTTTCGCACTGTCCCGCACACCGTTCGCATGCAGAGCCTCAACAATACCTACAGCGAAACTGAATTGACCGATTTTCTTACCCGCGTGACCAAAGGCCTCGCAGGACAAGAGGCCACCTTCGCCATCGAACCCAAGATCGACGGACTCGCCGTCACCGTTCGCTTCCTCGACGGCCACCTCGTACAAGGCCTCACCCGAGGCGATGGGGAGCGGGGCGACGACATCACCGAAAATCTAAAAACCATCCGCAACCTCCCCTTGTTTGTTCGCGGCCTGCCAAAAACTATTGAATTTCGTGGCGAGGTTTACTTGCCCGAACCTGCCTTTGCCGCACTGAACCACGCCCGCCAAAAAAAAGGGGAAGCCCTTTTTGCCAACCCCCGCAATGCCGCCGCTGGCACTCTCAAACTGCTCGACTCCCGCGAGGTCGCTCAGCGCCCGCTTGCCGTTGTTTTTTACGGCCTCGCCCAGCCCGAAACCTCTTCCCTGACAACTCAGGACGCCCTCCACCAACAAATTCTTCAGTGGGGTCTTCCTGGACATACTTGGTTCCGCCTCGTCTCAGGACCCGACAAAGTCCTACAAGCCATCCGCTCCCTCGATCACGACCGAACCAAGTTTCCCTTTGCCACCGATGGAGCCGTTATTAAAGTCAACCGCTTCGATCAACAACGCGTTCTCCTCTCCACCGAAAAAGCCCCTCGCTGGGCCATCGCTTACAAATACACCCCCGAACAAGCCGAAACCCGCCTCCACGCCATCACTTTTCAAGTTGGTCGCAGCGGGGTTATCACTCCCGTCGCCGAACTTGATCCCGTCCTCCTCAGCGGTTCCACCGTTTCTCGCGCCACCCTGCATAACTTCGAGGAGATCGCCCGCAAAGACATCCGTGTGGGTGATTGCGTTAACATCGAAAAAGCAGGAGAGGTCATCCCCGCCGTCCTCTCCGTCAATCTCCAGAAGCGCCCCACCTCCTCCCGCCCCATCGCCGCTCCCCGCCAATGCCCTGTCTGCGGCGGCCCTCTTTCCAAAGAAGAAGTTTTTCTCCGCTGCACCTCTCGCGACTGCGTCGGCCAACTCAAGCGCCGCCTCCAACATTTTGCCAGCCGTGGTGCCATGGACATCGAGGGCATGGGCGAAGCCATGGTCGGTCAACTCGTCGAGGCGGGTCTAGTCCAACACCTCGACCAAATCTACGCCGTAACCGAGGAACAATTGACCCACCTTGATCGCATGGGAGAGAAGTCCGCCACCAATCTTCTCCAAGGAATCGCCGCAAGTAAAAGTCGTCCACTCTGGCGTCTGATTTTCGGCCTCGGCATTCCTCAAGTCGGTGCGGTGTCCTCAGAATCCCTCGCCCGCCACTTTACCACCCTCGAGAAACTTTCTTCCGCCACCGTCGCCGACCTCACTCAAGTGAACGATGTTGGGCCGAAAGTCGCCGAGGAAATTGTCTCTTTTTTCCAAGAACGCTCGACCCAGCGTCTTCTCCCTGCCTTACGTAAAGCTGGGCTGAATTTCACTGCCCAAAAAGAAGAACTCGCCATGCGCGGAGGGGTTCTCGCAGGAAAGAAGTTTGTCATTACCGGTACCCTCAGCCAGTCCCGCGATGAGTTTGTCCGCCAAATCCAAACCCACGGCGGATCGGTCGTTGGTTCCGTCAGCCCGAAAACCGATTTCGTCCTCGCAGGAGAAGAGGCAGGCTCCAAATTGACCAAAGCTCGATCCCTTCAAGTTCGCGTCATCACCGAAAAAGAGTTTGTAAAGCTTGTCGGCACAGAGTCCCCAGAGTGATAATACCGCTATGCCAAGGCTACTCTGCATCCTCCCCCTTCTTTTTTTAATCTCAGGCACTCCTCTCGTCGCTCAACCCTCGAACCCTGCCGCCGCCGAAGACGCGGAAATGGAGCGCCGCAAAATTCTTAAAGCCGCCGATCAAGTCGATCGCGTCGACGCTCAAGTGGACAAAATTCAAGCTCGCGTGAGTGCCCTTGAGAAAATCCTCGATGAGGTTCGGCTCCAGTCTCAATCCCTCAAAGAATCGCTCGCCAACACTGCCGCCAAGGCGTCCCAAGATCGCACCGCCCTTCTGGAGGAAGTTTCAAAATTAGTTGCAGAGCGGAAAGAGCGGGAAAAAGAAAAGTCTGCGGAAAAACCTCTCCCCATCGCTAAACCTGCCGAACGCGATGGCTACGAGCATGTCGTGGCCAAGGGCGATACCCTTAGTTCCATCGCCCAAGCTTATAGCGAAGCCTATAAAATCAAAATCACCGTAGAGTCCATCCGCAAGGCCAACTCCCTCGCCAAAGATGCTTCCCTCAAAGTCGGCCAAAAACTCATTATCCCCACCCACTAACTTCCTTTGAGCACCCCTGCATCCCTCTACCGCCTTCAGAAAGTCCAGACCGGTAGAGTCCTTGGCCCCATGGACCTCGATCATCTGAAAGCTCTCGCCAATCAATCTCTCATCGCACCCGACGACCTCATCCAAACCGATGAAGCAGCCTGGGCCAAGGCACCCGAGGTCCCCGGTCTCGAAATGCACTGGTGGGTCGAGCCCCTCGACGGTCCCCGCTACGGCCCGACCACCGCAGGCACCATCGCGGAGTTTTTACAAAGCGGCCAGTTAGGTGGCTCGGAACTCGTTTCCCACCTCCGCACAAAAGAAACCTACACCGTCACCGAGTTTCTTGAGGAAATTCGTCGGCGCCGTACCTCTCGTCTTAAAAGCCGCACCATTAAATTGGAGGACGCCACCGAACCCGTCGAAGCCACTGAAGCCAGCCCAGCCTTCGACGCCGCCCTCCGCTTGCGGATCAAACAGCTGGAAACCGACCTTGCTCAAGCCCGCCAACTTCTCGATCAGCAGTCCCACGAATTAGCCCGCCTACGTGCCAGCTTCGGACAGTCTGGCCCTTCGGCTTGACCCGTCCGCTCCTTCTTCGCTACTTTTTAAAGTCATTCTTCTTTTTATTTTATGCGCCATACCATTTCTGTCGTCGTACAAAACCGGTTCGGGGTTCTAACCCGCATCGCTGGGCTTTTTAGCGGTCGCGGCTTCAATATCGATACCCTCAACGTCGGCCCGACCCAAAACGATAAAATATCGCGCATGACCATCGTTGTCGTCGGCAACGATCAGGTCTTGGAACAGGTCGTCAAACAACTCAAAAAACTGGTCGATGTTCTCGAAGTCCACGACTTCAAAGATGGAGACGTCATCGACCGCGAACTTATTTTGCTTCGCGTCAAAGCCACCGCCGCCGCTCGACCAGAGGTCATGCAAATCTGCGACATCTTTCGTGCCAAGATTGTCGACGTCCAATCCGCCAGCCTTTCCATTGAAGTCACCGGCGACGAAAGCAAAATCGGCAAGTTCCTCCAATTAATGAAATCCTTCGGCATCCTCGAACTCAGCCGAACCGGACGCATCGCCCTCGCCCGCCGTTAACCATTTACCCCATAATAAACCACCAACCCGAACAGGAGATAACCATATGCCCGCCCGAATCTACCACGACCGTGACGCCAGCCTTACCCCCCTTCTTCGCAGAAAAGCCACCGTCATTGGCTTCGGCTCCCAAGGCCACGCTCATGCTCTTAATCTCAAAAATAGCGGCGTCAAAGTCACCATCGGACTCTACAAAGGCAGCAAATCTATCGCCGTCGCCAAAAAACACGGCTTTAAAGTCCTCCCCACTGCTGAAGCCGTTCGCGGCGCCGATGTCATTTTCGTTGCTGTGCCCGACCTGAAAATTCCCTCCGTCTACCAGAAGGACATCGCCCCCAATCTTCGCAAGGGTCAGTGCCTCCTCTTCAGCCACGGCTTCGCCATTCACTATAAAACCGTTAAGCCACCCAAAAATGTCGACGTCATCCTTGTCGCCCCCAAAGGCCCAGGACATATCGTTCGCCGCCAATATGTCGAGGGACGTGGCGTTCCTGCCCTCTTCGCGGTGCAGCAAAACCCCACCGGCCAAGCTCGCTCGATTGCTATGGCCTGGGCCCGAGGGATCGGCGCCACTCGCGCTGGCCTCCTCCAAACCACCTTCAAAGAAGAAACCGAGACCGATCTTTTCGGTGAGCAGGCCGTCCTCTGCGGAGGAACTTCCGCTCTCATCCAAGCAGGGTTCGAAGTTCTCGTGAAAGCGGGCTACCAACCTGAAGTTGCCTACTTCGAAGTCCTCCATGAATTGAAGCTCATTGTCGATCTGATCAACGAATCAGGTATCGCAGGAATGCGCTTTTCCATCTCCGAGACCGCTAAATACGGGGACGTCAGTCGCGGGCCCCGCGTCGTCGATGCCCGTACCAAAAAATCCATGGAGAAAGTCCTCCAAGAAATTCGGAACGGCAAATTCGCCCGCGAATGGATTCGCGAAAGTCACACCGGCATGAAGCGCTACCATCGCCTCCTCAAGGCGGGGGCCAAACACCCCATCGAAAAAACCGGTGCCCGCCTCCGTGGCCTCATGCCCTGGATCCGCTCGCGAAATCTTAAGGGCGCCCAAGCCGCCTACTAATCCACTCACCCCACGGCCCTTGCGTGGGTGTTCCGCATCCCGCAACCACGGGATCAAGCCCAGGTAGGGCTCATCATCCTTGATGAGCCGATTGAACCATTCAACCACTCAAAACTAAATCGCTCTATCGGCCAATGGAGCCCATCGGCCCTACCAAAGTTTAGGTTTTGTACTTTTCATCGAGGCGGCCTAGGAGATGCCGCCCCTACCTAAGCCTCGAACTTAAAAAGACTTTCACACTTTTCCACATTCGCACTATCCGATAATCCACGCGCAAGCGTGTCCCGCGAATGCGGGAAAACATTAAGAATCCAAAATTAAAAATCATCCCCTTTGCGTCCTTGGTGGCCTTTGCGTGAGCAACCTGCATCCCGCGCTCAGGACAAAATCGCATCGGCCCCCCCCCCGGCCCCCCACTCCTCTTATCAGGTGCGCATTTGGCTGTTTCGGGCTAAGCTCGTTTTATGTCCTCTGGCCCTCATATTCAGATCTTCGACACCACTCTTCGCGACGGGGAACAGTGCCCAGGCGCCGCCATGACGGGTCGCCAGAAACTCGAGGTCGCTCGCCAACTCGCTCGCCTCGGCGTCGATATCATCGAAGCGGGCTTCCCTATTGCCAGTCGAGGCGATTTCGATTCCGTCCAAGAAATTGCCCGGACCGTCCGCGGCCCAGTGATCTGTGGCTTGGCCCGCTGCGTCAACGCCGACATTGATGCCGCCGGCGCCGCCGTGAAACCTGCTGGCAAAAAAGGCCGTATTCACGTTTTTCTTGGCACCAGCAAAATTCATCGCGATTTTAAACTCGGCAAAGCCCGCCACGAGATCCTCCGTCTCACCACCGACGGAGTTCGCCGCGCCCGCCGTTTCACCTCCAACGTCGAGTTCTCTCCTGAGGATGCTTCCCGCACTGAAATCGATTTCCTTGTCGAGGTCGTCGAAGCCGCCATCTCCGCTGGTGCCAACACCATCAATCTTCCCGATACCACCGGCTACGCTACACCCGAAGAATACGGCGGAATGTTTGCCCAAGTCATCGCCCAAGCTCGTGGATCTGCCAATGCGGTTTTCAGCACCCACTGTCATAATGATCTCGGTCTCGCCGTGGCCAACTCTCTCGCCGCCGTCCAAGCGGGCGCACGCCAAGTGGAGTGCACCCTCAACGGTATCGGCGAACGCGCCGGCAACGCTGCCCTCGAAGAAGTAGTCATGGCTCTACACACTCGTGCCGATTTTTTTGCACACGCCCACACCAACATCCAAACCCGTGAAATCGTTCGCACCTCACGCCTTGTCTCCGCCGCCTGTGGTTTCCCCATTCCACGCAACAAAGCCATCGTTGGACTGAACGCCTTCGCCCACAGCTCGGGCATCCACCAGGATGGCATCCTTAAAAAAAGAGAAACCTACGAAATCATCGATCCAGAAATTGTCGGCTGGGGAAAAACCGAGCTCCCACTTACCAAACACAGTGGGCGTGCCGCCGTCTCCGCCCGCCTCAAACATTTGGGCTACACCCTCCGCCCCACCGAACTCCAAGCCGTCTTCATCCGCTTCAAGGAAATCGGCGATCGCAAAAAGTTCGTCCACGACGACGACCTCACCTCTCTGGTTGGCGCTCAAATCCATGTCGCTCGCGAAACCTACTCTTTGGAAAGTTTGACCTGCCAATCGGGTACGGGTCGTAAACCTGTCGCGACGATTACTCTGCGTCACGGCCGCAAAGTTCTTTCGGCCCAAGGCTCGGGAGACGGTGTCGTCGATTCCGTCATGAAAACCATCGATCGCATCACTGGCCTCAAGGGCCACCTTCTCGATTACTCGGTCCGCGCAGTCACCGAAGGAAAAGATGCAGTAGGAGAAGTTTCTCTCAATGTTCGCTTTGCTACAAAAGGGGAACCCGCCAGCGGTCGCGCCGCCGCCACCGATGTCATCGAATCCAGTGGCCGCGCTTACTTAGCCGCCGTCAATCGTTGGCTCGCCGAAGGTGGCCGGGTCTCTTCCAAGACCCGGCCCACCTTGGCCAGTCCCTAAACTTTTTTCTTAGTCGTAACTAGGATTCCGAGGGCCTCGCTCGTAATCAAACTCGGAGGACCGCTCCGCCTGCTCACCACGAGGGGGTCGGCTGTCCGCCCGATCGTGATTGCGTGGACCGCCACCCGACCGCTCGCCTTGGGATTTTGCGCCGTTCACAATCAGCAACCGCCCCATGAAATCTGTATCATGAAGCTTCTTGGCCACCTCTTGCGCTCCTTCCAGCGTCAGCATCTCTGCAAAGCCGAACCCCTTCGAGTTCGACCCACTATCGCGCACCACTTCGACATTCTTCACCCCAGCCACTTTGCTCAGGTGATCAAAGATGTCGCTCTCCGAAGCGTCGTAGGAGAGGTTTCCCACATAGAGGCGAGGTGTCAGCACCTCCATCGGAGGAATCGAGCGCGCCCGCGGGTGACGCGGCGCATCTCCTCGCCCATTCCGCTGGCGGTGATCCGCGGACGGTGCGTGAGAGGGACGCGATGAACCGCCTCCCATTCCGAGTAGTTTTTTTATGAATCCCCAGAAACCTCCGCTCGCGGGTTTACTTTCTCGGCGGGGTCCACCCCGGTTACTGCCATATCGGTCGTGGCGTCGGTTGCGTCGGTCGTGAGGTCCACCTCTTTGGTTGGAACCGTATCGTGAATCGTGACTCATGGGTTTGATGTGCGGCGGAAAGATATGGCCCGAGCGGACTGACCAGACGCTCAGCGTCCGATCGACGAAGGATGGATCATGCCTCGTTGGCTTGACCGCAATCGCTTCCGTGAGGTTCTTATCGTTCTCTTTAGGTCTGCGAGAAGGGTGAGGGCGCTTTCATGAATCCGAAATAGATCTTTGGTCGATCACGGACACCGGATCAGCACGCCCTTTGCGCAACTCCCCGCCGAACTCCTTTCAATCCGCTTATCCTATTGTGAAATGAAAACGAATGCAAGCAAATGCAATTAATTCTGCACCAGCTATTTATGAAATATGCGACCTGGCCCCACCTACCCGAGAACTCTGCCCTACTGCGCTACAGAAGACTGCGCCTCAATCATCGCCGGCGCCTGTACCCCACCACCATTCAGGTAGTACCCAACCCCAGCCTGCTGCGGAAGCAACATCATCGCCAACGCCTCTTTCCATGTGCCATCCACCCAGTACGGATTCCCTAAAAAATCTCCCGTCTGCCCAAACTCGGCAAAAAACCAGGTATAGTTTTCTAAACCCTCCGCAAATCCCCCCGTCTGCGCCACCACCAATGTCTTCTTCCCATCCGACCCATCCTCCGCTTGGCAGATCAACTCCCCCCCATCCTGCAAAGTCCACCGCACATCCCAGTAAGTCGTCTCCGCCTCCGTCCAAGTCGACCCATGAGACCGCACCATCGTGCTCAACGCCCGAGCAAAACGATTCCAATCATCCGTTGCCCACTCGCTCGGTTGTAATATCTGCTGCACCCGCTGCAGACGCGTCCGCCACTCCTGCGTGATCCGACGAAGCTCAATTCGACTAATCATCAGATCCCTTAGCGAGAACGCCGATCGCCCGCATCCCCTTCCAACATCGAGAGACGCTGCCGCACCGTCGCCACCTCCTTCTCCTGTCGACTCAACTGCGCCTTCGCCTGCTCAAGCAGGGAAAGTTGTTTTGCTAGCTGCGCCCCCGCAGCCTCCAACCCACTCGATAACTCCGCATCCCGCGCCTGCAGTGACGCAAACTCCTTGTTCAACCTCTGCTCCATCTGGTCCACCGTCACACTCTGACGCTGAATCTGCTTCCACAAAACAAACCCCCCAAACCCCGAAAGCGCCGCACAACCCACAATGATCAAAAGCAAAGCCAACCCTACCCCCCCCAGAATAGAGGTTACCGCCTGCTGCTCTTTCCTTTGCCGATCAATACTTCTCTTCACATTCAGCGCTGCAGGATTCGTTGGATTATTCATAGTGGGTTCCTCTCGTTGGACTTTCGATGGCGCCGGCGGAGTGTATCCACTCGGCCGCGGGGGACCCTTGATCACCACCACCTCAGGATCCACTTCCGCTCCACTCCCCAAGGAGGGCGCAGACTCCGCCCCAAGACCAAATGCCAATTCAGGCTCCGGGGGGACAGGCGATGAGCTCAAGGTTTCTTTCATTCTTCCGTTCCTCACGGATTTGAGCGTCTAACTCACGCTTGGCGAGTGATTACTTTCCTCGCCCTCAATCCGCCTGCTTCTTCATCCCCGCAACTACCCCGCCCCCCACTTCTCCCTCCTCAGGCGCCCGCAGACCCAACCCACGACGAATCAAACTCTGCGCGTTCAACTGCACCGCCTCATCTGGCCTCCTCCATACCGACTCCAAAACCAGACAAATCCCCTCGTCCCCTCGCCCCGCGTGGTCCATCGCCAATCTCAAGAAATCTGCCTCCTCGCGAATCGGATATAACCCAGGACACTCCTTCGCCCGTGCCACCAGCTTGGCCAGTAATTCCATTCGGCGGACCGACGCCACCTCTTGCTTCTCGCTCATCTGCGTATCTTCCCCGCCCCAACCCTCCATTGTCCAGCAGGCTCACTAATATTTTTGGCTCACCTTCACCAAAATTACTTGATTCTCACAGTTGCTCAACTCCTCCACTCAAGGCAAGCTTCGCCTATGCAGATCGATCGGCGATCCGTTTTAGCGGGCACCCTCTTTGGACTCCTCACCGCCGTGGGGCCGTGGTTCCAAGGCCTATCCTTTACCGCTGCCGCACTTTTCTCGATCGGACTCCTTCTCACCTATGCCTCCATCGGACTCCTCGTCGCCGTTCTCCCCTCTTTTTCTCCTCAGTTTCTCTCCGGTGCTCTCTGGGGCTTCCTCTACAGCGTTCCAGGCGCATTTTTTACCGCTGTCCCCTATCCCCTCACCGCCGATGCGCCCGCCTACTACCGAGAATTTGTTGGCGGGGGCCCCCGTGCCCTTCTTCTTACCCTCCTTTTCGGCGCTCTCGCCGGCGCCCTCGCAGGTTTCTGTCGCAAGTCCCGTCCGTGAGTTTTTTCTCGATCGTCTCCCGCCTCAACGGCCTCCTTTACCGCCGTGACCTCGCCCGCCTCGGCCCCCAAGATCGCTCCCTTGCAAAAACTTGGATGCTCCAGTTTATGAAAGCCAACCACCCCGATTGGGACGAACCCAAAATCGCCGAGGAATACGAACGCCTTCTTCACTGTCGCCCCATCGCCGTCGACGAGTGGACTCGGAGAATGCAAGGATGACTCGCTTCCTCAGACTTGGCTTCAGCCTAACTTTTCTCGCTCTCCCTATCTCCGCCTTTCCCGAATCTTTGCCCGCGCCTCAACCCATCGCCTTCCGTGTCGGCTCCCTCCGTTTCGACCGCCCAGACTCTTGGCGCTGGGTTCCCCCCTCCGACTCTCTCCGTGCCGCCCAACTCGAGAAAAAAACGCCCAACGGGACTCTCCTCATCACCTTCTCCCGCTTCCCCAATGCCTCGAGCGGATCGATCCAAGCTAATCTCGATCGTTGGACCGCCCAGTTTTCAAAGCTATCTCTGCCCGCAAAAACCCAAGCCACCACTGGCTCCGTCTGCCCTGTCACCACCCTCCGACTCCAAGGCGCCCTCAAAGGCGGCCTCCCAGGCGGCCCCGCTAAAGAGATCGTCGACGCAACCCTCCTCGGTGCGATTTTTCAAACGGAAGGAGAGCTGGTTGTCGTTAAATGCACAGGCCCTTCGTCCTCCATCGGCCCGGTTGAAAAAGAGTTCGCCTCCCTCATCGCCATCGCAGGCGGTCTCTCACCTTAACTTTTGATTCGCTTTAATCCCGCTGGACCCACCAAATTCAACTTCCGATAAAAACAGCTCTTCTCCCCCGTGTGACACGCCACCCCCTTAGTAGGCAAACGCACTTTTAAAACTAAACAATCCTCATCGCAATCCACCAAGATTTCCTCCACCTGTAGATAATTCCCCGAGCTTTCCCCCTTCACCCAAAGCTTCTTTCGTGAACGACTAAAGAAAGTTGCCCTGCGCGTCGTCCGTGTCGCCTCCACCGCTTCCGCGTTCATAAAAGCCACCATCAGCACCTGCCCTGAATCAATCTCCACCGCGACCGCCGTCAAGAGCCCTTGGCTGTCGAACTTAGGCTGAAAGCCTTCTTCTCCCTCACCCGACGGCGCAACCTTGGAGCTCATCCGGGTTCCCCCGGCCCCTTATTTTTTGGCCGGCGCGGAAGTCGCGGGAACAGGCGGAGCCGAGACGGGAGGTGTCGTTGCCGTCACCGGCGCCGCAACTGCTGGTGCCGGTAGCAAAATCTTCACCGCCGCTTCCTTCCGCAGATCCTCCAGCAAAAGCCTCGTCGCCTCGCCCTGTTTTAAGCGCTTCAAGTGGGACACGATCTCATTCTTCACGTCTTCCAACTTCAAAGTCTTGGCAGCTTCTTTGGCCTTCACCTTCAAAAAGTGATAACCAAACGGAGTCTCAAAAACCGCACTGGTTTTTCCAGGGGCAGTCGAGAACGCCACCTTCTCAAAATTCGGGGTCATCTGCCCTTTGCTGAACGGAGGGAGTTCCCCGCCCCGCGCCTTGCTACCAGGATCATCCGAAACTTCTTGCGCCACTTTTTCAAACGCCTCCCCTTTGTTCACTCGAGCGAGAGCCGCCTCGGCCGCTTTTTTCTTGGCCGCCTTTGTCGCCGCATCCGCCGTCGGTTCCACCTTCACCAAAACATGTTGTGCCTGCACGCTTTCGTTCCTCTGCCACAGCTTGGGGTTCTCTGTGTAAAATTTCTGCACTTCATCATCCGTCGGGGCTTTCAAGGCAGGCTCCACTCGTGTCCTCATGAGGTTATCAACCTCCAGCTTCTGCTCGATCTCCTTCACCATCGCTACCTCAGTCGTTTTCGCTTTGGCCAACTGCTCCTCAAAAGCTTTCGCATCAGGGAAGTTTTTCTTCATCTTCTCCAACTGCTCCTTCGCCAATACCGCCGCGTTCGTCAGAGGAGATTTGCGAGCCTCCGTCAAGGCGATCTGCCGATTCACCATCTGATTCAGAATATTTAACTCCAGCGAGCCCAACTGAGCCGCCGGCACCTTGTCCCGCGAAAGATTAAAATTGGTTAAGGCCCGATCCACTTCCACATCCAATTGAGCCCGGGTCACTTTAATCCCCTTGCCCTCCGCCACCACAAAACGTGGATTCGCGGGATCCTTCACCGCGCAACCTGCGACAAAAAGGGCCAAAAGGAGGGTTAAACTGAGAGTTAGATGTTTTTGCATAGAACCTGTTAGGTAAGGCGAATCCCTGCCTTTTGGCAAGCCTGCGAATACCGTCCCGATCCCGCTTGCCAATCCCCTCCTGCGAGTGAATCGTCTTTCCCATGCCCACCGGCCCCATTCTTTATGCCACCATCGGACTCCTCGCCGGCCTTGCCTCCGGCTGTTTTGGTATAGGTGGAGGTGCCCTCATCGTCCCCGCCCTCACCCTCCTTTGCGGCGTCCCCTACCATGTCGCCGTCGGCACTTCCCTCGCTCTGATCATCCCCATTTCCCTCGCTGGCTCCTTCACTAGTTGGCGCCTCCACACCGTCGAATGGAAAATCGTTCTCGCCTGCGCCCTCACTGGCATCCTCGGCGCTATCCTCGGCTCTCTGCTTATCCAAAAAATCCCTGAACTCATCGCTCGGCGCGCCTTTGCCCTTTTCCTCCTCTACGCGGCCTGGCGCCTTTGGACCAAATGACCGCCCTGCCCATCGACTATCCCGCCGCCTGGCGCCCCTGGATCGAAGCTTTCCTTGCAGTCCCGACCTTCCAATGGAGGTTCGGTGCCTCCCTCCTCGGCCTTGGCATTTTCTTTTGGTGCGTTCTCATCTCACTCGGTGGAAAGATAGGTCAACCCGATCCATCCTCTCCCGCCTGGCGCCAATGGATTCATACCCTCCGCTGGCCCATCGCTAATCTCTCCTTCATCCTTTGCCTTTGGACCGGATTCCAGTCCATCTCTGGGTTTCCCCCCGCCTTCTTTGAGCTCAAGAGCCTCGGCCTGCACATTGCCCTCGCCTGCGTCGCCGCCGGCGCCGCCATTCGCTCCGCCAATATCCTTACGCTATTTTTCCAACGCCGCTTCTTCCCCGAAAAATTTGCCGAGGACGCAGAGATCGCCCTCATCACCACCCGCCTCCTCCGTGGCCTCATCCTCCTCATCGCCGCCTTAGTCATTCTCGATAATTTCGGCATCAAACTCTTAGGCCTCCTTGCCGCCCTCGGATTTGTCGGCGGCGCCCTTGCCCTCGCCTCCCAAAGCACCATCGCTAATGTCTTCGGCTACTTCGAAATTCTTGCAGACGGAATCTTCCGCACCGGCGACCGCATCACCTTCCAAGACTACGACGGCTTCGTCCGCGTCCGTGGCTTACGCAGCATTCGCCTCGAATCCCTCTCAGGAGGAATCCTCACCATCCCCAACAAACAGTTCGTCGAACAGCAGGTTCGCCGCCTCACCGACGACCAAGGACGCTCCCTCCTCACCGTCGATCTCGGCCTGCTCTACTCCTACGATAAACCACGCCTTGAGGAAGCCATCAGCACCATCTGCGCCGCCCTCTCCGCCCAATTCCCTCAATCCGAACCCATCGGACGCTTCTATGAATTCGGTGAAAGCGCACAGAAACTCCGCTTCACCCTTCGCACCAACTACCGCGATGGCCTCGAATTTGTTCGCGACACCACCGCCGCTCACCTCGCCGTTCGCCAAGCCTGCGACCGCGCCAAACTCTCCTTCGCCTTCCCCACCCGCACCATCTCCCCCAATCCCTAAGGACTCATCACCTCAAACCTAGGTAGCGGCGGCATCTCCGAGGCCGCCTCGCTCGCACTTCTATGCTGAAAACCGCGTTCTCGCCTTCACACTTTCTCACATCTGAAATCCCTTAGCGTCTCTACCCCGTACCCGCGTCGGGGCTTTGCGCGCGTGAGGGACGTAGTAGGGCGACAGCCCTTCGAAGCTCCGCCCGAGTCTGCGAGGCCCGGAGCGTAGTAGGGCCACCTTCCGACAATTCAAAATTAAAAATCAAAAATCTCTCTCCTCCCCCCTCTTGCTCGTTTCTCGATCGTTCGGTACGATCTCCAAGATTTGCCGCGTGGTGCAATTGGTAGCACACCACACTCTGAATGTGGGTGTTCTAGGTTCGAGTCCTAGCGCGGCAGCCCCCTTCCCCTTCCGCCTCGCTACTCCCACCCTCCCACGGCATATTCCCGCCTAATGAATCTCGGTCGCCTCCTCGTCGTCGGTACCCCTATCGGAAATCTTTCCGATATCTCTCCTCGCGCCTGCCAAGCCCTCGCCACCTCCGATCTCGTCGCCGCCGAAGACACCCGCCACACCGGACTCCTCCTCCAACATCTCGGCCTCAAAAAACCTTTTCTCAGCTACCAGAAATTTAATGAGGCCTCCCGCGAGACAGAAATCCTCGACCGCATCCGGTCAGGCCAAACCATCGCCCTCGTCACCGACTCTGGAATGCCCTGCATCTCCGACCCGGGGGAACGGATCATTCGCGCGGCCCGCCGCGAAAATCTTCCCGTCGAGATCATCCCTGGCCCCTCCGCCGTCCTCCATGCCCTCCTCGCCAGCGGACTCCCCGCTCTCCCATTCTACTTTGGTGGCTTCCTCCCTCCCAAATCAGGCGGCCGCCAAAATGAACTCACCGCTGCCGCCACCCGCGGCCATACCTCCATCTACTTTGAATCCCCCCATCGTCTCGCTCGTACCCTTCTTGCCCTCACCGAAATTTTTCCCCCTTCCTCCCGCGTCTGCGTCTGCCGCGAACTTACCAAAAAATTCGAAGAAGTGTTTCTCGGCTCCCCCGCCGAGGCCGCCGCCAAGTTTGCTGGAAAGACGAAAGGCGAGATCACTCTCGTGCTCTCGCCTTTCTAGAAAACCCGCGCTGAACTTCAGTTCTACGCGCCAGCCGTTCCCTTCACCTTCTGTTTGCTTTGGTTCAATGTGTCCCTTAGCGCATCCACATCCTTAATCATCTCCTGTGCCGATGCCTTCGCTTTTTCCACCATCGGCTGACTCGTTTTAATCGAATCTGGAGAGAAGGAAGAGGCAAAGTACTTCTTTAGATCCAACAACAGGGACGTCAGATCATTCGCATCCCCACCCACCTCCCTTAGCCTTTTATCCAGGGCATCAAAATCCGCCTTCGCGCTATCGATCTCGGTATTTGTCATTTTACGCATGTCCTTGTCCGTCATCCCAGAGACCTCTTTCGTCCATGCCGCAATCCGCTTCCCCTGCAAATCCCTCACCTTCTCCACCCGATCCTTGATGTCGTCACGAATGCTCTGCAGGTCGTCCAAGTTATCTTTGTATTTATCGAAGGAGTTGTTCGCATCGTTGTTGTCCGACAACTCCCCCAGATTCGTCATGATGTAGCTCAACCGCTTCTGGGCACGTCCCATGAGATCGTCCAACTTGTTCATGCTCACCGCTTGATCCGCCGCGATATTCAGCGAATCCGAATTCTGTGCCCATCCCACCACTGGAATCAGCACCCATCCAACCAACATCGCCATTAAAAGTTTTTTCATTTAATTTTTTCCTTTCGGGTTCCTTATTTCGATTTCAGTAGATCGTAAATCCGCGTCATGCTCGCCTTTTTCGCCTCAGGCACCACCGCGATATCATTCAAAATGTCCTTCGCGGAAACCATCGGCTTGCTGTAGTAGTCTGCATTCGCCTCATCGTTGATATCCACGTCAAACCCGCCGAAGTTCACCCCTAGCTTTGCCCCTTTATTCCAAATATACACATTGAAGTCCCGATCTTTCATCGAGGCATCCAGCGTCGCTCCACCCTTCGGTCCCATCACCGCCGACGCCGAAGCACTGCTGAAATGATCTCCATTACCCCACTTGCTCACTACCCCGTCCTTCATCAAAAGGATGACAATATCATTATCCGTTCCACCAACATCGATTCCCAGGGTTCCACCCTGCGTGGTAATCGCCACCGGCCCGCTCCAGCCCTTATCCGTCTTCGCGATCAAAATTCCGTCCCCACCCGATCCACCGATACCGATTGAGAATCCTGTTACATTTAAAATCACGATTCCCTTAGCTTCATTCACTAACTCCATATTAATTATATCTTCCCGCTTCATCCGCCCAAGAATCTCAGCGCAGTCAGGAACCAGCTTGTCTAACGATTCGGCCCATCCATTCGTGGTGGGAAGTGCAATCAGGGTGGCGAGGAGGAGTTGGAGGATTTTTTTCATAGAGTGTGTCCTTGGGTTAGGGGTTAAGAAAAAGACCCTGCCTCTATCTCTTTCCATTCGCAAGACTGAAATCAGTCGGTTGCCTTCCCGCCCCCTCCCCGCATGAAGGTGGGGGCCACCTCCGCCGTAAACTGCTTTAACATTTCCACCGTCTGCGCTTCGTTCTTCCCCAACGGCATATACCCCTCCGTCACCACCGACATCACAATCACATAGGCCCAGCGATGATTTAGATTCTTTGTAATCCGATCAAAACTGGTCAAAAAGACTCGGCTCCAATGATACGGCGTCGTCACCTGATTCCCCACAAACCAATAAAAGTAGTTCGCATAAAGTTTTCGTCGGTCTCCCTGCGCCACCTCCACATCCCTCATCAAGCTCAAATTCATTACCTTCAAATCCCTCCCGTCCGTCATCGCAATATCCTCCACCTTTCCCCCCCGAATACTCCAACCCTGCGCCGGCAGACACACCTCAGGACGATGAATACTCCTCTTCTCTCCCCCGCTCAAAACAATCGAGGTCATGATCCGATCCCTACCCCCGTCTTGATACTCCCGACGCACAATCTGCGTGTCTGCCGGCAAGATGGCCAACTCCCCTGCCGTCGCCGCCACCATCGGTCCCGAGAAACTCCCCACCCTTTCTGGTAAATCCATCACCACTCCCCCTTGGGGCGGCGTATTCGGCGTCGGCACTAAAACACACAACGCCGCTGTTCCACCCCCCAGCGCCAACAAAAGCGCAACCCGTAAAACCGTTCCCTTCCTCTCCTCATTCACTGCAAGCCCGCCTTTCCCTGCCCCACTGGCGTCGTCCACACCTTCCACGTTCTCTGACATCCTCCCTGCAAAATCCACCCCACTCCCACCATTCCTCCAAGCGCCACCACGAAAACCACAAAGCCCGCCGCCAAATGAAACGTCGCAGGATTTTCCTCCGTCCCAATCGCTACCGTGTTCCCCAAAATCATCGTCCCGAAAGTTAACATCAACATCCGCGCAAAATTTCCCGCCACCGCTAACGCCGGCGAAAGAAGAAACAAGGTCCATTTTTGCCAGCTCTTAGCCAACGTCAGATGCGCATACAACGCACTCACCATCATCAACGCGAAGAGCGACCGAATCCCACTGCAGGGAGTCGCAATATCCAAGGCAAATCTCTCTCCCTGCTTCAATCCTCTTGCGTAGTCAGGCGCCGAAACCAGCGCCGTCCCCACCCGCAAATTATCGATCCCCAATAAATTTAAAAATCCGTGCGAAAGCTGGCACATCAAGGCCCGCAACGGAAATGCCACGATCGTATCCAAAAAATAAAACGGGTAGGCAAACATCAAAAACGCATACGGAAAAGCCAACTCCTTCATCATCTCCCATCCCAGAAACCAAAGAAGCAACCCCCCAATCATCAACTGCAACGACAGAAACCCCACAATCGTAATATCAATTTTGTATCCCGCCCAAAACGTTGCCAAGGCCAACCCCACCAATGGTGCCCCCCAAACACAAGGGCGAATCACTACTTTCTGCAGATCCTTCCATCGATGCAAAATCAATCCTACCGAGATCAAGGGCACAATCATCCCATGATGCCAATCCGTCGTCGAAGGATCCGTCCAAAATCGCTTGAGCATGTCAAAGACCGAGCGTGCCTTGCTCTCAAACCCAAAATTATAGGGAATAAAGCCATACAACCCCACCACCACCACCAACGCCACCAATCCCTCAATCCAAAGTCCTCGCGACCGCCACTGCGCAGGCAGACTCGATCCCACCTCCACTTCGCCCTTTTGTGACATCACGCCATCCTATTACCCACCCCCACCCAACCGCAAGCCAGACCCCTCCCGCACCATCTCACCCAATCCCTAACGACTCATCACCTCAAAACTAGGTAGGGCGGTCTCTCCGAGAACGCCTGCGCTGAATATTCAATTTTGTTCGCCCAGCTAGGCGGCCTCGGAGATGCCGCCCCTACCTAAGCTTCCAGCTTTAAAACCAAATTAGCGTCCTTTGCGGCCTTCGCGTGAGTAATAGCCCCGCGCGCCCTCCGATAAATCTCTGCCGTCTCTTCCGCCATCCTTTCCCAAGAAAACTCCCCCGCCCTCACCAACCCCGCTTGCCTCAACTCCTCCCGCCTGCTTGCACTTCCCAGCACCAAAGCCACGGCCGCCATCATCTCCTCTTCCGATCGCGGATCAAAATACTCCGCCGCCCCACCGCACACCTCAGGCAACGACCCCTCTTTCGAACACACCACCGGACATCCGCACGCCATCGCCTCCACAGGTGGCAACCCGAACCCCTCATACAACGACGGATACACCAGCATCGTCGCATCCCCATACGCCTGCCGCAACTGCTCCTCCGTTTGCGCCCCCTCCCATACCGCCCCTCCACCGCCCACCGCTTTCTTCAGCTGCCTCACCTCTTCCCCCGCCGACCAACCCGCCGGCCCCACCACCCTCAGTCGCAGATCTGGGAATCGACCACTCCGCAACCTCTCCCACACCCGAATCAACCGCCCCAAATTCTTTCGCGGATGAATCGCACTCACAAATAAAAGCGTCGGCGCTCCCGCCTGCTTTTTCTTTCCTGGCTTAAATACTTTTCTCGCGGCCTCGTACGTCGCCTCCACCTGATCCGCTGGCAAATCCCACCGCTCCATCATCTCCGTTCGGCAAAATTCCGAAACCGTGATCACCTTCTGCGCTCGCTTCGCCGCCGCCCTCACCATTCTCGTGTAAAACGCTGCTTCCCCCACCCGAAACCACTCGGGATGCACCGCAAAAGAAATGTCGTGAATGGTCAAAACAAACGGCTCCTTTTCCCACGGCCTCATCCAGTACACCCCATGAAAAAGATCCGCCCTCAGCTCCGACCTCGCCTTCGGCAATTCCACCGTGTGCCTTCTCAAAAATCCACACTTCGGTAAAATCCTGCCTCCCCCCCATCCCTTCGCCTCCTCTTTCCCCTCCTCACTGAAAATCGGACAAAGCTCAATCCCCTCAGGCTTCACTTTCTTCCATCCCTCCAACAAACCCCTCAAATACGTCTCATTTCCTGTCTTCCCACGGCCAATCGCCGTCGCATCTAACGCTACCCGAATCGTTCGCTCCCCGCTCATCTCCTCACCCTGCCCACATCTACTTTTTTCCTCAATCAAACTTCCACCCGCACCCCTTCACACCTTCACAAGATCAACAATTTGAATCTGCCTCACGGGATCATCGACGAAGTAAGTGATCACAAACTACCCAAACTGTTTGATATTAAACACTCGGCCTTTTGAATCTTGGAAGCTCCCCGCCATCTCAGGATACGGATTCTTGGCCAAAGAATCCAAGGCCTGCAAGAGATGGGTCCTCTCCCTTTTTCTGAGTCCGACAAAAACTGCCGTGGACTGCTGATTAATAAGCCACGAGAAATCCATGGCGGGTCTGGAGGCTCAGGCCAGCTTTTCGTGCAAACGCAGGATCTCTTCTTTCGGCAAAACCGCCCCTTGCCTCATCTCGTCCAATCGCTCACTGACTAACCTTTGGTAACTCGGATCCTCAACCATACGTAAAACCATCAACTCCCCAGCCACCTGCAACCGATGGCTAGCGGTCATCTCCTTCACCGCATGTAGCACTTCCGCCAAGCTCATAACTAAATTTACCTCCCTCTTCCTTCTCAGCAAGCCCCCCTTTTTCTGCCCTACCCCTTTCTCGCCACCAGCCCTTTCATCAGCCAATTTATTCTCATGGTCGTTACCCCATCCATCGTCGCCCTCGTCGCCACCCGCTTTCGTTCCGACCTCCTCGTCCGTCTTCTCAATTCTCTTGCCCACCAAACCCTCCCCCCCACCGCCGTCGTCATCTGCGACAACGGCCCCGATTCTCCCACTGCCGAAGCCATCAAAAAATCTCCGCTCCCATCCGAATACCTCTCCCCAGGAAAGAATCTCGGCTTCGGAGGAGGCCTTGCCCTCGCAGGCCAACATGCCCTGCAAAAGTTTCCCTCACTCACCCACCTCCTCATCGTGGATGACGACGCCATCCTCGCTCCCACCGACCTCGCCACTCTCATCTCCTCCATGCAAAAACACTCCGCTGGCTCGATCGCTCCTTTCCTCGTCGATCCAGAAGGAAAACTTCAAGAAGTTCCCGAACCCACTTCCTGGTCTCTCGCCCGCGCCCTCCGCACCGTCGGCCAAAACCTCGTCGCCGCCCGAGCCCTCGCCCCCACTGGCTACCCCATGGCCTGGTGCATTGGCCCCTGCCTTCTCGCCGATCGCTCCACTTGGCTCCGCGCTGGCCCACCCCGCTCGGACATGATCGCCTACGGCGACGACGTCGAATTTTCCCTCCGCCTCTCCGCCGCCTCCCCCGCTTGGGCCGAACCCTCCGTCACCGTCACCCACGCTCCGCCGCAAACCCCCAACTCAAACTTTGCCCAGGCCCACCGAAAAAAATTTGGCATGCTCCTTCAAAACCTCGCCTTCACTTGCGTAAACTCCCCACGCCCACGACACCTTCCCCTCTATCTTCCTGGTAACGCCCGCCGCTTCCTCCAAACATTCGGCTTCACCCCAGCCAATATTCTCGAACTCATCCGCCGCTACACCCTCGGCCTCCTCGGCTTCCCGCCCAGCCAAACCTAGGTAGGGCGGTCTCTCCGAGAACGCCTACCTCTCTACCACGCGTAAATGCTTAGCGGCCGTGGCGTGAATTTTCTCACATTCATACTTTCACACCTTAATACCTCCTTAACCCCTAATCCCTTAACCCCTAATTTTCCGCCCGCCCGGGGCGCCCTTCGAAGCTCCTCCGCGAAGCGGGCTAGGAGCGTAGTAGGGCCAACCTTCCCTCCAGCGCTTCCCCCTTGAATTTCGACCTACAGCAGAATAAACTAACGCATGGCTGAAATCGGATTCACCTACTGGCAAGACGGCAAGGATTGGCTGGGCTATCTCGATGAGTTTCCTGATTACCCTACACAAGGCGAATCCCTCCTAGATCTTCAAACCCACCTTCTTGATCTTCAGCGCGAACTACCCTTTGCGTCCTTAGCGGCCTTGGAGTGAGCAATTCGCACATTCGTACTTTTACACATTAATACCTCCTTAACCCCCTAATCCCTTAACCCCTAATTTCCCGCCCGCCCGGGGCACCCTCATCTTAATCTTTCAACCCACCGCCAACCTTCCATACTCATCCCATGCTCGACGGCCTCAAAATTCTACCCCTCACCCAACACTGCGACGATCGCGGGCGCGTCATGGAAATCCTCCGCAAGGACGATCCCCACTTCGTCGGCTTCGGCCAAGCCTACTTCAGCTCCATCTACCCAGGCGTCATCAAGGCCTGGCACGCTCACGAAAAGCAGACCGACTGCATGTCCATTATTCACGGCATGGCCAAAATCGCATTTTACGACTCCCGCCCCAAAAGCCCCACCCACGGAAAAACCCACAGCATCGTCGTCGGCGAACACCACCGAGTTCTCATTCATATCCCCCCCGGAATCTTCCACGGCTTCAAAGCCATCTCCCAAAATGAAGTCCTTCTCATTAATCTCCCATCCGAACCCTATAACCGCAAAACTCCCGACGAAATCCGCCGGCCCTGGAACGATCCCGCCATCGGCTTTAATTGGGACACCGAATTCCGCTAGTTGAACCCTTCGAGGCTCCTCCGCGAAGCGGGTTAGGAGCGTAGTAGGGCCCATCCCTTAATCCCTTTCCGCCCTTCCCGCCCTTCCCGCCCTTTGCGACCTTTGCGTGAGCAATCCGAGGAACCTTAACCCCTTAACCCCTAATTCCCCTTCCGCTTTCCGCTTTCCGCTTTCCGCTTTTCGAATTCCACGCGTAAGCGTGTCTCCACCCCGTACCCGCGTCTGCGCCCCGTACCTGCCCCGACTGGGTCGGGGCTTGGCGGCCTTTGCGCGCGAAAGCGCGTCCCGGGAATGCGGGGCGTGAGGAACCTTAACCCCTTAACCCCTTAACCCCTTAACCCCTTAATCCCTTAATCCCTTAATCCCTATTTTCCTTCTTCACACTCAGCCTCTTCAATATCCCCTCATACGCGTCCGTCACCTTCTCCCAACTATAGCTCTTCTCCGCCCTCTCCCTCGCCGCTTTTTTCAACCTCTCTCTCTCGCCAGGATCTGCGATCAACCCACTCAGCTTCTCCGC
>CANIEM010000007.1 GCA_947466515.1 Verrucomicrobia subdivision 6 bacterium | reverse complement strand
GCCTGTTTGGAAATGCGGGCTGCCTTTGCAGAAATTGCCAAGGATATCTCCAATATCACTGGCCTACGCCGCAATCTCCCAAAGTTCCATGTGCGCATGGCCCTCGCCACGGGCGATACCCTCATCGGCACGGTAGGCTCCGATACCACTAAATCGTTCACCGTCATCGGTGACACCGTCAACATTGCCTCCCGCCTAGAAGGCGTGAACAAAATCTATGGCACCGATCTACTAATCAATGAAGAGTGCTATCGCCTTGTCGAAACCGAGGTCGAAGTGCGTGAACTCGATCTCGTCACCGTCTACGGGAAATCAGAACCGATCCGTATTTACGAACTCCTCAGTAAAGCAGGAAAACTCGATGGACCCACCACGGAACTTTGTCACACCTTCCACACAGCACTCGAGAACTACCGCCAGCAGAAGTGGCAAAATGCTGAACAAGGCTTTCGCGCCTGCCTGCAAATCAAACAACACGATGGTCCCTCATTGGAATTCCTTACCCGCATCGCCACCTTTGCCCGAACACCCCCTCCCAAGGACTGGAACGGGGTCTGGCAAACTAGTTCGAAATAGCTTTTTACTCTTAAAAGCGTAATTATATAAATCTTAGCCATCGTCATTTGTTTTTCATCCACTCGGTACGCTCCCCTTGACCTTACTTCATTATTTCTGTATCAAAGTCCCTAGCAACACTGCTCCTCACCCATGAAAATAGGCCAAGACAAAGATATCCCGCAAACCATCATTGGTAAATCCGTTACGGTTAAAGGTGAAATTATTGGGAATGAACAACTTACCATAGAAGGCACCGTCGAAGGCCGAATTATGATCGAGACCACTGTTTTGGTTCGTGATTCAGGCATCGTCAAAGCAGATGTCGATGCTGCCAACGTAAATGTTGCTGGCGGTGTCATTGGAAATATCTCCGTTAGCGAAAGAATCGAAATCGTCAGCGGAGGCTATGTCGTCGGCGATATTCGCGCCCCTCGCCTGATCATCAATGATGGCGCTAGCGTCAAAGGCAACATCGATATGGAAATCAAATCCGAGCATGCCAATTCGGGCCGTAACCCAGAGAACAATACCACACGCTCCGACTCCACTTCGATCGACGGCACCAGTTAATCCCAACACTCTCGCTGGGGTTCGTCTGCCTTTTCAAATTCTTTTCCCCTGCCTTCACCTCAACAAACACCGCTTCTCTCTTACGGGGTCAGGGGTAAAACCATCTGCGTGTACCCAACTAAGGACCACGCCTTCCAACCTCTCTCCTGCAACTCCATCGCAAACTCTTTCGTAAACCCATGAACCGTTCGCACCTCTTTCGGTTGTACCCTCTCCACCATCTCGATCAACTCTCCATAATCCGCATGATCCGATAAGGCAAACGCCTCATCACAACCATAGCGGTAAATGGCCCCTCGATCCAGAGCCCACCCGCTGACCACTGCCACTTTTCGCTTCTCTAAAACCTTCAGCCCCTTACTTCTCACCATCGAAGGAGGGACAATTAAAATATGCCCCTTTACCCGCTCCTGCGTGATCCTGCCTAACCGCTTCGCAGGCGGCAAAGCATAACCCAACTCTCGGTACACCTCACACATCCGATGTCCCCCCGCATCCATCAAAACCGGTATGCCAGCCGTTCCCATCAAAGATAAAAGCTCTTGGCTCTTTCCCAATGAATAGCCCAGAAGGATCGGAACTTTTCCCTCCTTCAATGCCGCACGACAAAAAGAAATCATATCTCCAGCCACTTTTTTCAATGCAGGAAATCGATACTCGGGTCGGCCAAAGGTTGTCTCCATCACCAAAACCTCCGCTCGCTTCGGCTCACATTTCTCCGAAGTCATTCCCCCACGTAATTTAAAATCTCCCGTGTAAAGCAGCCGACTCTCCCTCCTTTCCACCCGCCGCTTCACCCACACCATCGCCGATCCCAGAATATGTCCTGCAGGAACTAAGGTAAAACTCGCGCCATCCTTCAAAGAGAATGAACGTCCAAACGGAATTGCCCGAATCTTCGTTCGCTTGGAAAGCCTCAATCTCAATAACCGAGCCGTCGCAGGACTCGCCAAAATTTCCTCATGCCCCGCCAGGTGATCATAGTGCGCATGCGTCACCACCGCCCGCTTTTGCGGCCTTTTCGGATCCATCCATAAATCCACCTGTGGAAGGTAGATCCCTCCGTCCCTACCCTCCACTACCCACTCCCCCGCCCCAGTCTGGCCTTTTTTTTGCCTCATCCCACCCTCCACCCTTTCACAAAATACGCCGCAATCATCGCCGCCACCTTTTCCCCCACACCCTCTACTTCCGCCAACTCCTCCACACTGGCCCTCGCCACCCTTCCCACCGTTCCAAACTTTTTTAGCAACGCCCGCTTTCGTACCCCACTAACCCCAGGAATCGAATCTAACTCACTCATCTCCATTCGTTTCTTCATTAAAAGCTGGTGATACCCGTTCGCCACCCGATGCGCTTCATCCCGCACTCTCTGCAATAATCGGATCGCCCCACTTTCATGCGGTAAAACCAGCGGGTCAGGACGCCCAGGCCGATAAATCTCCTCATTCTGCTTCGCTAACCCAATCGCAGGAACACTCTCCCAACCGACAAGTTTCAACTCTCTCACCGCCGCCCCCAACTGACCCTTTCCCCCGTCCACCACCATCAGATCGGGTGGATTCTGCCCCTCTAACTTCAATCGTTGGCACCTTCGCCGAATCAGCTCCGCCATGCACCCCACATCATCTTGCCCCTGCACCCCCTGTATCCGAAAACGCCGGTACGCCTCCTTCGCTGGCCTCCCATCACGGAAAACCACCATCGACGCCACGCTATGCGTATCCGAAATATTTGAAATATCGAAACATTCTATACGTGCAGGCACCACCGCTAATCCCAAAGCGTCCCGCAATGTTTCCAGATCCTTCTCCGGAACCACCGTGCTTGGCAGCGAGCGAAAGAATTTTCGCGTAGGTCGAGTCGTCTTTTTTAGATCTTCAACCAGGTTTCGTAATGAAGCCGCCTTCTCAAAGTCCTTTCGTCCCGCCGCCTTGACCATCGCCTCCTCCAGCGACTCCCGCATCTCAAGCGTTTTCCCCTCCATAAACTCACAGGCCAATCTCACTCTCTCCCCGTATGCTTCTTGCGTAATCTTGCCTACACACGGAGCACTGCAGTTGCGAATGATGTCATCCATGCAGTGCCGATAATCCTTCTCCCCGGGCAACGCTGGACGACAGGACCGTAACCCAAACTTTTTCCGAATGAGTGACAAGGTCTGCCGCAAGGCTCCCGAATGGGCAAAAGGCCCAAAGTATTTCGCCTGATCCTCATTCTTCATCCGGGTCATCTGAAACCGGGGATAGGGTTCCGCTAAATCCACTCGCACCAACAGGAATCGTTTATCATCCCGAAAACTTACGTTGTACCGCGGTCGATACTCCTTGATCAACCTTCCTTCCAATAAGATCGATTCCGGTTCGCTCTTCACTACATGGGTTTCTAATTCCGCTATGCTTTGCAATAACGCCCTCGTCTTTAGATCTGCTCCAAATTTTCTCGAAGGATGAAAATATTGTCCCACCCGCCGATGCAAATCCTTCGCTTTCCCCACATAAACTACCCGATGAAAACGATCCCGAAAGAGATACACCCCTGGCCGATGCGGTAAATCCCGCAACTGCTTGGACAGCTCAGCAGAAACCGTTTCCATCAACGAAAATTAGACTATCCTAAATCCATGAGCACCCCAACTCACACTTGGCCTATTTTCCATTGGCTTCTTTCCCTCTTTCTCGCCGCTTCCCTCCAGGCCAACCCCCTTGCCCGTACCCCCCAACTTACCGTCGAGCTCATTCCCCTTCCTCTCCCCCCATCTCCTGGCCAGCCCTTCACCGTTGGCCTTCGCTTCCTTCCAGAACCGGGTTGGCACATCTATGCCTCCAATCCAGGAGACTCCGGTCTGCCTCCTTCCGTCGACTGGAAACTGCCTCCTGGATTTTCTGCCTCTGCCCTCAAGTTTCCCTTCCCCCACAAAATACTTACACCACCCCTCGTTAGCTACGGCTACACCGAGGAAACCATCCTCCTCACCGAGATCACTCCTCCCTCCAATTGGCCTAAAGGAAAACCCTTCACCCTCCGCGCCCAACTCGATTGGCTCGTCTGTAAAGAAGCCTGCCTTCCAGGAAGTGCCACTCTTTCTCTCGCTCTTCCCGCCAAACCAAATTCAAAACTCTTGCCCAGCATCGCTCAGACCCTCCTCAACCTACCTATCTCCGAACCCTCCTTTCACTTTACCGTCACTCCCTCAACCCACTCCGTCGACCTCCTCCTCCAAGGTCTTCCGTTTGCTCTGGGCAACTTAACTTTCTTCCCAGACAACAACGACTGGCTCGATGAATTCACCCCCGCTCAGTTGCAATCCTCCAGCGCTGGCCTTCACCTCATCCTGCCCCTCCAGAAAAAAGCTCACCTTCCTTCTCTCCTCACTGGCGTGCTCCTTGCCGATCAACCCTGGGACTCCGCTGGACACCGTGCCCTCAAAATTTCTGTTCCGCTCCCACCCCTCCCTTCCGCTTCTTCAAGCGTAAACTCCAGCTTCTCCCTCGCGCTGCTCTTCGCTTTCCTTGGCGGACTCATCCTAAATATTATGCCCTGCGTTTTCCCTATCCTCTCTCTTAAAGCACTCCACCTCGTTCAGATCTCAGGGGAGAGCCCTACCGCCGCTCGTCGCGAAGGACTCGCTTTTTTTGCAGGCGTTCTCCTATCCCTTCTCGGCCTCGCTGGACTTCTCATCATCCTGCGATCTTCAGGCCAAGCCCTCGGTTGGGGTTTCCAACTCCAATCTCCTCCCGTTGTCTGGCTCCTCCTCGCCCTCCTCTTCGCTCTCGCCCTCAATCTCCTCGGCGTCTTCGAATTTCAAGTTCTCCTCGGCGATCTTGCCTCCAAAAGCCCAAAACAGGGCTGGACTGGAGCTTTTGCTTCCGGACTTCTGGCCGTCGCCGTCGCCTCCCCCTGCACCGCACCCTTTATGGGCGTCGCCCTCGCCACCGCTTTCTCCCTTCCTCCACTCCATACTCTCCTCATCTTCACCTCACTGGCTTTCGGCTTCGCTCTGCCTGTCCTTCTCTTTTCATGGGTTCCCGCTCTCCTCTCTTTTCTGCCAAAACCAGGCCCATGGATGAACACTCTGAAAAAGATTCTCTCTCTCCCAATGTTCGCCGCCGTTCTTTGGCTTCTCTGGGTTGCTTTCCGCCTCAGCGGAACCTCCTCCATCCTCCCTGTACTTCTTGGGCTCCTTAGCCTCACCCTAGGACTCCTTTTCTACGGTCAATCCCAACGATCTTTTCCTCCTCCTCGCCTGCTCCGACTCCTCGGCGTCACTCTCACTCTCCTCGCCTGCCTCCTGCCCGCCCTCCTTCTAAAGACCGCCCCCGCCTCCCCCCCCTCCACAACCTCCACCGATCGCCTGGCGTGGTCCGAATCCGAGGTCGCCCGCCAACTCGCCGCTGGCCGATCCGTCTTTATCGATTTCACCGCTGCCTGGTGCCTCACCTGCCAAGTCAACGAACGACTCACCCTTTCTCGTGCAGAAATTAAAACCGCCTTCCGTGAAATGAATGTCGCATTTCTCGTGGCCGACTGGACCCGCCGCGATCCTGCCATCACCGCCGCCCTTCAGAAATACGGCCGCGAGGGGGTCCCCACTTACGTCCTTATCCGTCCCTCTCCTGACTCAACGCCCCAACTCCTCCCCGAAATCATCACCCCGTCTATTGTCCTCGAAGCCCTTCGTCGGTAGCAAACTCGTCCGTACTCACTTCACCTTTTCCACTCCCACACCTAAGAAAGAATTCAGCCCAAAGTTTTCTTCGCCGCTTCCGTCACCCGCTCCGCACTCGGCATCACCGCCTGCTCCAACACCCTTGCATACGGCTGAGGCACATCAAGGCCCGTCACCCGCTCAATCGGTGCATCCAACGAATCAAACGCCCGATGCTGAATCTCATAAGCAACCTGAGCTCCCCATCCCGCAAAAGGCTTATTCTCCTCCACAATCACCACCCGACTCGTCTTCACCACTGAAGCCAGAATCGTCGGTATATCCAGCGGCTTGATCGTTCGCAAATCCACCACCTCCGCCGATATTCCATCCGCCGCCAACTGCTCGGCCGAGGCCAACGCCACATGAGTCGACGCACTGTTCGCAATCAACGTCACCTGACTCCCTTCCCGACAAATCCGCGCCTGCCCAATCGTTGTCAGCACATCACCTTCAGGCACCTCCCCTTTGAATCCATACAACTTCTCATTCTCAATAAAACAAACTGGATTATTACTACGGATCGCACTCTTCAACAGCCCCTTGGCGTCATCTGGAAAAGCAGGCGTGATCACCGTCATCGCAGGCACATTCGCATACCAGTTCTCTGGAGTGTGCGAATGGGTCGCCCCCACCTGCAATCCCGCTCCCGAGGATCCTCGGAAAACGATCGGTATCGAATACTGCCCACCACTCATATAACGGATCGCCCCCGCGTTGTTCACGATCTGATCATACGCCACCATCGAAAAACTCCACGTCATGAACTCCACCACGGGTCGCAACCCCTGCATCGCCGCCCCCACCCCCAACCCAGCAAAACCTGACTCACTGATCGGTGTATCCAAAACCCTCTTCGCCCCAAATTTCTGCAAAAGCCCAGAGCTCACCTTATACGCCCCTTGATACTCCGCCACCTCCTCCCCCATCAGGATTACGCGACCATCCCTCTCCATCTCTTCGCTCAGCGCCTGGTTCAACGCTTCTCTCATCGTGATCACGGCCATGGCTAGCTCCCAATCGGCGGACGGAATTCCGCAATCTGATCCTCTGGCGCATGGATATCTTCAAAAACCGTCGCCACCTCAGGCTCAGCCGAGGCTTCCGCAAAAGCAATCGCATCCTCCGCTTCAGCTACCGCCTGCCGCTCAATCTCCTCATACTCCTTTTCCGTCAAAACCTTCTCCTTGTACAATCGCTCTTTAAACATCGAAATCGGCTCCGACTCTTTTTTCCGCTCCGCAATCTCCTCCTTCGTCCTGTAATTCCCAGGATCCGACATCGAATGACCCCGATACCGATAAGTCTTAATCTCCACCAGCGAGGGAAGACTCTCCGTCCGTGCCAGCTGAACCGCATCCCACATCTTCTCTCTCACATCATCCACATCGTTCCCGTTTGCCGTGATCCCAGCCATGTCATACCCATCCGCACGCTTCACCAAAGGATATCCCGCTGAACTCCGCGACTGATGCGTGCCCATCGAATATTCATTGTTCTCAATCACATAAATCACCGGCAGCTTCCACAAGGCCGCCAAATTCAAAGCTTCGTGGAACGCCCCCTGATTCACCGCTCCATCGCCCAAATAACAAACAGTTACCTCCCCCGTTCCATTGTATTTCTGCGCAAAGGCAATCCCCGCCGCCAATGGGGTCTGACCCCCCACAATTCCGTGCCCACCGTGAAAATGCTTCTCCTTACTAAAGAAATGCATTGAGCCACCCTTCCCTCTCGAACAACCCGTGATCTTTCCAAAAAGCTCCGCCATGCACTCCCGCGAACTCATCCCCCGCGCCAATGCATGTCCGTGATCCCGATACGCCGTAATTATCGCATCCGTCGGATGTAATGTGGAAATTGATCCCACCGCCACCGCCTCCTGCCCGATATACAAGTGACAAAACCCGCGGATCTTTGCCTGCATGAAAGCCTGCGCCGCCTTCTGCTCAAACCTTCGGATCAACACCATCTTACGCAGAAGATCCACCCTCTCCGAAGGGGTCAGGGTAGGCAACATCGCGGGCGAGTTGCCCGGCTTCTCCTTCGAACGAACCTTTTTTGCTCCTGACGATGCCATGCTGTTTTGGCTCCTTTTTTTGATCCAACCTGTCGTGGCTGGAATCCGAATCAGTTCACTATGCCATGCTTCTCCAGCTTTTCAATTCCTACTTCAAAACTTCCTCACTCCCTCACCTGCAAAGAGTTCGGGCATCAGTTCCCTGCCCCACCGCCAGCTATTCGGCATCGCCTGATACCCAATATGACCCTGCGCTACCTCTCGATAGTGTGCTCCACCCCATCCCTCCGCCAACCTCCGCAACTTCATCGGTGGCGCTACCGAATCATAAGTTCCACCCACAATCAAAACCCGATTCGCCGCCAACCGAAGTTTCCCATGCGAAGGACAGACCAGCGGGAAAAGTCGTTCCGCTCGCTCCCGATCAAACCCCCTCTGCTCCATCTGCCTTCGTAAAACCCACCCTCCCTCCGAATCCCATATCGCCGTCGCCACATCCGGAATCGGTTGCACCAACCAACCGCAAGCCAACTCCGGTTCATGACACAACACCAACCCACCTACCCACCCACCCAAACTCATCCCCCACAGCCCCACTTCCGGTGCCCCCGCCGCTTTCAGCATCCTCGTCACCATCCGCACCTCAGTGACCGATTGCCGAATCGCATCCGCACTCCGAATCAAATTTCCGCCAAAAACCAGCTCCCCGCTCCATGTACCCTTTGGACGCCTCCGAAAATGGTACGGTAAATCATAAAAAACCGCCGTCCACCCTAGCCGATTTAAAACACCCGCCCAATGGGCATACCCCACGTCGCTTGCAGAAAAGAGGGAGTGCAACATGACCATCGCAGGAGATTTCATTCCCTTCGGACCAGGCCATACCCGCAAATGGAATCGATTGTTCTCCTCCCGATCAGTCACCACGGGCGAGGGAAAATCTACCCGCCCCTCCCTCAATCCCTCAGGAAGTTTCTCCGGAACTAGGTAAAACTCCTCCCCACCCTTCCCAAGCCACTCCTCTACGTACCTATCCCAATCCTTCACCCCATGCCGACCCGCCCGCCCCAGCAACTGCCAAAGCCCAATCCCAAAGAATGTCCCCATATCCACAGTTCGCGATTGAACCGCGTGTAAGGTCCTCATCATCTACCGTCCCTCCACCGTTCCTGTGGCGTTTTGGGTAAGACCACCGCTTCCAAAGCATACCTTTTTTTGACATCCACGTATAAAGCCCGCATCGCTTCAGCCAACTTCTCCGCCCACTCCTTCCTCGCTTCCCCTCGCATTGGAGCAGGAATCGGCTTTCCCACCGCTACCACCACTCGGGGGCGACGGAACCAGTTTCTTGCCACATAAAGCTGATCACTTCCCACCAGCACCACCGGCCGAACCGCACAGCCCGATCTTATTGCCAAAAGTAAAAACCCCTCGGTTAGCTCTGCCCCCTCCAGCACCGAGGTTTTTCCTGCACGCAATCCTCCCTCGGGAAAGATCCCCACAATCCGCCCTGCCTTCAACCGATCAAGAGCGATCTTAAACGCTTTCGTGTCTACCCGCTCTCGGGAAATCGGGATCACGTTGCATTTTTCCATTAAGAAACCAAACCAAGCAGGCTGGAAAAGCTCCCGCATAGCCAAGAAATCAATCGGCCGAGTAAAAGCACTCGCCAAAAGTGGCGGATCAAAGTGACTCAAGTGATTGCTGGCTAAAATCCAAGGGCCCGCAGGGACCTCCCGCGTCTCAGTCACCTCAATCCGGCAGACCAAGGTAAGAATCCCACGCAGAAAACCTACCACCGTCCAATAAGCCAGATCTCCCATTCCCTCTTTCTATCTCATCTCAAAGAGAAACCCGAGCAATACTCCACCTTCAACCCTTGGTAGGGCGGACCATCCCCATGGCCTTCGTAGTTACGCGAATGCGGAACGTAGTAGGCTCTCTCGGCAGGGCGGACCATCCTCAGCGAACAGTACCTAATGAAACCGACCCTTTTAGAGAAAAACAGACAGATTCGACTATCTTCCGAACCTCTGCGCGTTCTTCTTCCGTCGCGCTTCCCACCCAACCTATTTCGCGGAATCGCAATTCACCAGGGCCACATCAATCATTTTCACCAACTTAGCTACATCGAATGGTTTGGTCAGATAATCGTTCGCCCCAGCTTCTCGCAAGCGATCAATCGTCGCGGGGGTCGCGTCCGCGCTAAGCACAATCACCTGAGTTTTTTCAGTTTTTGGATTGCCACGCAGACGGGCCAGAACTTCCTCTCCTGAGATATCAGGCAACTGCAGGTCCAGTAAGACAACCGAAGGAAGATGCTCCTCCATCATCATCAAGCCTGTCTCCCCCTTAGCCGCTAAAATCAGTCGAATATCGGAACGAGGCTCCAAAACACGTTGCACCAGCCGCCGATTCGAACTGTTATCCTCAATATACAGAACCGCCTGTCGCCGCCCCCCACCACGATCGGAAAACGGCTTAGCAGTATCCTTCTTCTCCGAATTCTCGGTAAAGTCCGAAGCCTCGACTGTGGGCAACACCACTGAGAAAATGGAACCTTGCCCATGAACGCTCTCTACCTCTATCGCTCCTCCCATCGCGTCGACCAGTTTTTTAGAAACAGCTAACCCAAGCCCCGATCCCTCGATATCTGTATTTTCAGCCCCTAATCTCGAGAAAGGAACAAATAGATTAGACAATTGGTCAGCAGGAATTCCTATTCCCGTATCCTTGATCCGAATGCATAGCTCATTCGGCCCGGAATCAGCATATTCCACAGTCACAAGACCTCCACTACGGTTGTACTTAACCGCATTAGCCAAAAGATTAATCAATACCTGCCTCAGACGCTTCGGATCCGCTAGCACCAAGCGCTCATTTTGCGCTCCTTCACAAAAAATTCGTACGTTCGCATGCGCTGCATCTTGACCAAGAAGAGCAATCACTTCGTTCAGGCTCTCATTCAACTTCACTGGACGAAGAGAGAAGTCTAAATGACCCGATTCGATTCTCGCCAAATCCAGTACTTCATTGATTAATCCCAAAAGATGACGCCCTGCCGTCAGAATATTTTCTACGCTCTCCCGATCTCCTTGATTGGCCTTCGAGTCCATCTGGAGTAGCTGTCCGAAACCAATAATCGCATTGAGCGGGGTCCGCAGTTCATGACTCATCCGAGATAGAAAAGCGCTTTTCTCCCAGTTCGCGCGCTCTGCCTCTTCCTTGGCTTGATTTAGCCCTTCCGTACGCAGAATCACCTGCTGCTCGAGTCGACTATGACTTTCCGTCAGCGCTGTCCTTGCTGTCCGCAATCCTTCCCGTGCCCCATTTAGCCCCACTGCGGCCCGTGCTACCTCTTCCTGCAACACATTAAAACTTGCAGCCATCTGCCCGATTTCGTCTCGGCCATGAACGGAAACAGGCGCATAATCTACCTTAGCCTTGGCCTCATCTAAATTACCTTCTGCCAAGGCGGACATCGCTCGAGAGAAATCCATCAGTGTGCCTGTCGCTAATTTCACCGCAGCTTTAGAAACTTCCACCGCCGAATGAGCGATCATTCCAGGAAGCACCAGCCCTACCGTGATCGTCAGTAAGGCCACCACCACGAATATGTCAGCCAGCGCCGCAACCAGTGCTTTTTGATCCCCTGGGACAAAATGTACCGCGAGGTAGTAGCCCGCTCCATCGAGTAAAAGAACCGCGAGCATGGCCCCAGTCAACTTAACATGCAGAGTCCGTGCGATCCCAGGTAACCCCGCCCGTCGACGATCGGAAAAACAGCGGCAGGCATAAAGTGCAGCTCCCGAATAGGCGAGGGTAATTCCCGCCAAAACCGTCGGCAAACCAAACTGCTGAAAGCCGAGTACCGTCGATAGACCCCAAACCAGTGCAGCTACCACACCCATCATAATTGTGCCACGTGGAGCTCGATAGGGACGTACCATATCGGGCGCATCCCGACGCAACAACCAAACTGCGATGCTCGGCAAGGAAATCCCGATCAAATATGTTAAATTTGCCGCTGCAATCAGCCAAATAGGGTCTCCAATCAGGAGAAAAACAATTGCCATTCCCGCGGTGAAAAGCGTGGCGATCCACGGAGTATCCGTACGGGCCCGATTCGCAAAAATTCGAGGCAGTAGCCCATCTTCCGAAAGTTGCGACAGCGTACGCACGGAACCCGCCAGAGGAGCCAGCGTCCCGTGAAACATGTTGAACATCATGAAAGCGATCGCCGCCGCCTTAGCGCCTGCCCCGAAGAGCGGGGCAAAGGTCGGGCCTAATTCTAAAGCCAAATCTTTTCCCAATGGTTCTGGACCAAGCGTCCCTAACCAAACGATAGGCAAAACCCCAAAAAAGAGTGTCGCCATGCCCGCACTGGCATACATCGCACGGGGCACATTTCGATTCGGATCGATCGTCTCCCCCACGTGGCATGAGGCTTGCTCGAAGGCTGGGGCGGCAAATCCAATTAAATACAAACCAGCCATCGCACTTGTGATCTGTCCGAATAATCCTGGAAACGGAGTCGTAAGTTGAAAAGTCGAGGCCTGCACCCAATCTACTTTGCCCGCGAAGATCGGGATAAGGGCCGAGAGAAAAGCGAGAAGCCCCGAGGCACAGGCAATCGGGATCGCCAAGCGCGTTGCCCATTTCACACCGCAAATATTGATCCCTGTAAAAACCGATATAATTCCAATCGCCAAAAGGGTGGGAGAAACTGCCGGAAGAAACCACTGGGTAATCGCCGAGGCCGACAGCAAGGCGGTGATGCCACAGGTCGGCACCCAACCCCACCAGTAACAAACTCCCGTCAGATTGGCTAAAACTGGGCTGTAAGGGCGGAATGCCTCAGCACAAGTCGCCGCGATTCCCCCAATGCGATTCGGCCACATCAGGATCAGCTCCGTCCATCCAGGCAACGCCATCCAACTTAGAATCAGTCCCAAAATAAGTAGAGGAACTGCCGCGCTCCCCTGACCCGAGATGCTCCCTTGCCCAACGAAAAGAGCCCCAAGAATAAACAGCATCTGATTACTTCCACCCATCGCTAGCGCCGTCGTACCAAACCACCCGATGGTCCGCGGATGCGCGCGCCCGACTGAAGTTGGATCTATGGGTGCCGTTTTTATAAAGAAATTATGCCACCGAGCACCCCCGAGAATAATGCCACCTCATCGAGCTACGCTAACTCGATTTGAAACGGAAGAAATCAGAAAGTAGCCAGCCGCGATTTCTCACCTGTAGTCGAGATTGCCCTATTCTCGAAAGCAACCTCGGTCCAGCCTCAAAACCATTCCGAATATCTTCTTACTTTCCAAACCTCCGCGCCTTCTCCTTGCGCCGGGCTTCCACATGCCTCTTCCGATCCACCATTTTTGTTTTACGCTTTCGCAATTCGCTACTCAACTTTTCCTCCGCTTTGTCGATCGCCGCATACAGATCTTCCTCCCCTGCCTCCGCAAAAATATCCGGTCCTGGAATCGCCAAGTGAACCTTGACCCGAAACTGCTTTTTTGGGGGTGCACTGTGATCATGCCAAAGCACCACATGAGCGCCAAGAATTCGGCTCTCAAAGTGATCCAGATGAGAGAGCTTGTTGTGGACATACATTTCGATCCCATCCGTTAATGGAAGATGCCGAGGAGTAATGTGAATATGCATAACTGAATACTATCCACCTTTAATTCATTTGTCGATGCATCGACCCCGCCCTTTCAATTGCCTTTCAGCAAAACAGTTATTCCTATACTATAATGAGGCAATGGCGTTAAGTTCCCATTCCTCCTCGCCCAAAATTCCTGATCCGATAGGTGCCCCAAAAATTCTCGTTGTCGACGATGACGAGTTAAATCGCGACCTAATTTCCCGGCAATTACGGCGGGCAGGTTTATCTGCCATCACCGCTGAGTCAGGAGAGGAGGCTATGCGCTCCGCCTTGGAACAACCCCCCCAACTTGCCCTGATCGATCTTCACCTTGGGGGTTGGAGCGGGTACGAAACTATTGCCCAGTTCATCTCCAAACCCAGTTTAGCGCATATCATCTTTTTTGCTATTTCCGCATCCGAAACCGAACAGGTCGTTGCCAAAACAAAGACCGCTGGCTTTCATGCTTTTTTTCCCAAGCCTCTCGACTTCGAACTCCTCATCTCCGCCATCCGCCAAGCGCTATCCCTTCTATGACCCTGGATATCTGGTTCTTCCTACCCTCTATCCCACGGAATATGTCTTTCAGGTAATTCATCTTATGAGATCAAGATTCCGCCACGATATTTTCACTGCCTTCGGGCAGATGAAGGGATACGCCGATTTCATCCTCGAGGATTACCAGCGACTGGGTGCCACCCCCCCCGATACCGCACCTCAGCTTAAATTCCTTTCAGCTAAGCTCCTCGCCCACGCTAGAAATTGGGAGCGAGAATCTGATTCTATCCCGTCCAGCGAAACACTCGCAGAACTCTGCCTGCCTATCCTAGACCAGATAATTGAGATCGTGCAGGGCCTTAAGCATATGCCTCACGCCCCGATCGAAGACCTTACCCGCTTTCAGCAAGCCCTCAATAAAGCGGGCGTTATTCTTAGAAATCGCGAGGATCCGGTCGTCACTGTCGATCATCCCGCCCCAGTAACCCACCCCCAAATCGGTCGCCCTCAAGGAACAATTCTTATCGTTGACGACGATTCCGGTGAGCAAGAGATGGCCACCCGCATTTGCGAAGATGCGGGCCATGTTGGCGTCGCGGTCGGTTCCCTCGAAGAGGGAATCGAGCGAGCGCTCACCCAAGACTACGACGCCATACTTTTAGATTGGAATATGCCAGGAGGCGGGGCTCGGACATTTCTAAGTCGTTACCACGAGACCAACCTCGCTCACCGCGCTCCTGTCATTCTCATTTCTGCTGAGGGAGATCGCAACGTTTTTCTCGATGCCATGCGCTTAGGGGCAGTCGATTTCCTGCAAAAGCCCTACGACCGAAAAGAACTTCTTGTCCGACTCGATTACGCCGTGCGCACAAAATTGGCTGAAGAGCGCCTCTCGAATGCTATGACTCGCCTCCGCCGTGAGGAAGAATCCCGTCGACATCTTGTTCTTAATATTTTTCCCTCCCACATCGCAGGCCGCGCAATGAAAGGCGAAAATCCAATCGCAGATTTAGCCCCAGATGTCGGCGTACTCTTTGTCGATATCGTCGGCTTTACAAGACTAACCCACACCACCACCCCGAAAGATATCATCGCCTTCCTAAGCCTTACCTTCGAGTGGATGGAATCTCTAACTAGTCGTTACGGCATCGAAAAAATAAAGACTATCGGCGACTCTTTTCTTGCGGTCAGCGGTTTGACAGAAGCGCGCCCCATCCATCTTTCCCTGCTCGCAGACTTTGCTATCCATCTTCTGCAGCATGCCAAAAAGATAATCACCCCAGCTCAAATTCCTTTATCCCTGCGCATGGGTCTTCACCGTGGACCCGTCATTGCAGGAGTCGTCGGCAAACAGAAACTTGGCTACGACCTTTGGGGGGACACCGTAAACTTTGCCGCCCGCTTAGAGCGATTGGCCCATCCCGACACGATTCTAACTTCATCCGAAGTTTTTCAATCGCTTGATAAGCATTATATCTTAACTCCTGCAGGCAAACAGGAGGTAAAGGATCTAGGCCACAGACAGCTTTATCATATCCAAGGCAAACGAGAAAATAAACCTTCCTAGCCACCATGAGTTTGCGAAGAACTTTTACGAAAACCGTTGGCCTGCGCCACTTCTAGCGACATTCTCTTCCCATGTTGCGCGTTGGCTTTGGTTATGATGTTCATCCTCTGGTCGCGGGGCGTCCCCTCGTACTCGGTGCCGTCACCATTCCCTACGAACGTGGGCTCGAAGGTCACTCCGACGCAGATGTCCTACTTCACGCTCTGACCGATGCCATCCTCGGTGCTCTCGGCGCAGGAGATATCGGAGCCCACTTTCCCAACACCGACCCAAAATGGAAAAATGTTGCCAGCACTCTTTTCTTGGCCGAATCCGCCCGCCTCGCCAAAGAAAAAAAGGCCACCATTCTCAATGTCGATGCCACTCTTCTCGCCGAGGCCCCAAAACTTCTCCCCCACTTTCCCGCCATGTGCGTGAAAATTGCCGCCGCCCTCGGGCTGTCTGTCGATCGCGTTAACATTAAAGCCACCACTAACGAAAAACTTGGCTTCATTGGTCGGGGAGATGGCATTGCCGCCCTCGCCGTCGCCGCCCTCGACGTTCCCGAATGACCTCCCCAGGTCGTTTCATTACTTTTGAAGGGTGCGAAGGGTGTGGCAAAAGCACCCAAATAGCTTCCACCCTCACTTGGCTTCGTGCCACCAACCTCACCATTCACGAAGTCCGTGAACCCGGTGGTACCCCTGTGGGCGAATCCATCCGCCATCTCCTCAAACACGATCCCGTCGGACAGTCTATGACCGCCGAAACAGAACTACTCCTTTTTGCCGCGAGCCGAGCCGAACTCGTTCGCCAACTCATCCATCCCGCCCTCGCCCGAGGAGAATGGATCATTGCCGACCGCTTTCACGACTCCACCACCGTCTTCCAAGGCAATGCCCGCGGACTTCCGATCGAAGCAGTTAGCTTCATCAACCATTTCGCCATCGCCCATCGCGAACCAGATATCACCCTCATCCTCGATCTCGACCCGGCCGAAGCCCGTAGCCGCGCTCTCCGCCGCCCTCGCCCCGTAGGCCAAAAAGATCGGATCGAAGACCTCGATCTTGATTTCTACAAAAAAGTTGCCGATGGATATCGTACTCTCGCTCAGCGGGAACCCCAACGAGTCAGACTCATCGATGCTTCTGGCTCCCGCGAGGAAACCTTTGCCCGCATTCAAAAGGAGCTGCGCCATGCCTTTTCCACCCTCCCGCGTTGAAGAGGTTTTTCAGGCTGCCTCCAAAGAAGGCCGCCTCGCCCACGCCCACCTTCTCACGGGCGCACCCCCCGCCGAACTCGAATCCCTCGCTCGTGGGCTCGCCGCCAATCTTCTCGATGCCGACCTCGAGGACCACCCCGATTTTTTTGTCCTCCGCCCTGAATCAAAATCGCGTCGCGTCTCCATCGCCCAAGTCCGCCAGCTTGAACACTCCCTATCTCGTCGCCCCCATCGTGCCCCCCTCAAGGTCGCTCTTATTCTTGAGGCAGAGCGGATGTGCATTCCGCCAGCGGAAGCAGCCAACGCTTTCCTTAAAACCCTCGAAGAACCGCCCGACCACACCCTTCTTATTCTTACTTCTGATCGGCCCGAACAACTTTTATCTACCGTCCGCTCCCGCTGCCTAACTTTCCCCATCATTCCCAGCCAGCATCCAGATCCCATTCCGGGGCTGGAAGAGTTAGCTGGCCGTTGGAACCAAACCGCTCAACCCAACGCTCTGGATGCTTATCGTCGCGCATCCCTCCTTCAATCCTTCCTTCTTGCCACCCGCGATCGTCTTAGCGCCGAAGCTTCTGAATTGAACGATGAAGCAGACGATGAAAATGAGTTAGCCCACACTGCCTCGACTGCGGGTCAACTTGTCCGTGTTCGGGAAGATGTCATCGCCCATCTCATCCGCGGGGCTTGGGCTCGAGCAGAGTCCACCCTCCAACCCGAAATCGTCCGGGAAGTGGACGCCCTAGAAAAACTCCGCTCAGCCCTTTCTCGTAACGTAGATCAAACCCTCGCCATTGAAGTATCCTGCCTCCGCATCGCCGGCCTCCTTTAACCCACCCACCCACCCCTCGTGCTCCCAGCACGCCCATCGAACCCACTCGGTTTAAAGGCTACTTTAATGATAAAGTATTTTCTTTTTGATTTCCGCCCGTTTCTTCCAGTAATATTGCTGTTCTATGGATATTAAAGAGATTAAGGCGGTCATCGATCTGATGCGCAAGAATAGCCTCGCCGAGTTCGAGTACGAAAAAGACGGCACCAAGATCCGTATTCGCCGTGGCCCCAACGGTGAACCCCAAATCTTTACCACCTCCCAACCACCCGCCCCCGCCCTTCACTCCATCCCCCAACCACAATTCTCTCAAGCCCCGTCCACGCCACCACCCACCCCCGTTCTTCTCCCCTCCATTAACTCCCCCATGGTCGGCACATTTTATGCCGCCCCAGCCCCCGATTCCCCCGCCTACGTCGATGTAGGTACGGTCGTCAACGCCGAAACTGTCGTCTGCATCATCGAAGCCATGAAAGTCATGAACGAAATCAAAGCCGAACTCTCAGGCACCATCACCGAAATCCTTGCCGAAAGCGGCAAGCCGGTTGAATTCGGTAAACCACTCTTTCGCATTCGGCCCTCCTAACCCCCCAAGCAGGAAGCCCCGCTTCCCCGCCTCCTACCTCCCACACATGTTCAACAAAATCCTCATCGCCAACCGAGGCGAGATCGCCCTCCGCGTCATCCGCGCTTGTAAAGACCTCGGAATCCGTACCCTCGCCGTCTACTCCGAACCCGATCACGACTCCCTTCACGTCCAAGCCGCCGACGAAGCCATATGCATCGGCCCAGGACCCAGCGCACAAAGTTATCTCAAAATCGATCGCATCATCTCCGCCGCCGAAGTCGGCGATGTCGACGCTATCCACCCTGGGTACGGCTTCCTCTCGGAAAGCGCCCACTTCGCCGAAGTCTGCCAATCCTGTAACATCCGCTTCATCGGTCCCTCTCCCGAATCCATTCGTAAAATGGGAGATAAATCCCTCGCCCGCGAAAATGCCCGCAAAGCCGGCGTCCCCATTCCTCCAGGTAGCGATGGCCCCGTCTCTACCGAACATGAAGCCATCAAAGCCGCAAAAAAAATCGGGTACCCCGTGATGATCAAAGCCGTCGCTGGTGGCGGCGGCAAAGGCATGCGACCGGCCCATAACGACGTCAGCCTCGTCAAAGGATTCCTCGCCGCCCGAATGGAAGCGGAAAAAGCCTTCGGCAACCCCGACGTCTACCTAGAAAAACTCATCGAAGAACCTCACCATATCGAATTCCAAATCCTGGGCGATAAACGTGGAAAAATTATTCACGTCGGCGAACGCGACTGTTCTATCCAACGGCGCCACCAAAAACTCCTTGAAGAATCCCCCTCCCCCCTTCTCGATAACGATCTGCGTAAACGAATGGGCAAGGCCGCCATCAAACTTGCCGAAGCCGTTCACTACGAAAACGCCGGCACCATGGAGTTTCTTGTCGATAACGCTGGCCACTACTACTTCCTCGAAATGAATACCCGCATCCAAGTCGAACACCCCGTGACCGAAGAAGTCTACGGTATCGATCTCGTTCGCGAACAGATTCGCATCGCCGCAGGCGAACGCCTTGGCGCGGAGTTCGATAATCTCCGACCCCTCCGCCACGCCGTCGAATTCCGTATCAATGCCGAAGATCCCTCCAACGACTTCCGCCCTTGCCCAGGCACCATCAACCTCTTCTACCCTCCAGGAGGCATCGGTATCCGCCTCGATTCCCATCTTTACGGCGGCTACACCGTTCCCCCCTTCTACGATTCCATGATCGGCAAACTCATCGCCTCTGGACCCGACCGCTCTACCGCCATCGCGCGGATGCAACGCGCTCTCGACGAAACCATTATCCGCGGAGTTAAAACCACCATCCCCCTCGGCCAACGAATCGTCCGCGATCAAGACTTCCGCCGGGGCAAATACTCCACCAACTTTCTCGAACGCTTTTTTGAACGTAAAATCGAATCTCCCGCCTGATTCATGTCCCCTGTTCTCGATCCCGCCCGAGCTCACGCCGCCCTCCAGCAAGCCCGCCTCTACGCTATCCTCGATTCCACCTACGCTGCGCCCTCCGCGTGGCCCGACCTCGCCCTCAAACTCGCCCAAGGTGGCGCCACCATCTTCCAACTTCGTGCCAAAAATCTTTCGAAAGAAGAAATCCTCTCTGCCGCCCGTACTCTCATCCCCCTCTTAGCCCAACTCGGCCTCCCCCTTATCCTTAACGACCACCCCGACCTCGTCATTCCCTCTGGCGCCGCCGGGTGCCACCTTGGCCAAGACGACCTCCCCATCCCCGAAGCCCGCCGCCTCCTTGGCTCCTCCATCCTCCTCGGCCTGTCCACCCACTCTCCCTGCCAAGCCATCGCCGGCCAAGCCCTCGGCCCCGATTACCTCGGCTTCGGTCCCCTCTTCCCCACAGGCACAAAACCCGATTACACCCCCATCGGCCCCGCCAAAATTCGTGCAATTGTTCGCCAAGTCACTCTTCCCTTCTTTTGTATCGGCGGTCTTACCCCCGATCGCGTCACCGAATCAGCCCAGCACGGCGCCACCCGCGTCTGTCTCGTCTCTCATCTTCTCCTCGCCTCCGACCCCACAGCCGCCGCTCGCGAAATCCTTTCTCGGCTTGGCACAGCCTCAGCTTTCAAGGAGTCTCTTCGCCCATGAGCGTTCTCGTCGTCGGATCGGTCGGCATCGACCGTGTGCAAACCCCCAAAGAAGATCGCTCCGATCTCCTTGGCGGCTCCGCCTCTTTCGCAGGTCTCGCCGCTAGCTTCCACGCCCCCGTCAGCCTCATCGGTATCGTCGGCAACGACTTTCCCGCCCACCACCGCGCCGTCTGGGAAAAACGAAATATCGATCTGACTGGTCTCCAAGTCGTCCAAGGCAAAACCTTCCGCTGGCACGGACGCTACGAAGAGAACATGAATAACCGCACAACCCTCTCCACTGATCTCAATGTCTTTGCCGATTTCAAACCCCAGCTCGCCGCCTCTCACAAAAAACTCCCCTTCGTTCTCCTCGGGAATATCGCCCCCGACCTCCAGCACCTCGTTCTCGATCAGATGGAGAAACCAAAATTCACCATCGCCGACACCATGAACCTCTGGATCGATATCGCCCAACCCCGCCTTCTCGAGCTCCTTCCCCGAATCGATATGCTCATCCTCAACGACTCCGAGGCCAGCCTCCTCTCGGGCGAACCCAATCTCCTCCGCGCCTCTCGCTGGCTCCGTGACCGGGGCCCCCGCTACGTCGCCATCAAAAAGGGAGAACACGGTTGCTTCCTCATCGGACCCGATGGCGCTTTCGCCGCCCCCGCCGTCCCCCTCGATCAGGTCGTCGATCCCACTGGTGCAGGAGATACTTTTGCAGGCGGCCTCACCGGCTACCTCGCAGGCCAAAAAGAGGTGAATCTATCTTCCCTCGCTATGGGCGTCATCGAGGGAACCCTCCTAGCCTCCTTCAATGTTGAGGATTTCAGCCTTAACCGCCTCACATCTCTTTCCACTCAAGATCTCGCTACCCGACGCCAAGAACTTTTGCGTCTCATCAATCCTCATCCCTGATTTCGTGCTAAGGTCTTCCCCGTGGAAGAATCAGAAGAAATCACCCTTGTCCTTCTCTTGCTCGTAGTCATTGGCTCCGTCGCCCTGACCTTAGTTCTCTCCTTCCTCCACCCTCGCTATCGCCAACTCCGCCCCCGCCTTCTCCTCTCCGCAAAAATGCTCGGCATCCCTCTAGCCACCTATGGCATCCTTCGCGGATTAACCTCCCTCCCCCTCGCCCGCTTCGACTTTTTCCTCATCGCCCTCCTCGCCATCTACACCCTCGAACTCCTTTTTTTCTTCACCGTCATGCGCCACCCCCCTCGCGGTCCCACCTAGATTCCAACCCCACTTAGCATAATAAAATCCAGATAAACTTGCCTTAAGTAACTTACTAACAATATTTTAGATTACGATCTCCTACATATTGAAGAAACTTACTCCTAAGCCTTGCCCTCAAGGAAATATAGCGCAGTCTTCTCTGATGTCCTCATCCATCTCCCACGCCCAAGCAACCGATCCTCTTACCAAAACCATCCTCCTCGCCCTCGTTTGGCTACCCATCTTCGGTGTAATCTCCGCTATTGTTCTTCTCTGGAACTCTTATGTCACCTGGGTCGATCTCGCTCTCCTCCTTACCTTTTTCACCCTTTGTGGTTACGGCATCACCATCGGCTACCACCGGATGCTTACCCACAAAAGTTTCCAAGCTCATCCTTGGCTAAAAACCTTCCTCCTCATCTGCGGTTCCATGGCCATGCAAGGCCCCGCCCTTCACTGGGCCGCCACCCACGTTCAACACCACGCCAACTCAGACGAAGAGGAAGATCCCCATAGCCCCCTCAAAAGTCTTTGGCATGCCCACGCGGGTTGGATTCTCGACAACTTTAAACCCGACATCCAACGCTACGCTCCTGCCCTTCTCAAAGACCCCATCATCGTTGCCATCAACAACACCTGGTGGCTCTGGGTCTTTACTGGCCTCCTCATCCCCACAGGAGTGGGAGCCCTCGCCGCGTTCTTTTTCGGAAAATCGATCCTCATCGGCGCCTTCGGGGGCTTGGTCTGGGGCGGTTTCGTTCGCCTCTTCATGAACCAGCACATCACCTGGTCGGTTAACTCGATCTGTCACACCTTCGGTCGTCGCTCATTTGAAACCACCGATGCCAGCCGCAACAACTTCCTCTTCGGAATTCTTGCCATGGGCGAAGGTTGGCACAACAACCATCATGCCTTCCCCCGTTCCGCCCGCCACGGCATGCACTGGACCCAGCCCGACTCCTCCGCCTGGCTCATCTGGCTCCTCGAAAAACTGGGTCTCGTCAAAGAAGTCGTCATTATCTCCCCCACTCGGATCAAAGCCCGCCTCGCTTCACAACCCGATCCAGAGCCAGAATCGATTATCCTCCCCGTCCCCGCCAGCCAGCAGGACTAACTTCACCTCACCTCCAAACCACAACACCGGTAGGGACGACTATCCCTTAGCCTTCGAAGTAACGCCGGCGGAACGTAGTAGGCTCGGTCGTCCTAGTTCTTTTCTAAACGGAAAAGAACGTAAACAAGCGCTCAATTCCCCCGAGTAAGCGTGTCCCGCTACTGCGGGGGACATCGAAAATCCCCATCCGCCCCAGGCGCTCTCCGCCAATCCAAAATTAAACATTCAAAATTAAAAATAATCCCTCCTATCCGTCCCAAGCGCCCTCCGAAGCTCAGCGAGGTTTACCGAGACCGAGCGAAGGAGGGTTTGCGTTTCTACTCCGACCCGCGTCGGGGCTTAGCCTGAGCAATTCCATGCCTCACGCCACGGTCGCTAAGGTCGCAACGGCTTTTTTAAAAAAGTTAATTTTCTTTCCGACCTCAGCATATCTACCCCGACCCGCGTCGGGGCTTAGCGTGAGCAATCCGCGGCGTAAGCGCGCCTCGGGAATGCGGGACCTTACCTTGATCCCAAAAAAAAACTGATCCGCTCCGCGTCTGGCACTGCTTCATGTCTTACGGCGTATAACTCACCTCAATCTTCATAAAGATCTTCGAGTTCGATGCTCGACTAACCGTAAATATCTTTCTTTCGCATCCTGTCCCTACCCCTACCTGACTCACCCCATCAATCTTTCCAGTCGTCGTTACTAGATAATCCCAATTGTCACTCAGACTAGTCGTTGCCTTGGGAATTATACTCAACTTTGAAGAATCATCGGTGCGGACAACTGCCGTCATCGTGAAGGTCGATGCCCCCAGCGAACTCGTCGTGGCTTCACTCACCCCCGTCGAACTGCTCGCTCCCCCCAACGCATATTTTAGAAGAAGAGGTGAGGTCATGGTGGAATTTTCACCATTCCAACTGGCAAAGGTCGTGCCGGGTGCCGCGCTGACCGTCAAAAGCACCTCAACATCCGTAGCCGCCTCGTAGCTCGAACTGCCGGCCTGCTTGGCGGTGATCGTAGCCGTCCCTTCTCCCACAATGTTCAGCCTATTGCCGTCAATCGTCGCCACATTAGGATTCGAACTGGTCAGGGTCACCGGCAGCTCGGAAGAAGATGTCGCAATCAACGTCCGTGCAGCATCCCCGACTTTGGCGGTCGCCGAATCCAACCCGAAAGTGATCGTTTGGGAAATCTTGGCAATGACCAGTGTGCCACTGACCGAACCGGAGTAGCTGTTTTCGTTGATCGTGGCCACGACGGCATAGCTGCCGCCCGCCGTTGGTAAACTGGTCGAACCATTGTAGGTAACGACCGTGTTTAGGTTGGCGGGATCCGTTGTGACAGTGGCCGATTTTGGATTGCCGTCGTAGGTCTGGGCAAGACCGCCCAAGCTCAGATTCGCCGTAATGGTTTTGACCGACACGATCACCTGACCCGTGCCACCCGCCCCTCCACCCGCAAAAGTGGGTGCCACAGATGAACGCGCCCCTCCTCCTCCGCCACCAGGGGAGAAACCACTTCCGCCGGCAACGGAACTATTTGTGACTCCGGTTCCCCCGTTGCCGCCACCCGATGGTGCGGTACCGCCCACACTGCCGACTGCACTTCCCCCACTGGCCCCATAACCCGCCCCACTCCCACCACCACCACTACCGGATGCCGATCCGGTCGCACCAGATCCACCCGCATATTTGACGTCACCGTAACTTCCCGTCGTTGTTCCGCTTCCGCCCAAACCGTAGGCTGTCGTGGTAGTGCTCCCGATCGCACTGTTTCCACCTGCTCCTCCCTTGGCCAAAACCAAGGTCGATGTCACATTATTGGAATTAAACCAAGAGTCCCCGCCGGCGACGGAAACTCCCGTGACCGAACTGTTGTTCGACGCCGAAGCTCCAACATTGATGTAATAAGTATTTCCCGGAATCACGGGATAATTGCTGGCCTTGGCGTAGGCACCCCCCGCCCCTCCTCCACCACATTGGGCCGTCCCCGATGCCTTTTGGGCGCTACCTCCAGCACCGCCTCCACCCCAGCATTCCACCTGCACCGCCGTCACATTGCTGGGACACACCCAAGTCGTGCTCCCCGCGCTCAGGAACACGGAGACAGGCATCCGGACAGCGAAAAGGAAAGTCGTGGAGGAAGAAAGACCCCCATCACTTACAGTCACTGTGATGGTGGCCGTGCCTGTGGCGCCGGCCACCGGGGTGATCTGAAGGCTGCGCACACCTCCGACGCCGCCGAGTGTCAGGTGAGCGGAATCATTCGGCACGAGGGCCGAATTGGAGGAAGATGCAGTCACCACAAGGGCCGTGGCCGCACTCTCCGCATCCGCCACCCCGAGAACAACTGGTTCAACCACCGCCCCCAACTCGACAAATTGATCACCCGAAGAAGCGATGGTCGGAGCCGTATTCCCTGCACTGGTAGTAAGGATCAGCTGGGGTTGACCACCTTCCCTGGAAGCGTATGTCGCAGTTCCGGAGGATCCGATGCTCCGTGCCGATCCGATTTGCAGCGAAAGCTTGCCGTCGGCTGTCAGCGCCTCCTGGGCTTCGCGGGTGACATCAAATTCCACGGCTTGGCCGATCTGCACCTTCCAAGAAACCATCGGACCATTGGCGACGGGCTGGTTCGCATATTGAATCGTGTTCTCCTCCCAACCATTTCCGGCAAGCGCCGCATAATTTTCGATCGCAGTGGCACCCACGGAACTTGGGACTAGACGAACCCGGGCCCGGGTGATTTTCCCCGATACCCCCTGAAGATTCCAACGGAGATAGGATGTTTTTGAATTGGCCAAGGTCGCGAGGCTAACTGATGTCCCAGAATTTTCGGTCGGATTAGCCGCATCGACAGTGCTGTCGGCTTCCGGCGTCAGAGTGGTCAAAGATCCCGAGGAGACCGAGGAGGAAGCAACCCGCAGTTCCAGCATCGACCAGTCCAAGGCTGTATCACCAGACAGCGCCAGATTCAGTTTCCCGTCGGAAAGATTAGCCAGATAAGGGCCCAGATCCAAGCGGACGACCGAGGAGCTGGTCCCGCTCAACGCGGCCCCCAGGGACGAGAGGGACACGGGTTGGCTAGGGCTATCCAAATAGATTACATCATCCGTCCACCCAGTTCCTGTCGACCTCAGACCAACCCACAAAGTGGCTGAGAGAATCGTATCTCCCGAATCCAGCGTGAAATTATGCGTCCAAGGAATCCATTTACCGGTCCGTGTGTCATCCATCGTACCGATCTGGCTAGATGACAATGTAGTGATAGCACTCAACCAAGTGCTATCCACCGAAGCGGAATCGCCTGTGCTTCCGGATGGCGTACAGCCGTCAAAATCCCCGACGACATATTCACGGATCTGCGAACCCGGAGTCCCTAGCGTATCCTGCCTTTGCCTTCCGAGAAGACTGACGGGAAAAACAGTGGCTCCGTTGCTGTCATAGGTTCCAAAGTCCGGATTGGCCGGAACCGCCTGCAAATTGGAAGTATCAATGGTGCCGACACAACCGATCATCCAATTCTTGGCAGTGGGCGGATTTTCCACGTCAAATTCGGGAGCTTCGCAGTTCCACGCCAGGGAGTTAGCCGCTGCCCATCCGTGTCCGCTTCCCTGATCCCCGCGGTTGCGGATGGCAAAAGTCGCGAGCGACCCACTGACGATGATCCGATCCCAAAGAATTCCATTCGCCCATTCATGGTGCGGACCGCACTCTGAAAGGGCACGGGTGGACGTCCCATTGACGAAGGCATTCGGACCCGAGGTGTTGCTGTGCGTGACGAACTGGTGCCGGTCGCTGTCATTCGTACAGTCTTTCACCAGAGAAAGCTCACAATCATCGATGTTGAATGCGTACCGGCGGCCACCATCCACAACGGAAACCGGATCGAGGGATTGACAGTTCAGCACACTGACCCACTTGGCCCCCTTCTGCAGCGAAACACAGGAGTAGGCGAAATAACGGGAAGTTACCCGCCGCACCCAACAATTTTGGGCCGCCCCAATCTGGATAAAGTTCCAGGCATGGGCTTCATCGATATAATTTCCAGCTGAATCCCGCTTGGTCTCATCATAGCTGGAGAGACCGCGGATATCCTCCACCCCGCATTTTTCAATCCGGCCTGCGAAGGTGTATTTCTGCACCGTCCCACCCCCGTAGGTTTGGTCGATCGCGGTGGTAATGGGGGCATCCAAGAAGATGCGGTTCCCCTCAATTCTTTGGATCGTTCTGTGCCAATACAAATCTCTCATCCCCGCATACCATCGGTTGTCGGTACCGTTGTCGTTCGGCGAAAGTTGATCCATCCCGATCGCGGTGATCCATCCCGTCGTGCAGGGCCGAAAAACCCTAACCTCGCTACCCACAGAAAAACCAGAAACGCTGGCAACCTCAAAGCTGTTCGATCCGGATGGGACATACGGGGAAGTAATCGCCTGGACTGTGCCCGTTCCCGTGGTAGATCCGGAACCCTGAATTTGTAGGAGGATCGTCTGGTTGGAGAGATAGACCCCCGACCGGTCGGTTGATTTCAACCTCGTACCTTCGGTCTCTGATTCCCCCACCCCTCGAAGCACTACTCCGCTGGTTGCAATCAGCAGCGGACTGGAAACCTGGTACTCACCGGCCGCTAGGAGAACGGCTCCACGAAACCCGTCTGCATCCGGTGTCATCGCCGCCACTCGGTCGATGGCGGCCTGGATCAGCGCCCGATCGTCCCCATCGCCGGGCTTCACAACGACCCGTGTCGGCACATAAGGAATTCCTTCTTTCCCGGCCTTGTATCCGCATGCGGTGAAATCGGGAATGCGGTTGCCCAAATCATCCCGCTTGTAGAGCAACCTTCCGTCGTCGGCCAGATTCACCCAACTTCCCTGCCGGAAAGGCTCCGTGACGACAATATTCACTAGGACTGTCACGGAGTTGTAGTTGACTAAATCCGTCGGGCTGAAGGTCACGCTCTGATTCCCAGTGACGCCGGGCATTGCACTGGGAGACGTCCAAGCAAAAGTTCCCGACACATTGGCAGTCCCGCCGCTCAAAAAGGAAGAGGCCAGAGTTTCCCCGCTCGCAATCATTGTAGCAACAGGAGCCTGGCTGATCACCGGATCAGCCTTGTTGTTTATCAATTGGAGAATGATTTGCCCCGTCCCGCCAGATCCCCCCATGAATTGTGTCCCTATTTGCGTCCCTCTAGCTCCACCTCCACCTCCACCCGGTGAGTCACCTGGCAAACCACTCCCGGGGTTTAAATTTTTTCCATTTCCTCCCGCTCCTCCACCAGGAACTGCCGAGGCTCCTAAATAGGAAACAGCATTGGATCCCGCACTAGATGTTCCACCACTGCCTCCACCCCCGCCTCCTGTGTTAGCGCTGTTTGAAGCGCCTGCACCGTTTCCACCTTGATATGCAATATTGCCCAAGCTTCCTTCCGAACTACCTGCACCTCCCGTGCCGCAAAGCGTGGCGGTAATGCCGGATCTCGAACTGACCACGCTCTCCCCCCCCTCCCCACCCTTTGCCAAACAGTTGGTGGCCGAACTGCTTCCAAACCAAGAGTTCCCGCCGGGCACCTTGGCTTTATCGGTGGTGGAACTGACTCCGCCAGCACCGACATTGATCGTGTAGCTGTTGCCAGGAAGAACTGGCACAGTGGTTTTAGCATAGGCCCCACCAGCTCCTCCCCCTCCCAAAGCGCCAAATCCGCTAGCCGGCTTATAAGCACTGCCACCTGCCCCGCCGCCGCCCCAGCACTCCACCTGCACATCCGTGACATTGCTTGGACAAACCCAACTTAGCCTGTTGATAGATCCGGAAGTCCCGCTTTGAATCTTGATAATATCCCCAGCATTCAAACTAGGTAGGGCGTTGAACTCGGTTTCGCTACTGACTATATAAGTAACCGCCAACCCACGATTCACAGAAAACAAAACAACGGATACAACTAAAACAAAGCGGAAGAATGAAGACATCGCGAATGTTGCTTTCATTTTAAATCAGAAGGATTTCATTGCTTGAAAAGTTAAATGGCTTTGTAAGGACATAGACTGCGCATCCGACTTACGGCGTATAACTAACCTCAATCTTCATGAAGATTTTCGTATTCGACGCTCGGTTCACCGTAAATACTTTTCTTTCGCATCCTGTCCCTACCCCTGCCTGACTCACCCCATCAATCTCTCCGGTCGTCGTTACTGGATAATCCCAAGTGTCGCTCAGACTAGTCGTTGCCTTTGGAATAATACTCAGCTTTGAAGAATCATCGGTACGGACAACTGCCGTCATCGTGAAGGTCGATGCCCCCAGCGAACTCGTTGTGGCTTCACTCACCCCCGTCGAACTGCTCGCTCCCCCCAACGCATATTTCAGAAGGAGAGCCGAGGTCATCGTGGCACTTCCACCATTCCAACTACTGAATCCGCCTGGACTCACCGTCAAACTCACGCTCACCGGCATGGCAGCCTCGTAGTTTTCGTTACCCTCCTGCGTGGCTGTGAGGGTGACCGTTCCTACTCGCACAATGTTCAGTGTGTTTCCGCTAGTGATCGTCGCGACATTAGGATCGGAACTGGTCAGGGTCACCGGCAGCAGGGAAGATGTAGATGTCGCGATCAGCGTCTTCGGTAAATCCCCAACGGTGGCGGTTGCCGAATCCAAACCAAAGGTGATCACCTGTGAGGCCTTGGCAATGGATTGCACGGTGAGGATGATTTGGCCAGACCCACCGGATGCACCAGCAGTAATCGTACCACTGGAATTTCGAGATCCGGCCCCGCCACCTCCGGGAGCAAAACCATTTGTTCCGCTAACGGAGCCGGTAGTTGGACCCGTGCCGCCATTGCCGCCTCCAGCTGGCGCTGTTGCGCCGACACAGTTCGTGGTGGTAGTCCCATTGGTACTAAAACCCGCGCCACTACCTCCACCGCCTGCTCCTCCAAAACCGGTCGCATTCGTTTGCGAGCCATTAGCCCCACTTCCTCCCGCATAAAGGACATTACCGATACTTCCGCTGATGCTGCCGACCCCTCCCTTAGCATAGGCGGTTGTGGAGGTGTTACCGATGGCATTAGTTCCTCCCGCCCCGCCCTTAGCCAAAATCAATCCCGATGGGGCATTAGAAGAACTGAACCAAGAATCTCCTCCAGCAATGGCAGTTCCTGCCACCGAACTGGTATTCGAGGCACATGTTCCAACATTAATATAATACGTATTACCAGGAACGACAGGGTAACTGAGATTCTTGGCATAAGCTCCACCAGCCCCTCCTCCACCATACTGGACAGTTCCCGAGGCGCCTTCCCTTTGAGCGCTTCCTCCCGCACCGCCCGCACCCCATGCATCCACCTGAACCGCCGTCACATTGGCAGGGCAAACCCAGGTCGTGGTGGCTCCATACGTAGTCGAGATGGATGACAAATTATCTGCCACTTGGATCGTCAAAGTCGCTCGTCCAGTTCCCCCATCCGGGTTGGTCACATAAAGGGTCGTCGTGGAATTTCCAGTTCCTGTTGGAGTCCCGTAGATCAATCCAGACCCGTTCAACATAAGCCCAAACGGAAGAATCCCTGTCGTATAGGTAGCCTGCAACGCATCGGAGGTGATCTGATAGGTAACCGGTTTGCCACGTTGCGCCACCAGACTAGGAGTGCTCTTGATAGTTAAACTATCGGAAATCTGAAACGTCAAAGTCGCATATCCAGTCCTTCCCGAAGAGGTCGCGGCAAGGGTCGTGAAGAACATTCCACTCTCGGTCGGTTTTCCGGAAATTATACCTGAAGGGCTGCAGACAAGCCCTCTGGGAAGTCCGCTTGCCTCATAGGTGGCATCCGACTTATCGGAAGTGATCTGATAATTGACCGCTGTTCCGGTCTTGCCCACTTCATTGAGACTACTGGAAATGACCGGGGTTGCAGCCACAGTGAAAGAAGCGTTGAAAGACTTCCCTTTCGATCCATTCACATTCACGGTAAGCGTGATCGGATTGATTGCTGTGACTGTCACTCCAGAATCTACCGACAGTGTGCCAAGCGATGCTCGGCCGCTGAGGGTGACCACGATCGTACCTGTGTTGCTCTGGGTAGGATCGGCTACACCCACCGCAATGCTGTTATAAGTCTCCTTCACGATGACGGAACACTGCTTGTTCACTGTGATGATATCTACTGTGCCGCCGTTGTCCGAACCGCTGGTTTTCGCCCAGAAATTCGCCGCCCGCACGCCAAGTATCTGACTCTTTACCGCCTGAATGCCAGAGGTCGTGCTCGTGGGTTCTGTATTCGAAAGAATCGTCACATCTGGGTTGGCCGCGTAAGCCTTCGTACTGATCGCCGTTCGGTTGGGAAGGATCACATACGCATACTTCGCGGACATCGGGTCCGCCCCATGCTTGAACAGTAGTTTGAGATAATAATCGGTGTAGGTCGCAGAGTCAGAATCGGTCGGATTGATTGTTTTCCATGATCCAGAATCCGCGGCGAATTGAGCCTGCAGGTCCGAGGCACCCTCCGGGAAATAATACCCGGCAACACCCTCTAACGCGCACCAAGATGGACTTGTACTCGTGCTAACTGTCACAGGATTGGGCCAGACTGTCGGTGCAGAAAGCGAGTAAACCGTATCGGCAATATTGAACGCCGTCGTGCCCGTCTTACCGAGCCTACGATTCTCCACCGTGGTATCGACTTCGCCGCCACTGGTGCAGCTGATCCCAGCTCCGAGACACACAATTTTGTCATCCAGCATGAACCAGGACTTCTTGGCATAAAGTTCGGTCCCTGCCGGGTGCTCCGACATTCCAGCCACCCCGTAGGTATTGCCCACTTGCGCACCACCCGCCCAACTCTGATCTGTCACGGCATCACCCGGAGTCGCACCTAAGTCGGCCGTCGTCCCCGGCAGATGATACCAGTCAACCGTCGCCCAATAGGTATCCATATACTGGGTATCCGGATTGCCCAAATAAAGATAGGTCGCCCCTGCTCCAGTGTACCAACCCTTCAGATTAGTCGGCGAAGTGGTGTTGATTTCATACCCCCCCACTCGGGTGGAGGACATGCTCAGACCAAAACTGAAACCACTGCGATGTGCGACTACACGGTCCATGGACGGAAACTGATATTGGCCCGTTGCGACTTGAGGCGAATCCGCAAATGCCACCAACTGGGTTGCTATTTCGGTCGGGGCAAAGGCGGCGACCGATCGGATATTAGCAATCACCCTGGCTCCCACTTTAGACTCATCCGAGGAGGACGAAGCAATGGCCCGACCTCGCACCATATCCATCATAGCCCCGTGATACATCAATGGTTCGAAACTGTTGGTCATCCAGTCATATACATTCGTAACCTCGGGATCGGTAATTTCCCAAAGGGAGCCGGCGAGAAACTTCACCAGAATCACAATATTATCGACCAACTCCTGACCGTACGACCCCGTGTAGGGAATGATGGAGTGATAGATAAAAGAGCCGTCCGCATAAAAACCATCCCCACTGGTCACCGTGGTAAACACACTTTTGCCGTCGAAATCTAAGGGGTTGTTGCCGCTCAAATTCCCCTGCGCCTCATTCAATAAAAGGGTCCCACTGACCACATAATCAGTCTGTGGATTAACCGAATGGCCAGTGGTTTCGTGCCAAAACCGCGTGACTGTCGTTGTGTTGTTTCCCAATAAAATACCCTGAATGGCCATGGTAAGTGCCGCGTTGGAAGTGTTCGCACCCGTCAAAGCTCCCCACCAGAAATAATCCTTCTGATTCACACTGTCGGGTCCGAAATTATAAACCGCTTTGACGTAGTTTGCGATTTGGGTCGAGCTTAACGCACTAGGATTGGAGAGGAGCAGAACCGCCGCGTTGTTCAGCGACTGCGGCGCGGACACCATCCAATCGTACCAATTCCCGAATAGCGTGCCGGTTGAAGTATAAACATTCAAAGTCAGCCAATCCAAGCCACCCGTAATTGCCGCCAGTAAAGATGCGTTTCGGTATAAAGCACACTCGGGTATCGCGTAGGCTTGGGCCATGTACTCCAATCGCTTGAAAGAGCCCGCGATATTTCCTGAGGCAACGTCCGCGCTCACCCCCGTCTGCGCAGCAAGCGGAAGATCACTCCAAATCGAAACGATGGGGGTCGCAATAACACCACTCCCGCCTCCACCGCTTACCGTAATCGTCGGTGTCGTGGTGTAACCCGACCCCACACTCGTCACGGTAATAGCCGAGACTTTTCCTGCCGCGAACGTCGCCGTCGCCGTGGCCCCCGTCCCTCCTCCCCCGCTGATAGCCACAGTCGGCACACTTGTATAACCCGAGCCCCCGTTCACCACTTTAACTCCCGTCAGGGCGTAAAGCATCGTCGTTTGGTAGCCAGATGATCGGGAGTTAATGCTATCGGTTGTTTTTGAACTTTTCACGTCGTCAGTCAGTGTTGTCCTCCACTTCAACCGTAATGCATCAAACTCGTCGCTGATCGTCAGCGTGAGAACTTTCGTTCCCGAACCACCCGAATTCGTAGCCGAGAGCGTAATAGCAAAAGTTCCCCCAGCTGTTGGCGTTCCCGTGATGGCTCCAGTGGAGGTATTGAAAGTCAACCCTTCAGGTATGGGTGTTGCATTATAAGAAGTGGGAGAGCCAGAGGCCGTGATGATGTAACTGAAAGCGGTGCCCTTCTCGGCAGTCGCACTGCCCAAACTACTGATTACTGGAGCCGCAAGGGGTGCCACCACAGTCAGAGTAGTGGATATCTCCGCGTAACTTCCGTTCGCATCGGTCATCCGAATCGTCACGGGATAGGTTCCTCCTCCAGAAGCCGTCCCCGAAAGCAGTCCTCCACTGGTAAGGCTCAAACCCGTGGGCAAAGTTCCAATGACCGACCAGCTTAAAGTGCCCGCGCCAAAGGAAGCACTCAACTGTTGGGAAAAAGCAACCCCCTGCGCAATACTGTTCACCTGAATTGAATTCGGATAAGTGGCGGCGACAACACCGACTTCCGCTCGCCGTAGCGGCCGGTTCCCTACCCCAGTTACCTCCACCTCATAGTTACCGATATCCCGCCCTGTTGAGGGCCGAGACAATCCACGCATATCCAGCGCCCCGTAAGTGGCCACCGTCCCAGCCAGATCAAAAGGCGTGCCCGTAGAAGAAACCGATGCGGAAGTATCGTTGATACTCGGAAGGGCAGATGCTTTTCCAAGGAGAGGACTTGTTCCCGCCGGAACCGTGAGCACGTCGTACGTCCCGCTCAAGAGAGGATTATCTGACGACAAACTACTGATCACATTTAAACTCGTATTTTCCGAATCCGCGGCATAGATATCCCCAAAAGAAAAATCAATCGCAGTGGTGGAGGCGGTGCTAAAGCCGATTTTACCGATATTCAGGCTGGCGCCACTAGCCCCTGCTAGTGGAGATCCCGAAGCGGAAGGAGTGACGAGCCTTCCTCCAAGGTAAACGACAAAACTATTCGTGGATAAGATTTGAGATCCACCCACAGGATCAGTATAGGGCATCGAGACAGTTTCATTGTCATTAAACCAGATTTCCGCCTTCGAATAGGATGTGGACGTGGAGTTGGTAAAACTACTGACTACAGTCGTATCGGCAGACTTCACCACTAAAGTATTCGTAGCAGTACCACTCTGCTTGAAAGACAGTCCGATCAACCGGTTGCCAGACGAGGATGTTGTAGTGCTGGCCACGTTATTTCCAATTCCGACATCAAAAGTATTGGCGGTTGGGACAGCTGCATTCACGTTCTGTTTCAATCGAAACGAAACGTAGCCATTGGTTCTTGCCGTCATAGTGTTCGTGGGGGAAAACGCGAACATCACCTGCGACCCACCGGTCGTTGTTGTTTTTAGATATTGGGCCACATTCCCACCATCGTTCGTGATCTTCGTGTAGTTTGTGAAGTTCACGTTGTTGATCAATTGTGGCGAGAGGGTGGTGTTAAGGGATTGGCCGCTGCTATAAGGGGTGAAAGCCTCTTTCAACCAAACGCTGCCTCCTAAGATGGATGCCGCATTTCCCAACTGAGAAGTGCTCGCCGAATAGACATAGTTCCCCGCGGCCCGCCCGCCATGGTCGCTCAGGAGGAGACTTCCATAGCCCGCGGTTGTGTTTCCGATCAGACCACTGCCGGTGATGTTGGCGCTGTAGTAGACTAAATTATTGAAGAAGGTCGTCCCATAGACCGGATAAAGTTCCCCGTTCGCATTATCCAAAGTGAGCACTTTACAATCGATGAAGCTGTTCCCGATGACCTGAGCATAGTTGGCCGTTTCATAGGCAGCTCCGTTGGCTCCATTAATCAGACTGGAGAGCGTCCCTGTGGTGGTGGCGCCGGAGCCCAAGATAAGTGCTGAACGAATCCCGTCGCCGTTCAGCTTGTAGAAGTAGTTGTTTGCGATGGTGTGGCCAAATCCGAAGGCGCGAACGCCGCCCATCTGGTTATTTCTAGTTTCCGTCAAAACAATATTTCCATTTCCATCATAAACTCCGCCCGCAAGGAAGTAGTTACCCTGAATCGTGCAGTAGTCTCCTTGCCGCAGGCAGAGCTGCCCGTAGTTGTTAAGAAGAGTGTTGTAACGGTAGATGTTCCGTCGGGACTTGTTAGAGATCATCTCCGGCTCACCGGTATTGTCATCAGGCCCGCCGATGACAGGCGTTCCGCTGGCACTGCTACCCCCTCCTCCAGAAAAACTCACCGTGGGTGCGCTGGTGTACCCAGATCCCCCACTTGTCATGGTCACCGCAGTCACCCTCCCCCCCGAGATCGCCGCGGTCCCCGCCGCTCCAGATCCCCCACCCCCGCTGAAGCTGACAGTAGGTGCGCTGGTATAGTTTGATCCGCCGCTGTTCACGGTGACGCTAGCGACTGCCTGAAAATCAACAGACTGGATCGCCTGGTAGAAGGTGTTTTTCTCAACGGTGCAGTTAAAATCAACCTCCACAAAACTACTGTTTCCTACACGAATACATTCCCATCCATTGGAAAGATCCGCTGCCAGCGAACCGTCTGCCGAAGTCGGTAGACGTGGGTCACTGCTTTTGGGAATTCTTCTCGGGCCGAAGTAGTTGTGATGGATGGAGTGGTACCCGTATTGCAGGTCGTTGGCGTCCTTGTAGATCACGACTGTCGCCTGCCGGATCGACTTCCGCAGAGTGGGATCTGAGACATTGATGTCATTTGGGTAGAAGTCCCGGCCCTCCATTTCACAGTACTGGATCGTATTACGGTAACCTTCGCTGTAGATCCACGCACCATAGTGATCGTTATTGAGAATATCGACGGTATCCCTTCCGCAGTGGTCGAATTTTAAATGGGACATCACCATGTATCGCGAACCTCCATCCAGAGAGATCATGTAGGCAGCAGAATCGTTTCCGCTGTAATCGTTGTAGATGCCGGCTTTTTTCATTCCGCTTTGTGAGCTGAAAATAACCCCAGAAAAAGTGAGCCCCGTTCCTTTGAAATTGATGGCGGTAAGTCCATTGACAGTCACCCCACCCACCGTCGGGCTATAATTTCCATCACACGCCAGAATTATGGCCGGATTCGCTTGAGCCTCCGCATCGGTCATCGAACCGGTCAGCGTGCTAACTAATCCATCCCATGAACCGCCTTTGAGATAAACCCGATCTCCAGCCCTTAATGTGGAAAAACTAGCCCCGCTCTTGTCCGTACATGAATTAAACTGAGCAGCTGTGTCGACATAATAGCTTGTTGCCATTGCACCAGTAACCGAAAAGAGAGCTATCGATCCAACGCAAATGAAACGGAAAAACGTAAGGACCTTAGATCGATAGCAACGTTGGCTAAATACCTTCTTCACCTCACTTACCATTATAGCCCCATAAATAAAATATTGCTGATTTATTTTACTTAACCCGTTATTTTTTGACGAAGCTCTAAATACCTTTATTCTAACTACTTACGCCATTTTGTTGGTGCTAAACCTGTCTGCTTACGGAACCACCTCGAAAAGTAGTTCTGATCGGTAAAGCCCGCTCTCCCAGCCACATCGAAAACACGTAGCCCTTTTTTGATGTCCACTTCCACCGATCGCAGAAGTTCACCCGCCCGCCACTGCCCTAAAGTTAAGCCAGAAGCGAGCCGTACCATCCGATTCAAATAATCTTTCTGCAATCCCACCCGCTTGGCCAACTCTCCAGGCCTCGGCCACTTCCCCTCTTCATCCATTCTCCACACCCGCTCCAATCGCCGAATAACTGGCGAACCCGCCTCGTTTTTTACCGCACCGCCTCGACACGCTTGCCGACATACCTCCAAAACAAGCAAAGCCGCACTCCCCGCCGAAAGCTCTAACCCACTCGATCGACCCACCCCCATCCCCGCCACCCTCTGCCGCACCTCCGCCATCCGTTCCGCTGGAAGAAATCCATGCCGAAAACCCCATCGCCTGACACCTCCCCCCCCTAAATCCACCACCAGACAAATCGCCCTCCTCGGCCCCGTCTCCCGAAACGCATGTTTTTTCCCTGGAGGAATAAAGAAAACCGCACCCGCTCCCACCGACCATTTTTTCTGATCCACCTGCTGCTCTCCCCTCCCTCGCAAATACAAAAGCAGCTGCCCATGGGTATGCGTGTGAGGTGCCACCCGATCGAACGGTTGCAGGTGTCGGTTTACCCGAAGCGATCGGATCGACCAGTCCCCACAGCGCAACTGCAGGTTCCTTAAGAGTAAAGGCTGCAAGGGAGCCTCCCGAAATGGGCTTTTAGAGCGAATCTTCATTAGGACATAAAATAAAGTCGTTTTTGTGCTAAGGAAAGCGGTTTCTTCCATCTTCTTTCTTTTTCCATTGGGGTACTCTTTTCCACATGCCTCGACCTGTCATTCTTATCACCGGAGCCAGCCGTGGCCTAGGTCGTGGAGTCGCCCTTTCTCTCGCCCCCGAAGGCTACGACCTCGCTATCCACTACGCCTCCAACCGCCAAGCTGCCGAGGAAACCGTCGCCGCTTGCCAAGCCGTAGCCAAAACCAAAGACCAGAAGTTCCTTGCCGTTCCCGCCCAACTTGCCTCCTCTGAAGACCGCGCCAGCCTGATCCAGCGGGTAATCGACGGATTTGGTCGCCTCGATGCCCTGATCAACAATGCAGGTATCGCCCCCCGCGAACGCGCCGATCTCCCAGACGCCAAAGAGGAAATCTTTGACGAGGTTCTTACCGTGAATCTCAAGGGCCCCTACTTCCTTACCCAACTCGCCGCCCGATACTGGCTCGCTAACCCAGGAAAATCACTTCTCCCAGGTGGCTATAAACTGATCTTCGTCACCTCGGTCTCCGCCAACACCGCTTCAGTCAACCGCGGAGAATACTGTATCTCCAAAGCCGGTCTCGCCATGGCCGCCCAACTATGGGCTACCCGCCTCGCCGCCGAAGGCGTCCAAGTCATCGAACTTCGCCCAGGCGTCATGGCCACCGACATGACCAGTGGCGTAAAAGACAAGTACGACAAACTCATCGCCGAAGGCCTCGTCCCACAAAAACGCTGGGGAAAACCCGAAGACGTAGGCCTCGCCGCCAAAGCCATCTGCCGTGGCGATTTCCCCTTCAGCACTGGCGATATTATCAACATCGACGGCGGGTTCCACCTGCGTCGATTTTAATTTTATGATCCAAAGCGATACCTCCCTCACAGCAAAAAGTCTCGAAGCTTCCGCCAAAAAGGTCTTTGAGGCCTCCGCTCCAAAAATCCTCTCCCTCCAAAAGCGCTGGAAGGAATCAAACGGTACCCCCGTCTTCACCATCGAGGGAAAATACACCTCCCGCGGTTGGACCGAGTGGACCGAAGGCTTCGTCTACGGATCTGCCATCCTTCAATACGATGCCACCGGAGATGAATCCATGCTCAAGATCGGCCGGGACGCCACCCTCCGCCGAATGGCCGTCCACGTCACCCACATCGGGGTTCACGATCACGGCTTCAACAATGTCAGCACCTACGGCAATCTACGCCGACTCCTCCGCGAAGGTCGTCTCCCCTCCAACGATTGGGAATCCCACTTCTACGATCTCGCCCTCAAAGCCAGCGGCGCCGTCCAAGCCTCCCGCTGGACCCAACTCACCCCCGACCTCGGCTACATCCGCTCTTTCAACGGCCCTCAATCTCTTTTCTCCGATACCATCCGCTCTCTCCGCGCCCTCAGCCTTGCCCACATTCTGGGTCATCGGCTCATGGGAGAAAACGATGCCAAAATCAATCTCCTCCATCGCTCTCTTCAACACGCCGAAACTACCGCCCGTTACAATGTCTACTACGGCAAAGGTCGCGACACTTACGACGTTCCAGGCCGTGTCGTCCATGAATCCATTTTTAATGTCACCGACGGCGCCTACCGCTGCCCCTCCACCCAGCAAGGTTACTCCGCCTTTACCACCTGGACCCGCGGTCACGCCTGGCTCCTCTGCGGTTTCCCTGAACAGTACGAATTCCTTGAGCTTCTCCCCGAATCCGAATTCAAAGACTTTGGAGGGAAACAAAAAATCCTCGATCGTTACCTCGAAGTCGCCCGCGTCACCGCCGACTTCTACCTTCGCGAAACTCCCACCGACGGCATTCCTTACTGGGATACTGGCGCCCCTGGCCTCGTTCATCTCGGCGATTACCTCAACCGCCCCGCCGATCCTTTCAATGAACATGAACCCGTGGATAGCTCCGCCGCCGCCATCTCCGCCCAAGGCCTTCTCCGCCTCGCCCGCATCCTCGAGAAAAAAGGAGATAAAAAAGCCGCCCAAACTTATCTCTCCGCTGGACTGACCACCGCCCGGACTCTTTTCTCCGAGCCCTACCTCTCCTCCGATCCCAAGCACGAGGGCCTTCTCCTCCATACCGTCTATCACCGCCCCAACGGCTGGGACCATATTCCGAAAGGACGCAAAGTCCCCTGTGGCGAGGCCGCCATGTGGGGCGACTACCACCTTCGCGAACTCGCTCTTTACCTGCTCCGCCTCGCCGACGGAAAACCGTACCTCACCTTCTTTGGAGACAAACCATAATGCAAACTCTTCACACTACGTCCGTAATGTTGTGTATGAATCAAAGAACCCTTTCTGTCCTTCGCGGCCTTAGCGGACTTGGCGTGAGATTTCAGGAGCCCCACACATGATCATTGCAGACCTCAACGAAATCCAAGGCCGTACCTATCCCGCCCGTCGTCGTACTCAGAATCTCGTTGGCGGTCTTTCCCCTGTCCAAGCAAAGAACTTTTCCATGGGCAACGTCACCCTCGAACCCAATGGAGGCCAAGTTCCTTGGCACAACCAAGAGCAGGAAGAAGTTTACTTCATCGTCGAAGGAGAAGGAGAAATGTGTCTCGGCGAAGAACGCCGAGCTGTTCGAACAGGCCAAGCTGTTTTCATTCCTTCCAAGGTTTTTCACCAGTTGACCAACACGGGAGATAAACCCATGAGAATGATCTACGTTTACGGCCCAGCGGGAGATGTTGCCCATTGGAAACAAGAGCTGGAGGGCACCCTCCCCAAAGCAGGCATCGATGTTCCCGCCCTTCCGGCGGGTGCCCAACCCCAGTGCACAAAAAAACCACAATGACTCACGCCAAGTTCGCCAAGGACGGAAAGGTCTTTCTTCAAACAGAAGAGGACAAAATTGCCCGCTCAATCCTCGATACCTCCTTTCAAATTCATACGGATCTAGGACCCGGCCTTCTTGAGACCGTTTATGAGAAAGTCTTAACCCACCGGCTGGAAAAAGCTGGATGGAAGGTTAAAAATCAAGTCGCAATCCCCATTCTAGTAGATGGGCTAGAGATCGCCGAGGGTTTCCGAGCCGACCTAATCGTGGAAGACAAGGTAATCGTCGAGCTGAAGTCCACCGAGGAAATGAAAAAGCTCTTCGCCAAGCAGCTCCTCACCTATCTCCGACTTAGCCACCATAAACTCGGCCTTTTAATCAATTTTGGAGTTCCTCATCTCAAAGATGGAATCGAAAGAGTGGTCAACGGTCTATGAAGCCACTCCTTCACCTCAATCAGTGCAGCGTCCCTTGTATGACTTCTCTCCAATTCTCTCGCGTCTTCTGCGTGACTATTCCCAACCCCCTTCTCGTCCTTAGCGACCTTTGCGCGCGAAAGCGCGTCCCGGAAACGCGGGACGTGAGCATTCTCAAATCTAAACTTCTTCCTCCAACCCAACCCCTAACCAATCCGCGCGAAAGCGCGTCCCGCAACCGCGGGAAAAATTCGTGGCGTCCTTAGCGGCCTTTGCGTGAGCAATCCCTAAAACCATAATCCACGTAGCGTGAGATAAAAATATGAAAGAACATAAAGTCGGCATTATCATGAACGGAGTCACCGGACGCATGGGCACCAATCAACACCTCATCCGCTCCATCGTCGCCATCCGTAAACAGGGCGGCGTCCAGATCAAACCAGGCGAAGTCATTATGCCCGATCCCATCCTCGTGGGTCGCAGCGAGGAAAAGCTCCGCACCTTGGGCGCCGCCCACGGTATAACCCGCGTCTCCACCGACCTCGATGCCACCCTCAAAGATCCCGCCAATCAAATCTACTTTGATTCCACTCTCACCGGCCAGCGCCCGATCGGAGTCCGCAAAGCCATCGCCGCCAAAAAACATATCTACTGCGAAAAGCCAACTGCCACTACCTCCAAGGAAGCTCTCGCCTTGGCCAAGGAAGTCACTGCCGCAGGACTTAAGAATGGCGTAGTCCAAGATAAACTCTGGCTCCCTGGACTTCTCAAACTTCGCTACCTCATCGACACCGGCTTCTTCGGTAAAATCCTCTCCGTCCGCGGAGAGTTCGGCTACTGGGTGTTCCCAGGGAAATTCGAAAAGCTCCAACGCCCCTCTTGGAACTACCGTAAGGAAGACGACGGCGGCATCATCGTCGACATGCTTTGCCACTGGCAATACGTCATCCAAAATCTTTTTGGCGACATCAAATCCTTATCCTGTCTTGGCGCCACTCACCTGCCTGAACGCTGGGACGAAAACGGAAAACCATACAAGTGCACGGCGGATGACTCCGCCTACGCCACCTTCGAACTCAAGAACGGAGTCATCTGCCACTTCAACTCCTCATGGTGCGTCCGAGTGAAACGCGACGACCTACTGACCCTCCAAGTCGACGGAACTGATGGCTCCGCCGTCGCCGGTCTTCGCAACTGCACAGTCCAGGACAACTCCGCCACCCCCCGCTGCCTGTGGAACCCCGATCAAGACAGTCCCGTCGCCTACATGGACGGATGGACCGCCCAACCGAGCAATGCGATCTACGACAACGCCTTCAAAGTTCAGTGGGAACTTTTCCTTCGGCACGTCGTTCTAAACGAACCCTTCCCCTGGTCGCTTCACGAGGGCGCTAAAGGTGTCCAGCTAGCGGAACTCGGCCTGCAATCGTGGGCCGAACGGCGCTGGCTTGATGTGCCCAAGCTGGCTTAATCTAATCCCCCATGAGCGTTGACCTCACGCACCGCCTTCTAGAACGCCGACTCGTTCCCGTGGTGGTTATCGATGACGCCTCACGTGCAGTGGATCTCGCTCAAACCCTCCTCTCTGCAGGTCTCGGAGTTATCGAGATTACTTTTCGGACGGCGGCGGCGGAGGAATCGATCCGCCAAATCGCCAAGCAGTGTCCCAAGATGCTCGTAGGCGCAGGCACTCTGCTCGATTCCGATCAGGTCAAAAAAGCCGCCGATGCAGGTGCACAATTCGGATTAGCCCCAGGCTTGGACGAGAAAGTCGTCCTCGCTGCCCAAAAGGCAAAACTCACCTTTGTTCCTGGCATCATTACCCCCAGCGAAATCCAGAAAGGTCTTTCGCTCGGCTGCTCGATCCAAAAGTTTTTCCCCGCTGAGCAGGCAGGCGGCGCCACCTACCTCAAAGCACTCGAAGGACCCTACGGCCACACTGGAGTGCGTTTCATTCCTACGGGCGGATTACAGCTCAACAACATCGCTCCCTACCTTGCCCTTAAATCCGTCGCTGCACTTGGAGGATCTTGGTTTGTCGACAAGAAGTACATTCAAGCGGCAGAATGGGAAACCATCGCTCGACTCACCAAGGAAGCTATCCAAATCACCACCGGAGCTAAATCATGAGCCTTTTCAATTTGAAACCCGCCGAATCATGCCGGTTCGATGAGATTTCTATGGGCGAAGTCATGCTCCGTCTCGATCCAGGCGAAGGCCGCATCCGCACCGCTCGCTCTTTCCGCGCTTGGGAAGGAGGCGGGGAGTACAATGTGGCCCGTGGACTCCGCCGCTGCTTTGGCCTTCGCACCGCCTTGCTCAGCGCTTTTGCTGATAACGATGTCGGCCGACTTGTTGAAGATTTTATCCTGCAAGGTGGTGTCGATACTTCCCTGCTCAAATGGAGTACTTACGACGGCATCGGCCGGACAGTTCGCAACGGACTAAACTTTACCGAGCGCGGCTTTGGAGTCCGCGGAGCTGTCGGTTGCTCCGACCGCGGTCACACCGCCGTCTCCCAACTCAAGCCGGGCGATTTCGATTGGGATCTGATTTTCGGAAAGCACGGAACACGGTGGTTTCACACCGGAGGGATCTTTGCCGCCCTCAGTGAAAGCACCGCCGAGCTTGTCATTGAAGCCACCACTGCCGCTCGCAAGCACGGCGTGGTCGTCTCCTACGATCTCAACTACCGGCCCTCTCTTTGGAAAGGAATCGGCGGCCAGAAAAAAGCCCAAGAAGTGAATAAGAAGATCGCCAAGAACGTCGACGTGATGATCGGAAACGAGGAGGACTTCACCGCTTGTCTTGGCCTCGAGGTGAAAGGGACTGACACAAATCTTACCCATCTCGAAAAAGACAGCTTTCACAAGATGATCGAGCAAGCCGCCAAGGAGTATCCGAATTTCAAAACCATCGCCACTACGTTGCGGGGAGTAAAATCGGCCACCATCAACGATTGGAGCGCAATTCTCTGGGCCGGCGGAAAATTCTATGAATCTCAACAGCGCCCAAATCTCGAAATCATGGATCGGGTTGGAGGCGGAGATAGCTTTGCCTCAGGCCTCATCTACGGCTTTTTGAAATTCGGCGACCCACAGAAGGCCGTCGAATACGGCGCCGCCCACGGAGCTCTCGCTATGACCACTCCTGGCGACACTTCGATGGCCTCTCTCGCGGAAGTAGAAAAACTTCTTGGTGGCGGTGGCGCACGAGTCGATCGCTAAACTCTTGCTGTGAGTCAAACCACCTCCTCACCTACTCCTTTATCTTCCGCCACCCGTGGAAAATGGCAGGTGGGAACCCTCGCCTACACTGGCATTGGACTCGCCACCCTCACCTTCTGGCTACTTTGGGGGGATGTCGCTTGGTCCATGCGCGATCGCTCCGTTCCGAGTGTCATGCAGCTTCTCTTTCAAAAGTTTGGCGCTTCTAATTTTGTCTCCAGTCTACTCATCGCCACCCTGCCCTACGGCCTCATTCTCCTCATCGGACCAATTGTCAGTTATCGGAGCGACCGATATCGCAGCCGCTGGGGTCGCCGAATCCCCTTCTTGGCTATCCATATTCCGTTCGTTGTTCTTTCGATGGTTGCGGTTGCCTTCAGCCCCATTCTCGGACAAGGCCTGCATCAAATCCTTGGAACATACTCTCCCGGTCTTTCCACCTGCACTCTGATCATCATTGCCCTGGGCTGGGGAGTCTTCGAACTGGCCACCGTCGTGGCCAATGCTGTTTTCTACGGCTTAATCAACGACGTCGTCCCGAGCTCTCTTCTTGGCAGATTTTACGGGGTTTTCCGAGCCATCAGTCTAATCGCCAGCATTCTCTTTAACTATTTTATCTTCGGCAAAGCGGAAGAACATTTCCCCCTCGTCTTTCTCGGTATAGGCCTCGTCTATGGACTCAGCTTTACCATGATGTGTCTCAAGGTGAAGGAAGGGGAATACGCTCCTCCTCCCGAACCGAAAGCTGGTGCTGGCAACTTCTTTGTCGCCGCCCGCACCTACTTCCACGAATGCTTCAGCAAGCCCTACTACCTCTGGGTCTTCATCTCCATCGCTCTTCCTTGGATCGCTTTCATCGGCGTGAACCATTTCAGTGTCTACTTCGCCAAAAGTCTCGCCATGGATATGGGCTTCTACGGAAAATGTCTCGCCCTCACTTACGGTTGTTCCTTAATCCTCTCCTACCCGCTCGGAATGCTAGCGGATAAGTTTCATCCCCTCCGCACTTCCCTCGTCGTGATTTCACTCTACGCCCTCGTCACCGCTGCTGGCGCTATCTTCTCCACCAATCCACAATCTTTTGCCGTCTTTTTTGTACTTCATGGGATTCTTTCTGGGGCTTGGTTTACCAGCTCTGCATCCTTACCCCTCCGAATGTTCCCCAAGGAAAACTTCTCTCAATTCTATTCCGCCCTCAATATGTTCATTGGCCTTGGCATAATGACCGCAGGACCCATCGTCGGACAACTGATCGATCTAACAAAGAAGTTCTATCAACTAACCTTCATCGCCTCCTCCACCTTAGCGTTCCTGGCCATCTTCATCGGCCTCATCGTTCATGCAAAATTCATGAAACTAGGCGGCCCCAAGAACTACGTCCCTCCCGCCTAAATAATATGATCCAACCCTCGGTGACTTCGCCCCTATTTAACGAACTTTGCGTCGACCTTACTCAACCACTCCTGAACGCTTTCACCCCCTCCCTGACTTTGGATTAGAATCTCGGTTTTTGAATCCTTAATTTCCTGGGCGATCCTCTCTGACTCTTTCCCCTCGATGGGACTATCTTTGTCGAACGTATTGTACCAATAAATCGCTTCGACCCCCCTCTTGAGCAACTCGTCGAAAGCCAGATACGATGCGTTGGCGTTCTTGTAGCTAGTAATAAACCATACATTACTGCGTTTTCGCAGATCTTCGAAAAGTTCAGGATGTTTTTCTCTTAATCCAGGATAATCAGCAACGAGAGTACTTCCCCTTACGCAGACCCAGTCCGAAGCTTCACCAGAGTTGAAGCGAGCCGCTTTCGGTTTTTCCATCTTAGTTGGTCCACGATACGGTATCTTACTTTCTTTCTCTTTCTTTTTCCCTTCCTCCACTGTTTGATTAAATGCCGCCAGAGCCTTATCCCAATCCTCCATTCCACCCCCATTGGTCAAAAAAACGAGGCTGTCTGGAAACAGCTTAAAGATCTCTTCGAAGATTCCCGGTAGTCGCCCTGAACTTTGCACACCTTTATTAACACTAACGATCACTCCAAGTTTTTTTGCTTTTACCTCTATCCCAAACAACTTCACCCCCGCCCGCCCCGTTCCTTTTCCTGTTCCCGTACCCGTGCCCGTCCCTGTTCCCGTTCCCCCCACAGTTCCAGTTAGGGATGTTTTCATATCCTTCGGTATCGCAGGAGCCCAACTTGCCCCGCCAGGTACGGTCATCATCTCCAAAGGGGGAGCTGATTCCTCCGCGGCTGGCGTCTCCTCTGGCATCATATCTTCAGGACGACTCTCCTCCGGCATCACCTCATCCATTGGGGGCGGTGCCGCAATCGGTTGTTCAATCGGCATGTTCTCCGCCGCAAAAGGCATCTTGGGCATTTGCCCCTTAAAAATGGCAACTCCACCAAACCCCACCAATAAAAGCACATGCACCGCCAAGGAAATGAGAAAAACCAAGACGATTGTTCGTTTGAAAAAGGCTTTCCAGTCAAACCCTGACAATCCCCCTCGGCTCGTAGCCAAATGATTCTTTTTAGCAGTCTTTTGTAGGGTATTCACAGGAGGACCTTTTATTTTGCATTCAGGGACGAGGCTGAGTCCAGCTTCAAGCGGATATCCTTGGCCCGAGCCAACTCGGTCAAACGATTCCCCGTCAGCTCCTCCGCATCCCGAACCAAACTACTACTCGACGCCACTCTTCGCGCCTCATCGGAAAGCTTTCGCAGGGCTCCCTCCCGATCCTGCTCGGTCAACTTATTCCACCACCCCTCCTCGTCGCGATATGAAACCACCCCCACGGGACTCACCGCCAAAATCTGCGCTGGAGGCAAGCGAGCCGTCACCTCCCCAGTACCCGGCCCAATCTCCACCACAAACGATTTTTGTAGATCAAACCCCGCTTTCACTAAATAAGACTGAGTTAAATGAATCACTTTCCGACTCCCCAACCACACGTGCTCCCAATCATAGCCCACCTCGATCTTCTTTTCAGCGACGACAATCTCCAAAAGAGCCGAAGTCTGGCCCCAAACCACTTGAGTCCCTTCACGAACCTCGGGACGAACATGCAGCAGATCCACAAATACCTCCGCGATGCCTTCCCGTACACCCGTCGCCGTTCTCGAAGCCAACTTTGCCGGCAGATTCATACAAGACCGCACCCCAACTCCCAACGCCATCACCACCACCAGAAATAGAACCGCGGAGCCCCAACCCCCGCGCTTCAATTAAAGCCTCAACCCCTCGTCCGTTACCGCCCCATGCGACGCATCCGACACCAAGTGAACAAACTTTGCTAAAACTCCTCGCGTATACCGCGGGTTGGGTTTCTTCCACCCTTTCCTCCTTTTCCTCATCTCCTCTGCAGATATCTCGAGGCGAATCTCTCTCGCCCGCGCATCAATCACAATCGCATCCCCATTTCTCACCAGCGCTAAGGGACCGCCTTCATACGCTTCGGGCGTAATGTGCCCCACGACAAACCCGTGCGTTCCACCGGAGAATCGCCCATCCGTAATCAAGGCGACCTCCGAGCCCAAACCCCGTCCCATGATCGCACTAGTTGGAGCCAACATTTCCCGCATGCCCGGCCCACCTCGCGGCCCTTCATAACGAATCACCACCACATCCCCTTTTTTAATTTTCCCAGCCAAAATCGATTTCATCGCCTCCTCCTCCGAGCCAAACACCTTCGCCCTACCCGCAAACCGCTCCCCCTCTTTCCCACTAATCTTCGCCACCGCTCCCCCTGGCGCCAAATTTCCCCTCAAAATCACTAAATGCCCTGTCTTCTTAATCGGATTTGAAAAAGGCCGAATCACATCCTGCCCCTTCGGATAATCCCCAACAAACTTCAGATTCTCCGCCACAGTTTTGCCCGTCACCGTCATGCAATCCCCATGCAGCAGCCCCCGATCTAACAACCGCTTCATTAAAGGCACCAACCCGCCAATCCGCACCAACTCAGCCATGACATACTTTCCGCTCGGTTTCAGATCCGCCAAAACCGGAACCCTCTGACCAATTTTGTGGATATCATCGATCTCTAACTTCACCCCCCCAGCCCGAGCGATCGCCAAGAAATGCAACACCGCATTCGTCGATCCCCCCAAAGCTGTAATCACCACAATCGCATTTTCCAAAGCCTTCCGCGTAAGAATATCCCGCGGCCGTATCCCTTTTCGCGCCAATCCCATCACCGCTTTGCCTGCCTCCCTCGCATCCATCTTTTTATTTGAAGAAACCGCCGCCATCGCTGAGCTATTCGGCAAACTCAGCCCCATCGCCTCAATCGCACAAGCCATCGTGTTCGCCGTGTACATTCCACCACAGGAGCCCGGCCCAGGAATCGCACAACGCTCAATCTCCCCTAACTGCGCCTCACTAATCGAACCCTTCGCACGCTGCCCCACCGCCTCAAAGACGCTGACAATATCCAACTGCTTCTTCCCGATACACCCAGGAAGAATCGTTCCTCCGTAGACAAAGACCGAAGGCCGATTCAGTCGCAGCATCGCCATGACACAACCAGGCATGTTCTTATCGCACCCACCGAGCGTCACCAGCCCATCAAATCCCTCGCACCCTGCCACCGTCTCAATCGAATCCGCAATTACCTCTCTCGAAACCAAAGAATACTTCATTCCCTCTGTCCCCATCGAAATCCCATCCGAAATCGTAATCGTGTTGAAAATCACTGCCTTACCCCCAGCCTCGTCCGCCCCCGCCGCCGCTTCCCGGGCCAACACATCAATATGCGAATTACAGGGAGTCACCTGACTCCACGTCGAAGCGATTCCGATCTGCGGTTTTTTAAAATCAGACTGCGAAAAACCCACCGCATGCAACATGGCTCGACTCGGCGCACGCTCCATTCCGTCCACCAACGGACCCGACCATTCCCGAGGATTGGCAACGTGCTTTTTCGATCTCATCTCAGTCATCCTGCCACATTCATTATTTCCCTCAAGCCCTCACGCACCCCGCCCATCAACCGTGCTTTTTACGCCAGTCTTCGCGCAACCCTTTCGGCTTGCCCGTTTTTAAATCCACCGAAACCAACTCCTGCTTCGCCCGACAAAATAATTCTCCCTTCTTTCCCACCACCTCCGATTCCACCCAAAATCGAACCTTTCCCACCTCCCCCAATCGCGAAATGACTTTCACCCTCTCGCCCAACCGCGCCGGAATCAAATACTCTACCTCCGTCTTGGTCAGTACGGGACATCCGTGCTCCCCTCCCACCATTTCCCCAATCCCCCAACCCATAGCTTCCGCCAAATCGGTTCGCGCCGCCTCAATCCAACGCAGATAAGTCAAATTATGCGCTACCCCACCCGCATCCGTGTCGAAAAAATAAACCGTAAACTCCCTCTCCGCTTGAGGTCGACCCCCGCTCACAAGGAACCAAACTCCTGCTCCAATCGCTTCACTAACACCTTCATTACCTTGATTCTTGTGTACCACTTGTAATTACCCTCCATCAGGTTCCACGGAGCAAATCGGGAACTCGTCCGAGCAAACATCTCCTCCGCTGCCGCCAGATGCTCGTTCCATTTTCTCCGATTCCGCCAATCCTCTTCGCTGATCTTCCAATGCTTGTACGGATCCGCCGCCCGCCTCTCAAATCTCCGCAACTGCTCCGATTTCGTAATATGAATGAAGAATTTCATTACGATCGCCCCAGAATCAGTTAGCGTCCTCTCAAACTCGTTAATTTCTCGATAGGCCCGCTTCCACTCCTCTTTCTTAGCAAAGTTTTCCACCCGCTCCACTAACACCCGCCCATACCAACTCCGATCAAAGATCGCCGTCTGACCCGCCCCTGGAATCTTATTCCAAAACCGCCAGAGATAGTGATGGCCCTTCTCCTCCTCCGTCGGCTTCACCACCGACCACACCCGCACCAACCTCGGATCCAATCGCTCCGTCAACCGCTTGATCACCCCCCCCTTCCCCGCCGCATCCGGACCCTCAAAAACCAAAATTAAACTTCGAGGGCTATCCTGCAATAGTCTCTGTGCATGCAGGAGCTTCAGCTGTAGATAGCGCAACTTCTCCCGATAATCCGATTTCTCCCGGATCTGCTTGTCCAAATCCAGCTTCTCTAGGCGAGTTTTCACCCTCCCTGCCTACCTCTTCCCCAACCAAACTGCCAGCCTCATCCCACCTATTTGTGAGTCGCTTCTGCACGGTATTTCGCCACTCTTTTGTCTTATGCTTTTGCACGAATTCTCCGACTCGGGCGCTTGGCTCGATGCCATGATCACTTCCTGGGAAACCCTTGGCGGCCCAGCCCTCAGCGAGCGTGGCACTTTCAATATCTCCCTTTCAGGCGGCTCTACCCCCAAGCCCTTCTATGAGCGCTTAGCCTCCCTTAAGTGGCCTTGGGCTGCCACCCGCCTCTACCTCGGCGATGAACGCTGGGTCGATCCCAATCATAAAGATAGCAACTTTAGAATGGTCCAAAAAATCTTCCAAACTACCGGCGTCCAAATTGAACGAGTCCGCACCGAAATCGCCACCGCCGAAATCGGTGCTCGCGAATACGAAAAACGGGTGCGTACCCAACTCGGCGACCCCCCCCGCTTCGACCTCGTCCTCCTCGGTATCGGTGACGACGGCCACACCGCATCCCTCTTTCCTGATACCGCCGCCCTCAAAGAGGAAAAACTCCTCATCGCCCCCAATTTCGTACCCAAGCTAGGAGTCTGGCGTGTCACCTCCACCTACACCCTTCTCCGCTATGCTCGTGCCATCTGGTTCGTCACCCGTGGACCCACCAAGGAACCCTATATCCGTGCCCTCGCCGCCGACGACCCTACCGCTACTTTCCCTGCCGCAAAGGTTCGTAGTGACCGCGGAACAGTCGAAATCTACCATTGCGATCAATCATGAGCCCTACCGCCCCCACCCCAAAGGCCACGCCTCCACCATCCCGCGTCCTCCCACCATTCGTCATGGTCATCTTTGGAGCCAGTGGCGATCTCACCACCCGCAAACTCGTCCCTGCCCTTTTTGGCCTACAACACGAAGGAGCTCTCCCCGCAGACTACTCCATTATTGGCTTCGCCCGTCGCCCGAAAGCCGACGACGAATTCCGCCAGGAAATGAAAGCAGGCATCGATAAGTTTTCCCGCCTCCGCCCCGTCGATGTAACCGATTGGAAAAACTTCACCCCAAAACTTACCTACCACGCAGGCAACTTCGACGACCCCGCCGCCTACGCCTCCCTCAAGAAGATCCTCGCTGACCTAGCCAAAACCCGCGGCCTCACCCAACATATTTTCTACCTCGCCACTTCCCCCGACTACTTTGCCCCAGTCGTCCAGCAACTTGCTGCCGCGGGATTAGTCGGTCGTCATCTTCCCGCACGTGTCGTTGTGGAAAAACCCTTCGGCCACGACCTCCCCTCCGCCCACCAACTCGTCACCGACCTTCACGCCTGCCTCGACGAAACCAATCTCTTCCGTATCGATCACTACCTTGGCAAAGAGACAGTCCAAAATCTGCTCTACTTCCGCTTTGCGAACTCGATCTGGGAACCAATCTGGAATAGTAATCTGATCGATAACGTCCAGATCACCGTGGCCGAGCAGGAGGGCGTTGGTACCCGCGGGGCCTTCTATGACGGCGTCGGTGCGATGCGCGACATGGTGCAAAACCACATGATGCAACTTCTCTCCATCACCGCCATGGAACCCCCCGCCAATCTCAGCTCTCAATCAATCCACGACGAGAAAGTTAAAGTGCTCCGATCGATTCCGACCCCTAAAGTGGAAGTCGTTCGTGCCAGCACCGTCCGCGCCCAGTACGAAGGCTACCGCCAAAGCGACCGCGTCAATCCACAGTCCACTACGGAAACCTACGCCGCTCTCAAAGTTCAGATTGATAATTGGCGCTGGTCTGGCGTCCCCTTTTATCTTCGCACCGGCAAAGCCCTTTCCTCCCGTGCCTCCGAGATCGTTATCGTCTTCCGTCGTCCACCCGCCGCCCTCTTTCGAGCAGAATTCGGCGATCTCCTCAGTCGGAACGCCATGCACATCCGCCTGCAACCGGACGAAGGAGTCCACCTTTGCTTCAACGCCAAACAACCAGGACGTAGCTCAGTGCAGCCCGTCGATATGGAATTTTGCTACGCCAGCGAGTTCGGTTCCTACTCTCCCGAAGCCTATGAAAGATTACTCGGCGATGCCATTTTTGGGGATTCTACCCTCTTCACACGAGCCGACGAGGTCCTCGAAGCTTGGCGCATTGTCGATTCCATCCGCCAAGGTTGGCAAGAGAGCCCCGTCGCCCTCTACCGTACCGGATCCTGGGGCCCACAAGAATCCGATCAGATGCTTAAAGCCGACGGCAACCACTGGGTAGACCTCGACGCTCGAGCCAAGGTTTAAAACATCCTCATACGGCGAACCGAATCGTCTGCCCGCTGGCCTCAGTCGCTTTTCTTATTCCCTTCTACTTTGATAAACTTTGCCAAGAACCATTCCAATTGTTCGGGGGTGGATTCTTTTTGAAGTGCGGAATTCGTGTCAGCATTTCAAAGGACGGTCCGTCTTCACCCCGAATTTCTAAACAACGCCGAAATCCGACAGTCGCCTCATCCCATTTCTGACTCCGATAGTGAGCCAAAGCAGCGCCATAAGCCTCATTCAGAGCGCGAGTCCCCGCATCCACAACTCCTGTCCGTCCCAATAACTCAAAAACTCCTACAGCATCCTGCTTCCCCTTCACCGCCAGAAAATCCACCTCCCGCGATTCCATCTCCTTATCGACCATCCTCTGTGTCATTTCCGAAATCAGAATCCGCGTGCCGTACATCGTGTTGGCTGACTCCAACCGCGATGCTAAATTCACCGTATCACCCATCACTGTATAACTTCGCGCCGTTTCACTCCCAATATTCCCCACCACCACTTCCCCTGTCGCAATTCCGATACGCAGATTAATCTCAGGAAGATTTTTTCGTAACCCCATCAAATCGGGCAACTCCGCACGGAAACGAGTTAAAGTCTCCACCTGCGCCAATGCCGCCCGACACGCCGTCGCCGCCTGCTCCTCTTCCGAGACAAAAGGAGCCCCCCAATATGCCATAATCGCATCCCCAATATACTTATCGATCACTCCCCGCTCCTTCTGCACACACTCCGACATTAAGGTGAAATAACGATTAATCACTTGCACCAACCCACCCGCCGTCAAATTCTCTCCTAAAGTTGTAAACCCCACCAGATCCGTAAAAAGAACCGTCATCAACCTCTTCTGTCCCATCGTATCCTCTGATCGACCTGGCAAAATCACCTTTTCGACGATCCTTGGATCGATGTACGAACTAATCGCCTTTTGCAAATCCTGTTTCCGCCGAAGCTCGTCCACCATCAGGTTGAAGCCTTCACCCAACTGCCCAATCTCATCCTCTGGGAGTTTGCCAACGTAGGCCGATAAATCCCCGCCCTGTACCTTCTTCGTCCTGGTCAAAAGAGCTATTAAGGGTTTGGCCATATTGTGAGAAATAATCCAAGCTGCCCCTAAGCCCAAGACAACTGCCAACAACGTCGTAGCCGTGCTGCTGAAAAGCACGCGGGCTTTTCGCTTTTCTGCACAAACCGCAGAAAGCTCCGCCAAATTGAAACCCACATCCTGCAACTTTGATCGCAACGCCCGCAATTCCGTTTGTCCTTTGACTGTATAATCTAATAACTCTCTTGCCTTTGGCCGATCTCCCGCCTGCCGAGCCGCCAAAGTGGAACGGGCTAGATCCGTAGTCGAACGGAAGCAGCTTTCGATCCGACCAACATCTTCCCGAATTTGAGCATTTAGCTCCCTCTCCTCGACCTCATCCGGCAAAACGCGAAGACTCTCGCGGATCTTCCCGATCAATTCGTAAACACGGGTTGTATTTTGCTCAAAATTTTCCTTTGCCTCTGCAATTGTTTATGCATCGGGCTGCGGCTCCCCATATTCGCGATACAGACGCTCAAAGGCTACCCGACGGAAAAGACCCGCCTCATTCAGATCCGCGATCTTAGCTGCCAAAGGAATAGTTTTTCTGGCTACAGCTTCGACATCACCCCCCAATCCAATTACCTCAATGTTTGTCGTAATCGCCACCAGCACCGTAAGCCCAATGATCCCGACCGCTAAGGCAAAGATCTTTAGGGCAATCGAATGTTTCATACCCCCACACAATGCCTCACCCCCCTCACTCCCTCAACCCAGGATTCCATCCCCCCTTTTCAGATTTTGGGGTCAGAGGTCGAAATCCAATTTCCAGCACATTTCGACATTATGCATAAAGCCGTAATGTCCCCTCCCCCCTACCTCCCATTGCGTCCTTTGCGTGAGTATCTCTTCCTCAATCGAAAATAAAGAATCCAAAATTAAAAATTACAAATCACCCCGCTTTTCCCTTAATCTCCCAATATGTCTCCTTGGTCCCCGCCCATCCCCGCTCTTATCTATGGCACAATCCTTTTAGCCTCCGCCCTCGCCTTTCTCCTTTTCGGTGGCTTTGCCCGCCTCCGCTTTCTCTTCCAGCCCCAACCCCACACCCCATCACCTTCCCTCAATATCGCTCCGCTGCCCATGCTCATCGGCGCATCTCTTCTCGGCTTGTGCGCTTGGCTCGCCACTCCTCTTCTTCCTGGAACCGCTCTCGCCGTCGGTATTGTCCTCACCACCCTCAGCGGGCAAAAACCACTCATTCTCTGGGGCCTCCATCGGTCCCACCCCCTTCGCGATCTCGGCTTTTCCCTTGCAACCATGCTCACTCTTTTCTTTCCTATCCTTTTTCTACTCCTTCTCAGCTCAGGTTTCTATCTAGCCCTTAATCTCCCTCTCGAACCCCAACCTGCCATGACCCGCTTTCTTGAAGCCCGCGATGCTAAAACCCTCCTCCCCTTTCTCACCTACGCCCTTATCATCGCCCCCATCTGGGAAGAAATCTTCTTTCGTGGCACTCTCTTTCCTTGGCTCACCTCCCGCTTTTCCATCACCCAAGCGCAGTGGCTCTCCGCCCTCGCCTTCGGTGCCGTCCATCTCCACGGGCCCACCCTCATCCCACTCACCCTCCTCGGCGCCACACTCGCAGGTGTCTATCGCACAAAAAATAGCCTCGTGCCCTCCATTCTTCTTCACTCTCTTTTCAACGCCAACACCTGCATCCTGCTTCTCCTCTCTCGCCCTCCCCTCCCATGAGAAAACTTCCACTCCCCTCCGAAGACCTCTGGATCCAACGCTGGACCTCCGTGCTTTCATCCCAACCATCCTCCAACTTGCGGCATGGAATCGGCCACGACTGTGCCGTCCTCTCTTCCTTTTCTAAAAATCTCGATCTCGTTCTTAAAACCGATGCCGTGGTCGAAGGCATCCACTTCACCCGCTCTACCCCCGCATCTCTCGTCGGACGTAAAGCTCTCGCCCGCCCCCTCAGCGATCTCGCCGCCGCCGGAGCCACTCCCCGAGCCGCCCTCCTCACCGTCGGTTGCCCCAACGCCCGCTCTGCCCAGCGTCTACGCCAAGCCTATTGCGGACTCTCTCTTCTCGCCAAAAAACTCCGCCTCCCCATCGTCGGTGGCGAAACTATCCGCACCCGCCAACTCCTCCTTTCCGTCTCCCTCCTCGGCACCGTAGCAAAACACCACTCCCCAAACCGCTCCGGTGCCCGCCCAGGGCATCTTCTTTTCGTCACGGGAAAACTCGGTGGCTCTTGGCCCCGCCGCCATCTTACCTTCACCCCACGCCTCGCCGAAGGCCAATGGCTCGTCCGCCACAAATTACCCTCCGCCATGCTCGACCTCAGCGACGGACTCGGCGCCGATCTCCCTCGCCTCGCCCGTGCCTCCCGCATCGGATTTAAAATCCACCCAGACCAAATCCCCCTCTCCCCTCGCGCCACTCCCAAGCTCGCCTTCACCCGCGGCGAGGATTACGAACTCCTCTTCTCTATTCCTGAACACCGCGTTCCCTCCCTCCTCCGCCGCTGGCCCTTCTCCACTCCCCTTACCCTCATCGGCCACTGCCTCCACCCCAAACAAGGCTATCACACAAGCGGCCTTCCCCTCCTCGGCTATGACCACCTCCGCT
>CANIEM010000006.1 GCA_947466515.1 Verrucomicrobia subdivision 6 bacterium | reverse complement strand
CGCCCGAGCGGGCGAAGGGATTCGAACCCTCGACATCAACCTTGGCAAGGTTGCACTCTACCAACTGAGTTACGCCCGCGTTCGTTTGAAATGATCTGCTTCCTGCCCTCCCAGCGCAACCCTTTTTCCCAACCCCTTAACCCTCCACCTCAATCCTCGGTCCCGCCTTCCCCGCGCAAGTTTCATGCACCCGCACCCCTTTTCGCCCTGCCCGATCTAAAGCCTCCTCAATAGCCCGCCGCGCTAACTCAGGCCGATTGCACTCCTCGCTAATATGCCCAAGAAAAAGCTCCCTCAACTCAGGTCCCGCCACCTCCTCCACTAACTTCGCCGCCGCCTTATTCGACAAATGCCCATGCCGCGCCGCAATCCTCTGCTTTACCGACCACGGCCTCTTCACCTCCGCATGCAACATCGCCTCATCATAATTCGCCTCCAACACCAGAGCCGTACAACCCTTCAACCTCTCCACCACCAATCTCGTCACAAACCCTAGATCCGAAATCACTCCAATCCGCGTCGTTCCCACTGTTACCCTCATCCCAATCGGCTCCGCCGCATCGTGCGGCACTGGAAAAGTCTCCACCGAGAAACTTCCAATCTCTACCCGAGCGCCCGCCGCAAACGCCCGCCAGTCCGCCATCGCTACCGTCGGCTCCAATGCGTCTTTTGTACCCTCACTCGCAAAGACAGGACACTTTCTCGTTTTAATAAAGGTCTTTAACCCCGCTGTATGGTCCCCGTGCTCGTGGGTTAAAATAATTCCCAGAATCTGGCTGGCCTCCGCCCCCACCTCCGCCAACCGCCCCTCCAACTGCCGTGCACTCAATCCCGCATCCACCAAGATCGCCTCCCCCCCGCACTCCAAATGCAACGAGTTGCCCCGACTCCCACTTCCCAGAACGGTTAAAGTCACTTTGGCCATAACACGTTTTGCCTTTTTCCAGACAAAGCCCAATCTCTAATTCTAGCCATGTCCCTATCTCTCCAGCCCAGCCTTCGCCAAACCACTACTATCTCCCCCCAAATCCAGCAGTCTCTTCAACTCCTGCAAACCCCCGCTCTCGAACTGCAAACCCTTCTCCAAACCGAACTCCAAACCAATCCCGTCCTCGAAGAAGAACCTCTCCTCACAGAAATCCCCGAAGATCCCACCGACCAAGACGACGATTCCGATCTCCTCAGCCAAAACACCGATTGGCCCGTCAACTCCGCGCCACCTGACCGCCCCCGCCTCGATGCTCGCCAAGCCCTCCTCGAATCCAAAGTCTTACCCGAATCCCTCACCGATCACCTCACCGCCCAACTCACCCTCACCCTCACCGAACCCAACCTTCGCGCCGCTGCCTCCGAAATCATCGGAAACCTCGACGACGACGGCTTTCTCCATGTCGACCTGTCCGAAATCGCCAGCTCCGCCCAAGTCGCTCCCGCCGTCACCACCCAGGCCCTCGCCCTCGTCCAATCTTTTCACCCCCCAGGCGTGGCCGCTCGCTCCCTCCCAGAATCTCTCCTTCTCCAACTTCACGCCCGTGGTCGCGACGATTCTCTCGAATGCCGTATCATCCGCGACTACTTCGACCTCTTGGGGAAACGTAAATTCACGGAGATCGCCAACGCTTCCCATGCTCCCATCGAGGCCGTCGCCGCCGCCGCCGAAATCATCTCCCACCTTTCTCCTCGTCCAGGGGCCGCCTTCGCCCCCGACCGTCTCGACCTCGTTGTCCGCCCCGAGGCCTCTTTCATCCGCGACGGCGATAAGTGGGTCCCCCTTCTTGAAGGAGATATCCTCCCCCGACTTCGCATCAACGACGTCTACAAAGACCTGCTCAGCGACGCCTCCGCCGATGAACAAACCCGCTCCTATCTCAAAGAACGAATTCGATCCGCACGCTTTCTCATGCAATCCCTCGAACGACGCCAGGAAACCCTCCAAAAACTTCTCGAAATTATCGCCCAACGCCAAGCCGACTACTTTTCCCAAGGACCCTCCGCCCTCCGACCCCTCACCATGACCGAGGTCGCAGGCCAAGTGGGCGTCCACGAAACCACCATCGGTCGCGCCGTTGCCAATAAATATGTCCGCACCCCCCACGGCGTTGTCCCTCTCCGCTTCTTTTTCGCCTCTGCCCTCGGTGGCGTAAACGATTTCGAGCCAGCCGTCGCCAACACTCGCGCCAAAGAAATTCTCGCCGAAATTGTTGGCCGCGAAAATCCTGCAAAACCCTACTCGGATGCCGCTTTAGAAGAAATGCTTCGCGAGCGCGGTATTCCCATCGCTCGACGTACTATTTCGAAATACCGCGCAGAGCTTGGCATTCTTCCCACCCACCTTCGTCGCCGCTCATGAGCTCCCTTCTTTGCGCTCTGCCGACCGTTTTTTCCATCGGCCTGCAAAGGCAGTTGGCCTATCGCTGGAACTATCTTCTCCGTGCTCTTTTTAGCGCCGTTCCTCTTCTCGTCTCTTGGGTTTTTTGGGAAGCCGTCTTTCAAGGAAAAGAGACTGTCGGTCGCTACACTTTGGCTGGACTACTCACCTACTACGCGGTTCTTCTTGTCGTCGAAGCAGTCAGTTCCCCCGCCGACGACGACTTCCAGATCTCCCGTGAAATTCGCGAAGGCATGCTCAACCCCATTCTACTTCGCCCTCTCCCTTATGGTCTTTACCGCGGAGCCCTCTTCCTTTCAGGTCGTTGCGCCTACCTCGTCGCTGCTTTTATCCCTGTTCTTCTCTGTTTTTTTATTCTCTCTCGCGTAGTCCACCTCGAGTTGGCTTCTTTCGATATTCTCCATGGCCTACCCGCTCTTTTCGGCTCGGCACTTTTACAGTTCAGCCTAACCCTTTGCCTCTCCCTTACCTCATTCTGGTTTCTGGATATCAGCTCCCTTATTTTTCTAGTCTACTCCCTCGAATTCCTCGCTGGTGGTCACGTCTTTCCTCTCGATCTTCTCCCCGCCCCACTTTTCACCGCCGCGCGCCTTTTACCCTTTGCCTACGAGTACTGGTTCCCCGCCGCCGCCCTTTGCGGAACCCTCTCCCACCGAGAATGGCAAATCGGAATCGGCATGCAGTTCGCTTGGGCCATCTTTTTTCTCTTTCTCGCCCACCTCCTTTGGAAAGCTGGCCTACGCAAATACACTGCGGCGGGTGGATAAATCGATGCTGTATTTTATTCATCTCCTCAAGCTCTGGCTCATCCAAGTTCGCTACGCCATCACCCGCGAACTCGCCTTCCGCGCTAATTTTTTCGCCTGGGTCATCGTTGAACTCGCTTGGTTCGTTCTCCAACTCGCCTTTGTCGGCGTCGTTTATCAGCACGTCGATAGTGTCGCGGGCTGGAACCGTTACGAGATGATCGTCCTCGTCGCCACCAACCAACTCATCCAACAAATCTTCACCGCTTTTCTTATGCCCGGTCTCGTTAAACTGCCCGACCTCGTTCGCACTGGCGGACTCGATTTCCTTCTTCTTAAACCCGCCCCACCGCAGTTCCTCGTCAGCACCTCCAGTCTCGAAATTGGCCCACTCGCCAACGCGGGCATCGCCCTCATCGTCGTTCTCTCCTCTCTCCACTCCCTCGCCATTACCCCCACCCTCTCGGCCACTTTTACTTACCTGCTTCTCGTTCTCGCAGGTCTTTTTGTCCACTACGCTCTCCTTCTCGCTCTTGTTTCTTTCACCTTCTGGATCGTCCAAGCCGAATCTGTCCTTCTCGGCTACTACAGCATCTTTCAAGTCGCCCGCCTTCCCCGCGAAGCCACCCGCGGTTGGTTTCGCGTCATCTTTACTTTCGCTATTCCCCTCCTCCTTGTCGCGAATGTCCCCGCCTCCGTCCTTCTTCGTAATATGAAAATTACCCCTATTCTTCTCTTTCTTGGAACCAGCCTCTCCGCCGCCCTCCTCGCCTCCCTCTTTTTTTATCTCGGACTCCGCCGCTATCAGAGCGCTTCCAGTTGAGGAAATCCCCAAAAACAGGCTATCCTTCTTCCCATGGCTCAGATCACCATCCGCGTAACCAGCCCCCGCCAACTGCCCAAAACCGTGCAGACCCTCCGCCTTCTCGGACTCCCCCTCTCTCCCTCCCCCACCACCTCCCCCTTCACCATCTCCCCCTTCACCATCTCCCCCTTCCCCTTCACCTCCTCCCCATCCTCCCACATTCCCAAGAATGTAGGAACCTCCTCCACCTCCATCCCTCCTCTCCTCGTCCCCCACGCCACCACCCCAAAAAAAACCCTCGCCCTCCTCCGCCAACTCGGAACCTCCGCCCCAGGCCCATTCTTCGCCGCCAGCCCCGCCGGCGCCACCAACGCCGCCCTCTTCATCGCCGCTTGCCTCGCCCCACGCTACCCCAAAATCCGTCGAGCCCTCCTCCGCTTCCGCTCCCGCCAAACTCTCTCCGTTCCCCATCACCCCTAACCCCTACCCCCAACTCTTCCCATGCCCGCCACCCCCAATCCTTACGTCGCTAATCTCCGACCCTACGAGCCAGGTCGGCCCATCGCCGATGTCGCCCGCGAACACGGACTCTCCCCCTCCCAAATTATCAAACTCGCCTCTAACGAAAATCCCCTCGGCCCCTCCCCCCTCGCCGTCCAAGCCATTCGCGATTCTCTCGATCATACCCACCTCTACCCCGACGGCGGCGGACTCGACCTCCGCCAAGCCATCGCCAAATCCCACGGCCTAACCCCCGACCACGTAGTCCTCGGTTGCGGCTCCAACGAAGTCATCGAATTCTGCTACCACGCCTACACTCAGCCAGGCCAAGGCCGCGTTCTCGCCTCCGCCTACGCCTTCGCCGTCTATGGCCTCATGGCTCGACTCTTCCATGTTCCCTTCGAAGAAGTCCCCGATCGCGATTTCCATCACGACCTCGCCGGCTTTACCTCCCGCCTGCAAAACGATGTCCGCCTCGTCTTCCTCGCTTCCCCCAATAACCCCACCGGTACCCGCATCCCCAACGCCGAACTCACCGCCTTCGTCCGAAAATTTCCCGACGGCCCACTCCTCATCCTCGACGAAGCCTACTACGAATTCATCCCCGAACCTCCCCCCTCCATCCAATGGATTCAAGAAGGCCGCCCCCTCGTCCTCCTTCGCACCTTCTCCAAAGTCCAAGGCCTCGCTGGGCTCCGCATCGGCTACGGACTCGCCCACCCCTCCATCGCCGCCGTCCTTCAAAAATCACGGCAGCCCTTCAATACCTCCGCCCCCGCACAAGTCGCCGCCCTCGCCGCTCTCGCCGATCCAGAACACGTTCGCAAAACTATCGCCCTAACCAACGAAGGACGCGATCGCCTCCACTCTTTCTTGAAAAAACTGAAACTCCGCTTCATCCCCGGCACCGCCAACTTCGTCATGGTCGAAGTCGGTAATGGCGATGCCGTTTTTCTCGCTCTGCAGAAACACGGCCTCATCGTTCGCCCCCTCCGTAGCTACCATCTACCCAATTGGATCCGCATCTCCATCGGTACCCCCGCCCAAATGTCTCGCCTCGAAGAACTCTTGCCCCAAGTCCTCACCTCCCAAAAATGAATCCCGCTAAAATCACCATCTTCGCCCCTGGCCTCATCGGCGGCTCCGTCGCTCTCGCCGCCACCCAAGCTTTTCCCAAAACCAAAATCTCCATCTGCACCCGCCGCCCCGAATCCGTTCCCGCCATCCGCACCATGCTTCCCCAAGCCGAAATCGGCACATCCCCCTCTCTCGCCTCCCACGCCGACCTCGTCCTTCTCGGCTCCCCACCCTCCGCCCTCCCCGAGCTCGTTCGATCTATTCTGCCCTTCCTCTCCCCCACCACCCTCGTCACCGATGTTTCCAGTTTCAAGGAGTCCGTGGAAAAAACTATCGCTCCTCTGCTCTTCGGCCACGCCCGCTGGATCGGTTCCCATCCCATGGCCGGCTCAGAACATTCAGGAATCTCCGCCGCTCGAGCCGATCTTTTTCACCAAGCGCCCGTCATCCTCACCCCTACCGCCGCCACCTCCACCGATACCCTTGAGCAGGCCACCTCCTTCTGGCAAGCCCTCGGCGCCCGCGTCCTCTCCATGACCCCCCAGTTGCACGACGCCCAAATCGCTCGCATCAGCCACCTTCCTCACCTCATCGCCACCACCCTCGTCCTTACCGCTGGCTCCGACTCCCTTCCTCTCGCTGGCTCCGGCTACCGCGACACCACCCGTATCGCCTCAGGCCCCGCCCCTCTTTGGACCGAAATTCTTATCGGAAACCAACCCGAACTTCTCGCCTCCCTAAAAACTTTCCGCACTACATTCGATCAGGTCACCTCCGCCCTTGAAAATAAAGACGCCTCCACTCTCTCCAAACTTTTAGATCAAGCCACCCATATTCGACGTACCCTTCCCTCCCCATGAGTAACCTCGAAATACGTCCCCTCCGTCGCCTTGATGCCGAGTTTTCCGTCCCTGGGGACAAAAGCATTTCCCACCGCGGAATCATTCTCGGCGGCCTCGCCTCCGGCACAACCCGCCTCCGTGGCTTTCTCCCTGGCGAAGATTGCCTCTCCACTCTTCATGCCCTTCAAGCCCTCGGTTGCCGCATCGACCGAGTCGCCCCCGATGAAGTTCTTATCGAAGGCCGTGGAGGGAAGCTCCTCGCCCCTGCCGAACCCATCGATTGCGGCAACAGCGGCACCACCATGCGCCTCCTTGCGGGAGTCGTCGCAGGGCAACCTTTTCAAACTCGTCTCTTCGGCGATGCCTCTCTTTCCCGCCGACCCATGGCTCGTATCGCTGATCCTTTGCGCAAGTTCGGAGCCGAAATTCTTTGTGCAGGTGCCAACGACCGCCCCCCGCTCCACGTTCACGGCACCCAACTTCACGCCACCGACTTCACCAGCGCCGTCGCCAGTGCCCAAGTCAAATCCTGCTTTCTCCTCGCTGCCCTTCAAGCCAACGGCAAATCCATCTTCCACGAACCCACCCTCTCCCGTGATCATACTGAACGCCTTCTCCCCGCCTTCGGTGCCAGCCTCCGTCTCGAAAAAAAATCCATTATCCTCCACGGACCCCAACGCCTCGAAGGCGCCGAACTCGATGTCCCTGGCGACTTCTCTTCCGCCGCCTTTTGGATCGTCCTCGCTGCTGGCCTCCCAGGGTCTCGCCTCACCCTGCGTCGCGTCGGCCTAAATCCCACCCGCACCGCCCTCCTCTCCGCCCTCCTCCGCATGGGCGCAGGCCTCATGGAAAAAGTCGAGCAGTCCACCCCCGAACCTTTCGGCACGATCACCATCCAAGGCAACACTGCCCTCAAGGCCACCACCATCTCCGGCAAAGAAATTCCTAATCTTATCGACGAAATTCCTATTCTCGCCACCGCCGCCGCTTTCGCCAAAGGAATCACCGAAATCCGCGACGCCAGCGAACTCCGCCACAAAGAAAGCGATCGCCTCGCCGTCGTCGCTCAAAACCTTCGCCTCTTCGGCGTTCCCGTCGAAGAAAAACCGGATGGTCTCCTCATCGAAGGCGGTTGCACCCTTGTCGGAGCCGAGGTCGAAAGCCACGGCGACCATCGCATTGCCATGTCCGCTGCTATCCTCGGCCTCCTCGCCAAAGGCCGCACCCTCGTCAAAGACACCGCCTGCATCGAAACCAGCTACCCAGGATTCGCTCAACAGATCGCCCTTCTGCAAGAAGTCAGTCGCTAATTTATGCTTCACCCCGTCATCTGTATCGATGGCCCCGCCGCTTCAGGAAAAAGTACTGTCGCCCGACTCGTCGCCCACGACCTTAAGTACGTCTACGTCGACACTGGCGCAATGTATCGTGCTTTCACTTTCCTGACCCTCGAGGCAGGTCACGATCCCACATCCCGTGCCCGCATGAAGCAACTCCTCGAAAAAGTTGATTTTCATGTGGAGATAGCTGCCCAGGAAATCTCCCTACGAGATGGCACACGGGATCTCGGTCCTCATACCCGCCTTCCGGAGGTGAATGCCGCCGTCTCCCCAGTCTCCGCACTGCCCGAGCTTCGCGAGTACCTCGTGAATCTTCAGCGCAAACTTCGCCTCTCCGCTCCTCTTGTCATGGAGGGGCGCGATATCGGCACCGTCGTCTGTTCCGATAGCCCATTTAAATACTTTATCGATGCCTGCCCCATCGTCCGTGCCGAACGCCGACGCAAACAGGGGGAAAAAGATAATCTCGTAGCCCGCGATAAACAGGACTCCTCTCGTTCCGCCGCACCCCTTGTTCGCGCCGCCGATGCCGCTCTTCTCGATAGCGGTAAGAACGATGCCCGTGCCTTGGCCGACCTCATTGTCCAGGAAGTCCGCACCCGACTACAACCTGGACCCACCGTCCCGTGAAAGTCTGTCCCTTCTGGTTCCACCTAGTCCGCCTTTTTTCGCTCACCTTTTTTAAGTTTTTCCACTCCTTCCGCACCTTTGGAGCCGACTCCCTGCCCCCGGGTCCTCTCATTCTCGCTCCTAACCACGCCAGTTACCTCGATCCGCCCGCCACAGGTTGTGGCCTGTTTCGCGTCACCTACTACCTTGCCCGCCACACGCTCTTCAAACCACCGATCGCTTCTTGGCTTCTCCCCTCGATCGGGTCCATTCCCGTGAATCAGAACTCCCCAGGTCCATCCTCTCTAAAAAATATCTTCGAAGTTTTTAAAAACAAAGGAACTCTCGTTCTCTTCCCTGAAGGCCAGAGAACTTTTGATGGCAACCTTAGAAAGGCCGAGCCTGGGATCGGCATGATCGCCGCCCGAGCCAACGTCCCTGTTGTTCCTGTTCACATTATCGGCAGTCGCGAAGCCATGCCCCGCAACGGGTCTTGGCATCCCTTCCGCCCCATCCGCGTTGTCTACGGTCAACCCATGCGTTTCTCAGGCGACCCAAAAAGCCGTCAAGATTTTCAGAAATTCGCCGACGAAATCATGTCGGCCATATCCAAACTGCAGTAACGATTTTTAATCTTTAAAATTGCTAAGAGGGTCCACGTGGTGCCCGACCATTTTCCACTTCCCCTCTTCCTTGCGAAACGTATTCGTCGCGCGAATCGACACCTCGCGGATCACCCCTTTGTTATCTTTGTTTTTCCCTTTTTCAACATTGCACACCGTGGCCATGTCTCCATTGGTGTTCAACATGACGTGGGGGTCCATCGCCTCAAGTTTCCCGCCCATTTTCATGGCCGCCTGCCGCTCCCACTCCACCAGTACCTTGGGCCAGCCTACTAAGAAATCTCCACCCGGCCCCATATAAATCACATCCGAAGCGTGCGAGCAAAGCTCCTTCATCAAAGTTAATTCTCCGGCGAACATCTGGTTGAGCGCCTTATAAAACTCTGCGTTTGCTGCCAAAACTATCTTCTCATCGCCATGCCCCGCCTTGGCGCATGGCGCCCCTGCAAGCACCGAGATCATTCCTGCCACCAGCATCAGTCCGCTAATAGATTTAATATTCATCCAATTAAGCTCTGCCTTAGAACCCTCAACGCAAGCCCTATTCGCCCTCCGCACCCCCCATCTTTTCCCTTTGCGAGTCAACTAAGCTGAAAATGCAACCCGCTTTCCGATCAATCTTTTTCCATCAGTAAATCAATCCCACAAATGATCAATCCCACGCCGCACAGCTCCAAACAGCTCGTCCACCTCTTTTTCCGTTATCACTAAAGGAGGCGCGAAGGCCAACAGATCCCGAATCCCCCGCACGATCGCTCCCTCCGTCCTCACCTTCGCTGCCCCCGTAATACCTAAATTCATCCCTGGCTTTAAATCCTTCCTCCCGCCCTTCGGTAAAAGCTCCATCGCCCCGATCAATCCCACCCCTCTCACTTCCCCTACCGCCGGGTGCCCCGCAAACTCTTGCAACTTCTTCTGAAAATAAGGACCTAACTTTTCCTTCGTTCGCTCCACCAATTTTTCTTTCTCGATAATGTCCATATTCGCTATCGCCGCCGCCGCCGCCACTGGATGACCCGAATAGGTGAACCCATGCGCAAAATATCCGCCCTTCATCAAAACTTCCGCAATCGGCTGCGAAACCATTGTTGCCCCCATCGAAATATATCCACTGGTCAATCCCTTCGCTAAAATCATCAGATCAGGCTCCAAATCCCACATCGCGCTCGCAAACCACGCTCCCATCCGCCCAAACGCCGTGATTACCTCATCCGCCACGAAAAGAATCTCGTACTCCCGCGCTAATTTCCTCATCGATTTGAGATATCCCGCCGGCGGCACAATCACCCCACCCGCACCCTGTACCGGCTCCAAAAACATCGCTCCAATCGTCTCAGGTCCCTCCTTCTCGATTAGTTTTTTCGTCGCCGCCACACACTCCTCCCCATACGCCTCTGCCTCCTTTTCCCGACCCACCGCATAGGCGTAGGGCGCCGGCGCATGCAAAAATCCCGGCAAAGGCAACCCATACGGAGTCTGACAACTCGGCAATCCCGTCATACTCGCCGTCGCCAAGGTCACCCCGTGGTAGGCAAAATCCCGCGTAAGAATCTTCGTCCGTTCTGGTTTGCCCTTCAAAATCTGATACTGCCGAATAATCTTTAATGCGGTCTCATTCGCCTCCGATCCGGAATTGCTAAACACCGCATAATTCAAATTTCCAGGAGCCATCCGGCCCAACCGATCCGCCAATCGCACCGCTGGTTCTGTCGTAGAGTTAAAAAAGCTCGGATAAAAAGAAAGCTCCTGCATCTGCTTCGCTACCGCATCCACAATCTCCTTCCGCCCGTACCCCACATTGACACACCACAACCCCGCCAACCCATCCAACAACTTTCCCTCCTCCCCCTGCAAATAACAGCCTACCCCGCTTTCTAGGATATGCGTCCCACTCGGATGCATCGTCGCATGATCGGTAAACGGATGAAGATGATGCGCCCGATCCATTTTCCGCAGCTCCTCCAAATGGACATTCGTTTTTCCCATACCATACTCTAATCCAGTCTTTCTATTTCCGCCAGCCTCGCCCTTTTCCCCTCTCGCCCTCGCGCCAAGTTTCATTATCCTTAGGACATGGTAATCGGTGTTCCACGAGAGATTAAATCACAGGAGGCTCGCGTCGCCCTTCTTCCCTCCGCCGCCTACCAACTCGTCCAACGCGGCCACCAAGTCCTCGTCGAAAAAGATGCTGGCCTCGGCTCAGGCTATCCCGATGACCAGTACACCACCGCCGGCGCCAAAATTGTTCCCAAACATGCTGATGTTTTTTCTGCAGATCTTATCGTCAAGGTCAAGGAGCCACTCCCCGACGAATACCCCCTTCTCCGCTCAGGTCAGATCCTTTTCACCTACCTCCATTTAGCCGCCAACATCAACCTGACCCACGCCCTCATAAAATCCGGCGTTACTTCCGTAGCCTACGAAATGGTAACCCAAGGCCGGCGCCTTCCACTCCTCGAGCCGATGTCAGAAATCGCCGGTCGCATGTCGGTCATTGTCGGCGCCTACTTTCTCGCCAAACACGCTGGCGGTAGCGGCGTCCTCCTTGGCGGCGTCCCCGGCGTTCTCCCAGGTCGTGTCGTCGTCATCGGCGGCGGTTCATCAGGAATCAATGCCGCCCGCATGGCCACAGGCCTCGGGGCCGATGTCACCATCCTCGAGGTCGACCTCGAACGCATGCGCTTTCTCGATATCACCATGCACACCGCCCACACCCTCTTTTCTAATCAAGCCCACCTCGACGAACTTCTCCCCAACGTCGATCTCCTCATCGGAGCCGTCCTCGTTCCCGGAGCCAAAGCCCCCAAGCTCGTAACTCGCGCCATGCTTCGCCGTATGCGCCCTGGAAGCGTCCTCGTTGATATCGCTATCGATCAAGGCGGTTGCGCCGAAACATCTCGCCCCACCACCCACGATAATCCCGTCTACGTCGAAGAAGGCGTCCTCCACTACTGCGTCGCCAACATGCCAGGTGCTTACGCCCGAACCGCTACCCAAGCTCTTACCAACGTTACCTACCCTTTCATCGAACTCATCGCCGACCACGGCCTCGCCATCGCTACCCAACGCCAACCCGGACTCCTCACCGGCATCAGCACCCAAAACGGAAAACTCACCTGCCCAGTTGTTGCCTCCGCGCACAAACTTCCCAACCAAGCCCCTACTTTCGTTTGAGCCACGCCCCAAAACTCATTCCCGCAGATCTCGCCCCCGGCGATCAGCGCTCCGCCAACGCCGAGCTGCCAGGCATCGTCTTCCACCTCATCGAATCTGCCGACGACCCTTTCTTTCAAATCGGCTTCGATGCCCTCACCAATCTCTTCGGACCCATGGGCGAAATGGAAACCCTCTCCGTCCTCCAACATCGCTTCCGCTGGAACACCGCCCAACCCGTATCCGGCAAACCCCTCTTTCACTACGCCATGATTCTTGCCCTCGATCCTAAAAACCAAGTCGCCGCGGTGCGCGATTATACTGCCATCGTCCACGCGCCCCCAGAACGCGCCGCCGCCACCGTCCACCTTTCCCATCTTTGGATTCATCCCGACTTTCGACGCTCAGGTCTCGCGGGTTGGATGCGTGCTTTCCCCGTCGAAACCGCCCGCACTCTCCTCGCTCGCGCCCGTCACGCCCTTCACGCACCCATCACCCTCGCAGCCGAAATGGATCTTCCCAAGGTTCAAGATCCCGCCAGCACGATCCGTCTACTCGCCTACGAAAAAGCGGGCTACCGCAAAGTCGATCCGCGTGTCATGCCCTACCTCCAACCCGATTTTCGCGAGCCCGCCGCCATCGACGCATCCGGCACTCTCCAACCCATTCCCATGACCCCCATTCTACGTCGCGTCGGTCACGAGGCAGAGTCCTTCGCTCCCGCCTCCGAAATCCGTATAGTCGTTCGCGACCTCTACGCCATGTACTCCGATACTTTTCGCCCTGCCGATATGGCTCCCCTTTGGGAAAAATGGCGGGCCTACCCCGACGGACCCACCCCCATCCCCCTTCTCCCTCCTTCCCAGCTATGATCGAAGCTTTTCACTCTCCCGCCTCCGCTGCTCCCATCGGGAATCACACCATGCCCATGGAAAAGTTTCAGCTCGTCGCCGATCGCGCTGCTAAAATTTCTGGCATCCGTCTTCTTCTACCCGCCCCTGTCACTCGCGAGGATCTCCTCCGTGTCCACTCCGAAGATTATATTCACGCCATCGAAACCGGAAATCCCCGCCCACTCGCCGAATCTCAGAAGTTTCCCTGGAGCCCTCAACTCTATCCCTCCGTCCTTCTCACCAACGGCGCCGTCCTCGCTGCCGCCCGCTCCGCTCTCGCCCACGGCATCGCCGCCGCCGTTGCCAGCGGATTCCATCACGCATCCTCCCAACACGGGGAAGGCTACTGCACTTTTAACGGGCTCGTCATCACTCTCGAGAATCTTCGCTCCGCCGGCGCCATTCGCACAGGCGCAGTTCTTGATCTCGATCTTCACTACGGCAACGGGACCGCCTCCCTGCTCCATCACCGACCTTGGGCCCGCGCCCTTTCCATCTACGGCAACGACTACTGCAACAACCTCAGCTACCGCGATATCTCCACCCTGCACCACACCGATGGCCCCAATCACTACTCCGTCCCCTTGCCTGCAAAAACCGATGGCCCCCAGCTTCTAGAACTTCTTCAACAAAATCTTCCTCGCCTTCTCCATCCCACCCCGCCCGATATCCTCCTTTACCAAGCTGGCGCCGATCCCCTCCGCGATGACCCCTACTCCCCTCTCGATCTCGGAGCCGCCGACCTGGAAGCCAGGGATCGCCTCGTCTTCGAATTCGCCCGCCGCCACAGCATCCCAGTCGCCTGGACGCTCGCAGGCGGATACACTCGCCCTGTGAAAAAAGTAGTGGATGTTCACCTCGGCACCTTTCGTGCCGCCCTCGCAACCCATGGTTCCTGACCCCACCTCTTGGCAAAACGCCAACCCAGGAGACCTTTCCGATCTCCTCCCAGAAATCTCTGCATCCCATAGCGGGACCGTTCTCGCCGCCGCCACCGCCGCCGCCCCAGGCTGGGCTGACACCCCCCTGCCCGAACGAATCGAACTTCTTCGAGCCGCACAAAAAGTCCTCTACGCCCACCAGGAAGAATTAGCCCAAGGCATCTGTCGCGAAATCGGTAAGCCTATTATCGAAGCCCGCTCCGAATCCGCTGCCCTCGTCACCAAAATAGATTTTGCCATTAGTGACGCCGAACGCTTTCTTACCGAGGAAAGTCCCGACGATTGTCCCCAACCCAGCCGAATCCGCCTGCGTTCACGCGGCCCCACCCTCGTTGTTGGCCCTTTTAATTTCCCCCTTCACCTCAGCAACGGCCCTTCCACCGCCCATCTCCTCGCTGGAAATCCTGTGATTTTGAAGCCCTCCCCTCTTGCCCCCCACGTTTGTGCCCGCTACGTCCAGCTCATCGCCCCCATCTTTCCTCCAGGGGTATTTCAAGTGGCCCAAGGTGGCGGCCATCTCGCCCGCACTCTCGCTTTCGATCCCCGCATTCGTTCCGTTGTCTTTACCGGCTCTTTTCCTGCAGGCCGTGCACTTCTTGCCGAACTCGCTGCCCTCGATCCCGCCAAAGACGTCGCGCTCGAACTCGGCGGAAAAAATGCTGCCATCGTCCTCCGTGATGCTGATTTCTTCCGTGCCGCTAGCTCTATCGCCGAAGCCACCTGCCTCACCGCGGGGCAACGTTGCAACGCCACCGCCCGCGTTTTGGTAGAAGCCTCTGTTCTCCCTGCTTTCCTCCGCGATCTCACACCCGCCTTTCTCCCCTACCAACCCAACTGGCCCGCCGATGAATCCACTAAACTTGGCCCATTGACTACCTCCGCCTCCGTCGACCGATTTCGCACCGCCCTGCAACCCATCGATGGCGCTACTTTTTTACTTCCTGGAAAAGTTATCGAAAAAGTCGGCCCAAGAAAGGGCTACTACGTCGAACCCTGTGTTCGCGCTTGGTCTAACTCCCCCACCTATCTCGCTCACCCCTCTGCCCGTCAGGAGTTTTTTGCTCCGGTCTTAGAAATTATTCCGATCGAAGGGATCGAGGCCATTATCTCAGCCCACAACGCGGTTCCCTTTGGACTGACCGCCTCCGTCTTCACGGCTTCCCGCAAAAACTTTGAGCATCTCGCCAACCACCTCCAAGTCTCAAACATCTACGCCAATCTACCCACCACATTCTCCCCTTCCGCGCTTCCCTTCGGCGGTTGGGGCGACTCCGGAAATCATCACCCAGGGGGGAGAGGCTTCATTCGCTTCGCCACCGACGAACAAGTCCTCCAAGAAGCCCGCGACACCTTAAGTTAACCCCCCGCCCTGCACGTTCCCGATCGGTGCTTGGCTGTCTATTGTTTGTCCGTCCCAATCCTCATAATTTCGTGCACTCGCTAAGAACTGGAACTTATCGCGAATATGCCCCAAACGTCCTTTCTTCCTCTCCACCTTCCTTTTACCCTTATCCTATGACTCTCCCCGACTGGCTTACCATGGCCCGCGTCATCACCGCCTTTGTCCTCCTTATTCTTCTCCAAGCCTGTGCCCACCCCCCCGTCCCCGCTTGGACCGCCTGGCTCGCTCTAGCCCTCTTCGTCGCCGCCGCTCTCACCGATTGGCTCGACGGACACCTCGCCCGCCTCTGGAAAATCGAGTCCGATTTCGGCCGCCTCTTCGATCCCCTCGCCGACAAACTTCTCGTCGCCGTCACCTTTATCGGCCTGCTTGGCGCAGGACTCCTCCCCGTCTGGTTCGTCTCCCTGGTTGTTGGCCGCGAATTTCTCATCACTGGCATCCGCCTCGTCGCAGGCCAAAAGGGAGTTGTCCTTTCCGCCGAAAAAGTTGGCAAACATAAAACTGCTACCCAAATGGTCACCGCCATCCTTGCCCTCCTCCTTCTTGCTTTCAACCCCACCCTCCCCGCAGGACGAATCCTCCTCGAAGTCGCCGTCATTATCACCGCGTTGATCACCGCAGGCTCAGGCCTCTACTACCTCGCACGCAACTATCCACTTCTTATTTCCAACGTGCGCCGATCATGATCCAAGGATTCAAAGAACTCGCCTCCGTATGCCAGGCCATCGCCCAAGGTCGCCAAACGGTCCTTCTCCGAAAGGCCGGCATCCGCGAATCCACCCATGAAAGCGCATTTCAGCCGAAATCCTTCTACCTCCTTCCCACTCAGTATCATGAAAAAGGCCCCAAATCACCCTCCCAAGAATTTTCCATTTCGCTTCGTGTTGAGGTCGTTCGTTCAGGTGACTTGATCCACTGGGCTCAAATCGAGAAACTCCTCCCCTTCACCGCCTACGACCCGAAAACCATTCGCGAACACTTCGATTCGCGTGACGAAAAGCTTCTCCACTTTGCCCAGATCCAATCATTCACCCTTTCCCCCGTCTGGAACCTGCCCCACTCCCCAGCCCTCTCAGGTTGCCGCTCTTGGTTCGAACTCCCCCCACCTCCCTCCAACCTCACCGAATCCCCCATCTCCACCAACGAAGCCGCTCGCCAAACCGCCCATCTCCTTTCATGAATCTCGAAGACACCCACCTCGACGTTCTCCTCAAAGCCCAAAAAGCCCAAGGCATCACCGATCGCGATCTCGTGAAACTCGCGGAGATTACTGTCCCCGACCTTAATAATCTACGAGCAGGACGACGTGAACCTACCGCCATAGAAAAAATCGCCCGCGTACTTAGCCTGCGACCCGAAGCCATCATCGATCTAGCCAACGGTACTTGGCACGCACCCGCCGCCGCCTTGCCCCCCCACGTCCTCCAGTTCACCACCCCGTTCGCCGATATGACGGTGAACCACTACCTCGTCTGGGATCCAAAAACTCTTCTCGCAGCCGCTTTCGATACTGGGACCAATGCCGACCCACTATTTGCCGCACTCGAAAGACATAAACTTACCCTCGCCAAAATTCTTCTCACCCATGCCCACGGGGATCATATCCTTGAACTCGACCGAATCGTCGAACGCACTAAAGCCGTTCCTTTCGCCCCCGAAGCCGAGCCCCTCGCAGGTTGTAAACCCGTCAAAGACAACCAACGATTCAAAATCGGCGGTCTAAATATTACCGCCCACACCGTTCCTGGGCACTCCCCTGGTGGAACGGTCTATGAAATTATGGGACTCGAAAACCCACTTGCCGTTGTTGGCGATGTCCTGTTCTCCGGCTCCATCGGTGGCATCCGCTCACGCTATCGGCCCGCTCTAGAATCTATTCGTGCGGGAGTTCTCACTCTCAAGCCCGAAACCATTCTTCTACCAGGCCACGGCCCCATCACCACCGTCGCCCACGAACTCGCCCACAACCCATTCTTCCCTTGAAAGTCGTTGTCCTCCTTTCCGGTGGCCTTGATTCGGTCACCGCTCTGCATCATATGGCCGCCACGGAGAAAGTGGTCGCGGCCCTCAGCTTCGACTACGGCGCGAAACACAATGCCCGAGAGCTCCTCTGCGCCGCTGACCAGTGCCGCTCTCTTCACATCCCCAACCGTATCGTTTCTCTCAACTTTATGGCCGATGCCTTTAAATCCGATCTTCTCAAATCAGGCGGAACAATTCCCGATGGTCACTACGAAGAACAGTCGATGAAGAAAACTGTTGTCCCTTTCCGAAATGGCATCTTTCTATCTCTCGGCACAGGCTACGCCGAAAGCCTTGGCGCCGATGCGATTGCCATCGCCGCTCACGCTGGTGATCACACCATCTACCCCGACTGCCGTGAAGACTTCCTCTCGCCCATGTCCCAAGCCATGGAAAAAGGAACTTACGCAAATATTAAACTTCTACGCCCCTTTGTTTCGATGGACAAAACCTCCATTGTCCGCAGAGGAGTTGAATTGAAAATCAACTACGCCCGTACCTGGTCTTGTTACAAAGGTGGCATTCTCCACTGCGGCACTTGCGGAACTTGCATTGAAAGACGAGAAGCCTTCCTCAACGCCGGGGTCGCCGACCCCACATCTTACGTTGCCACTCCTCCCCTCCCGCCCAAGCCTGTCTCGGAAAGCTGAAGCGATGCGAATCGCGGAAATCTTTCACTCGATTCAAGGAGAGGGTCTTTTGACGGGTGTTCCTTCTATCTTCATTCGCACCTCCGGCTGCAACCTTCGTTGTGACTGGTGTGACACCCCTTACGCTTCGTGGAAACCGGAAGGCGAAGACATGCCTGTATCCGAGATTCTCAAAAAGATCTCAGTGTGGAACTGCAATCACGTTGTCCTCACGGGTGGAGAACCCATGATCGCCCCGGATCTCCCCGAACTCGCTGAAGCCCTAAAAAGGCAGGGTAAACACATCACCATCGAAACCGCTGGCACTATTCCGCCAAACGGCATCCCCTGTGACTTGGCCTCCATCAGCCCCAAACTTTCCAACTCCACTCCCCCCTCCTCTCGCGACCCAGCTTGGGCCAAGAAACACGAAGCCACCCGCCTACAGCCCGAAGTGATTTCCGAATGGATTCGAAATTATCTATTTCAGCTGAAATTCGTCGTCTCATCCGAAAACGATCTGGTCGAAATTAAATCTCTCCTGTTGAAACTCCCCCAAATCCCCGCCGATCGCGTTCTCCTCATGCCTGAAGGTATCAACACTCAAACCATCTCCTCCCGCTCTCCTTGGCTTGTCGATATCTGCAAACTCGAAGGCTTCCGTTTCTGTCCCCGTCTGCACATAGAGCTCTTCGGGCACAAGCGCGGAACTTAAGCTAAAAACCCTTCGTAGCCTTGGCGAAGAAGGGCACATAGAGCTTTTTGGCCATACGCGTGGGACGTAACCCCGCACCGGTAGGGACGACCGTCCTCAGGCCTTCGAAGTGCCGCATCTGCGGCACGTAGTAGGCCCGGTCGTCCGATTGATATTTTAAAGTTGCCCGTTATATCGGGTCCCTCCATCCAACATCAAAAACTAGAATCAGAAATCAGCTTCACCCACCGACGACACATCACCCAATCTTCACAATCCGCCCGCTCTGGCTCCCCGTTTCCGCTGCAACCAACTCCATAATAGGAGCAACTACCTCCTCCGCCTTTTTACCTCCCTTGTGCATTTCGGTATCCAGAAACGGCGGCTCCACCGCATTGATGATTACATCCACCCCCTTCAGCTCATAGCCCACAGCCTTCGTCAGTGAATCCAATGCACATTTCGAAGCACAGTAGGCCGACGCTTTCGGCAGATGCTTGATCGGTGCACTGATGTTCAAGATTCTCCCAAACCCACGCTGAATCATCCCTGGCAAAATCGCCCGAATCATCAAATACGGTCCACGCACATTCGTGGCCATAATCTTGTCCCACTCCTCAACCGGAAGATCCTGTACCGCTTTCAATCCAGTAATGATCCCAGCGTTGTTGATTAAGATTTCAATCGGTCCAACCTTCTCCGCCATCTTCAGCCCTTTCTCGACCGATTTTAAATCCGTCACATCCATCTCCACCGCCGTTCCCAACCCTCCAGCCTTCGTCACCTCTTCAGCGGCTTGCTGAATCTTATCCTTTCTCCTGCCCGCACAAATGACCTTCGCCCCCGCCTGACCCGCTACAAGGGCCAGCGCCTTTCCCAGCCCCGTCCCCGCGCCAGTGATTAGAATAACTTTGTTTTTAAGGTTCGTAATATTCATAAACTTTGAGAAATTTTCTACCAAACCTCAAATCCACGGGCAGGTCCCCAGTTAGTTTCATTCTGGCGAGTCGCCTTTTTTATTTTTCGAATCATTGAAAGTGCCCGACAAGAGGGCTTTGTGGGTCGAATCGTTTCTTTGGGCTCGTTACCAGAGTCTTGCCATCCATCCTTTTTTGGCGCCTGAATTCGATTCCCATCACTCGCCGAAAAATATAACCTATTTCCCATACCTAATGCTTGGATCTTCTTTTTCGTCTGTCAACTTCCCCGCTTGAAGAGTTTGAGGCCTACTCACCGGCTCCGTCTTCTCCTTTCTCTCATTTTTATAGTCTAAGTAAGTTCAACCTTTGCTCGGCAGCCCGAACCTCCGATGCCATCCCCCAGCACAGAACACTCCTGATTTCGCCGGTTGAAAATCCGCCTGCGCACACCCCGTACTCACGTTTTTTTGCCAACACCCCTTCCCAACCAGTAGTCCGGCTCCCGCGCACAGTGGTAAATGGCGAGGATTTGCAGTTTGTCCGGAGATTCTTGATAAACTACCCCGTAAGGAAATCGGCGCAGCAGAACTCGGTACAGACCTGATCGCAACCTTCTCCAAGCCTTTGGTTTTTTGCCAATCAACTGCACTGCCTCTTCCAAGGAGGCAAGGAACTCTTCTCCGAGCCCAACACGAATTTTTTCGTAATGAAGGGCCGCCGCCTCTAATTCCTGGGCAGCCTCAGGGTGAAGCCCTGCCGAAATCACCCCAACCTGTTCCGAATTTGCGTCAAGACCTGCTCAACCGGAAGCTCTTGGACTTTTCCTTCCGTAATCTCCTCACCCCTTTTCTGCCAAGCCTTGATCAGGTGCTCGCCAATTTCATTCTCATGTGGCTCTGGCAGGCTTAAAAGAAGAGACTCCACCACCGCTGCCCGCTCCCGCGGCTCTAATTTGAGTGCCTCTGTGGCCACAGCTTCCCAAGTCATTCTGAAAACATGCCTCACGCCTTCGTGCGGTCAACTCCTGTTAAAAATGGGCCGTGCTGGCCCCTTACCCCAGACAGGACTTTCTTGGATACTCTGCCAGTCACACCCTCCAAACTTCTCCCCAACCAGTTGCCCAAGTAGCCAAAGAGTAGCGAGTCCAGCGGATTAAGCAAAAGCCAATTTTCCTTTTGCATCAGGGATCTCTCTGCCTTGACTCTTCGCTGTTTCCAACCAAAGGGCTACCGCCTGCTCTGCACTTTCCAATGCCTCTCGCTTGGTTGTTCCGTGCGCTTTGCATCCCGCCAGCTCAGGAACTTCTACAACAAAGATTCCATCCTCTTGGTCCCAGTAAATGATCGACTCGTACTTATTTTCACTCATCGGCTGCCTCCTTGGGTATATCGATTTGGTACTTAATTAAAATATCACGAATTTGACGCACTTGATAGCGTTTCGCCGTGGAGCCGTCAGATTGAAGGTTGATTAAGGCATCGATCCCCTTTTTAGTGAATAAGTTAGGACTTCCCCTAGTCCGTAGATCAAATCAACACCTTCGGAGGTAGTTAACCAATTCTGCAAAGTCGATATTGCCATCAAACTGGCCAAAAAGAATCTTCGATCGGAATTTCTTCCATTTACTCACTTTTCTGCTCCCCGCCAATCGCTGGAACAACCGCGTTTGTTTCAGAGGTTGGCTGTGGAGAAGTCACCGCAACTTGCGGATACGGCCACAAAATAAACTCACTCCGATCGAACCATGGCCCTGTCGGCATAAGAAAAGTAGACCCCGCCCACTCCATCCCAGGCTTCGAGTGAACGGGGAAAAATCCCGTCGCTCCCAGTAACGCCGCCTGCTGCGATGGAGCCAATAGAAATTCACAAAACCGGTAGGCCATCTCTTTTCTAGGGGAGCCTTCAGGTACAGCCATCACCTCGAAATCCACCAACGTCCCTGTGGGTAGTGCCGACCACCGAATCAACCCGCCCCCCGCCTGCGGATCTAAAATCAATCTCCACGAAGGCAAGTAGGAGAAGTTAACTCGCCCATCCTTCAATCCGTTCCAACACTCCTCTTCTGTCGCCAACTTTCCAACCAACGAAGCTTCAACCTGCTGTTTGGCGATCGTCCGAGCACTCTCCCCTCCCAGATTGACTGACCGGTTCTGACTTTTAATCCAAATCGCCGCCATCAGATCCGTGTCCGCAGGAAAAATAGCCCCAAACTCACTCGCCCAGCGCAGCACGGGTGCCATGGCCACTTTAGGATTTGTTCCCAGCGCCACTCTTTTCATAAAAAACCAGGGGCTAATTCTCCACGGGCGACTCTGCAACCCCCTCGGATCAAAGGCCTGCCCGCGATAGACGGGGTTCACCCCATCTAGAGGAACTTTTCCCGTCAAATCTGCCCAAGGCATCGACCTTTCTAACTCAGAAAAGGATCGGGCTTTGAGCAGATAAACATCTCCGTCGCTCGGCCAAGTTCCGTCCGCGTTCCGAGCCAAGGTTCGTAGATCCACTTTCAGATAACCAGCCCCACTCGAAAAAGTATCCAGCCACAGTTGGGGGATCACGGGACCCTCCTGATACACCACCAGTTTCGAGGGCAGCTGAAAAATGGAGCTTGGCGCAGACGGCATGGGAAGCCTGTCCGATTCTGACCCCGTAGGCTTCAGCCACTGACCCAACCCAAATCCCAATCCCACTGCAACTAGAAGCCCCAACCCAATCAGCCCAGGCATCCGCGACTCATGCTTATTTTCGGTGGGCTCCATGGCAACTACCTTCTCTGAAAAGTTGTCTGCGGGAAAGCCACAAGGTTGTCTCACCCGACACTTCTGCCCATAATCTCGTGATGGAAAAATCAGCTCAAAAGATCGAGCTCTGGATGGAGCAACTGAGGCGGATGCGCGAGATGCAGTACGCCTACCACAAAAAGTTCTTCCACGGCCTCTACCTCTTTCTCGTGCTGGTGATTGGTTGCCTTCTCTGGGACAGCCCTGTATCTCTGGCCCTCGTTCCCCTGCTCGTTATCACTGCAGGAACCCAGTCCTGCTTCTACCTTCATTTTGTAGATTTCGCCCGCATCCACGCCCGTTTTGCTGAAGGTCGCCTGAATCAGGCGCTGGGCAAATCAACCTTGGTTGGATCGGAAATCGAAGACCTCTACTTCTACCCCGTCGACGCTCCCAAGATTGGCGGCTTCATTCCTTCCGCTCCCCTCCGCTTCTTCAGCTTCTTCACCCTACACTGGACTCTTCTCTGGATCGGCCTAGCAGCTTTTGCTCTCTGGCGTCTTCTCCCCATGATGGGTCCCTGTGGCCACCATTACCTTATTCTACTCGGCCTCTGGGGCGGTCTAAACTTTATCTACCTCGCTTGGTTTTTTTATCGCAAACAAGCCTCCAGCGCCTTGGGGCAATATCTGGGAAAAGCCCATTAACTCCTTTGGCTTACGCATTCGACCTTCGGATCCTTTTTACCTAGCCTGAATTAGTGAACCAACTACGGCGCGTTCTGGCCTTTGGCCTCCCCTTTTTACGCCCCTATCGAACCCGCTTCCTCGCAGCAGTTGGGTTGGCTTTATTTTTCGGAGTCAGCAATGGTGCTTTCGTTCTTGCGACCAAGACTTTGTTTGAAAGATTAAGTCCCTCTCCTGTCGTGGTAGGCCAAGTCGATCCCCAGTCTCTGGCTACACGTTTTTCACGCGAATTTGCCGAAATCATGGAAAAGGTTCTCCCCCGCTCGGGACAACCTATCACCCCACTGCAAATAGCTGGGGCCGTTCTTTTTCTCCCCCTACTGATGCTGCTACGCTCTGGCACAAGCTACCTCAGCGCCTACTGCATGTCTTGGGTCAGCACCCGAGTTGTTCGGGACATGCAACTCCGGGTCCTCGAAAAACTCCACTCCCTCTCTTTGGACTACTTCAACAAGTCCACCCTTGGCGATCTGACAACCCATATCTCCGGTGATACCCGTCGTATTTTCGATGCTATGAATAACGGCTTCAGCGATCTCATCAAGGAACCCATCACACTTCTCAGTATTTTAGCTGGCATGGTTATGATCGATGCCAAGTTAACCCTAGCCGCAATCGTCATTCTCCCTTTAGTCACTCTTCCCATCCTCATCGTCGGGAATCGATTAAAGCAAATTGCCCGCAAATCCATTTCCGTCGGCATCAGCCAAGGCAGCGGCTTGATCGAAGCTCTTTCCGGAATTCGACTAATCAAGGCCTACGGACTGGAAAAGTTTCAACTCGACCGTTACCGAGACGAAAGCCTGAAGCTGGTCAATCTCGAGGTTAAAAAAACCCAAGCAGGGAAACTGGTCAACCCAGTGATCGAGGTCATCAGTACCCTAGGCTTGGGGGTATTCATTATTGTGGTTTTCGCAACGAATCAGTCGGTCTCAGATTTTGTAGGTTTTCTTACAGGCTTAATCATGCTTCCCAGCCCTGTGAAGCGTCTTGCCCAGATGCACATCGATCTTGTGTCCGCTACCATCAGTTGTGATCGACTGGAAATTTTCCTTTCATTGAGTCCGAGCGTTCAAGAGCCAATTGCACCCACTCCGCTTATTCCTCTTTCGAAAGGTCTACACCTCGAAAAGGTTTGTCTCGATTACGGTCACGACCACGTCTTAAAGGAAATTTCTTTGGAAATTCCTAAAGGTTTTAAACTCGGTATTGCTGGAGCCAGCGGCTCCGGAAAAAGCAGCTTGATCAATCTTTTGCCGCGTTTTTACGCCCCTACATCCGGCAAAATCCTTTGGGATGGTCGGGACCTGAGCACCATTCAATCTCGGGAACTTCGCTCCCAAATTGCTCTGGTCAGCCAGGATGTAATCCTCTTCGACGCATCGGTTGCGGAGAACATCGGCTTAGGGCGGTTGGGAGCCACCCGCACTGAAATCGAGGAGGCGGCCCGGAAAGCTTTCGCCTACGACTTTATCAAAGCTCTTCCCAAGGGCTACGAAACGCGAGTGGGTGAGAGAGGCGTGATGCTTTCGGGCGGCCAAAAGGCTCGGATTAGCCTAGCCCGCGCGTTTTTACGGAATGCCCCTATCCTCATCCTCGACGAAGCCACCGCCGCCCTGGATGCCGATTCGGAAACGGAAGTTCAAAAAACCATCGATCAGCTTGAAGAGGGTCGCACTGTTGTCTGCATCGCTCATCGCCTTTCCACCCTTGCCAATATGGACGAAATCGTGGTTCTAGATGGTGGTCGAATTGCGGAGCGTGGAACCTTCTCTGCCCTGCTTGCTAACAAAAGCATCTTTGCAGGGATGGCAGCGCAACAGGGCATCAGTCCCAACTAACCTCAGATGGACATCTCGATAGTCACGCCGGTCTTTAATTCATTCCGATGGATCGAGCTGTGTGTCCATTCGGTTCGTCACGCTCTCCAAGGACGAGGTTACGAACATATCGTAGTCGATGGGGGTAGTACGGATGGAACTCTGGAATACCTGAAGCGGCAAAAAGATATCCGCCTCATCCCAGGGCCAGACAAGGGAATGTACCATGCCTTAAACAAGGGCATGGCTACCGCACGTGGTCGCATCCTCGGACACTTAAACGCCGACGAGCAGTACGACCGCGCGGGCCTAGCCCACGCCCTTCAAAAGCTTGATCAAACTGGGGCCGATGCCGTCTTCGGCCCTACGATCATGCTCGATGAGCACCTAAATTTCCTCTACCTCTTCAACCAGATCACTGTTCCCCGCCCCATCGATGCCGACTGGCATATGCCTGTCCAAACTTGCTCTTTTCTCTACCGCCGGGAAATCTGGGAACGTTACCCCTACCCTGCTGAATATCGCGTGGTGGGCGACCATGCTTGGTTCCGCCGTCAGATGAAACTGGGCCTGAAACTTATTTCAGTCCGTAAACCGATCGGCTTTTTCCCATGGCATCAGGACGACATTGCCAAACGCCTCGGCTCCCACGGAGAAAACGCCTTGGCGGATGTGAATCGCAAATCTCTACCTATGCGCCTAGCAAAACTTCGATTCCGCATTCATCATCTGCTGGAAGGCGGTTTGATGCGGCCGAAGTCCATGGATTGGGAATGCTTTGGCTTCGACCAGGAACTCCACCATAAGCTGACTGCCCGCCCGCAGCTTGGAGCCTAACCCTATGGAGCTCTCCTCTTTTACTAGAATCCCAGACATCCTCACCAAAACTTTTACCCTACTCCCACGAGTCCTTCTGAATCGCATGGAAGTCGAAGCCATTCCTTCCTCTTTTGATCAAATGCCCTCATCCAGTAAAATTCGTTCCGACTGGTCGGATTTGAAATGCGGTTTTATTAAGCAGTGCATTTATAACGACTTGTACTGCTGCCCATCTCGCACTCCAGCTCCTGAAGCGGTTCGCACAAGCCTTCTTCGTACGGGCCCTATGGGTTTTCTCACAGATCTCGGCGCCGATTTTTGGCATGTCTACGAGGATTCTGCGCTGGAGTGCCGAACTTGGGAGGAGAGCCCTGGCAGCAACCCCAACACGGATCTTGAGGAATTCCGCAGTCGCCAATACAAACTTCCCCACGATGGAAAGCTTGGTCATCTTTGCCCTCCTGCTGATCTAAGCGTGGAGGTCGACAAGGTTCCTTGGCAAGAATATGAAATAGTAGTTTCTATGGATATCGCGATACCACTTAGAATAATCCGCAACTATCCAAGGATTTTATGGGTCTACTTTCCCGCTGACCCCGGAACCCCAACCTCCAAGTCGGCGCGTAAGACTCCCCCCACAGGATTTGACGTCACTTTGACCCATATGCATCGCCGGTTTCCTGTAAGGCCCGGTCTGGGATCTCGTACGATTGACTGCCCTTACTCTTTCCAATCTCCTTTTTCTTGGAAGTCCACTTGGGCCCAATCGCCCGAGCGCTCTGGGGTCATGGTTGAAGGAAAAACCTACAGAAAACTCACCACAGACCAACTTGCTTCCCTCACTCGTTTCGGCCCAGTTCGCCGCCCTCAAGGGTCTGTCTCTGAGATGGCTCACGACCTCCTTTCTTCTCGGTACTACCTGAGTCTTTATGGCCACCCCTTGACGGGGAATGGTCAAATTGAGGCCATTATGGCAGGATGCCTTTCCATCGGCGACCCGGAGACCTATGTCCAACGATCCCTTTATACCCCAATAACGGTGGTGCCCGACTTTACCTCATCCCTACATCGGATCGAAGAATTTGAGAGAAACCCCAAACTTCGCGAACAGTCCCGCCAAGAGCAGCAAGCGATTGCCGAATATATTTGTTTTCGTCGCCCCGCCGTTCAACTACTTACATTTCTTAAAAAGAAACGCGCCTCATGAACAAGCCAATTATTTCCCTCAACTTTTCCGACTGCCCGCCCCAATTCGAAAATTATTTTCTACCCATTCTCGAGGAGAAATACACCATCCGACGTGACGAGCGCCCAGACTTTCTCGTCTATGCCCTTACGGGCCATCGGCACCGTCTTTACAATTGCATCAAAATCTACGTCCACCATGAAACCTACCGGCCCAACTGGAAGGAATGCGACTATGCCATTCTTCCGATTGATCTGAATGACTCCCGTGTTCTACATGTCCCCATTTTCGCCTTCGATCGATCTCCCCAACCTTTGATTCGAGGGGGAGAAGATTGGGTAGCCATCCAAAAGATGAAAACCCGCTTTTGTGCCGCCCTGTCTAGTTATGCTAACACTACGGTTAAGCAGCGCACCCAGCTTTTCCACTCTTTAAACAGACGACAGCGGATCGACTCCCCAGGTCGCGGAATGAACAACACCGGCTTCTCTGGCATTGGTGATAAGCTGGCCTTTTACCAAAGTTACCGGTTCGTTCTTGCCTTTGAAAACAAAGAACGGATCGGGTGGACCACGGAAAAGATGTACGACCCTCTCGCAGCTTATGCGATTCCCATATTTTGGGGAGACCGAAGCGCCTCGAAGTATTTTAACCCAGACTCTTTTATTAACGCCCACGACTTCCGAGATCATGAGGAGTTGGCCGACTACGTCTGCCACGTTGACACCAATCCTAACCTTTACGAAAAATATTTACGGGCCACACCTTTCGTCAATAACCTACCTCCAGAAGAATTCTCTCGGGAACGTGTCCTTCGTTTCTTTGAAAAGATTTTCGCCACACAGATCAAACCGATTGCCCAGAAGCGTTGGTTTTTCGGGCTCACCAAATGGCGCTTGGCCAAGCGCAATAAATTGCCTTCTGAATGATCAATCTGGTTTCACGGTAAAAAACAGGTCATTCAGAAGTTCAAGATCGGCCCAGGAGTCCTGAAACCTCTTATATCCTCCTCCCTGATCCACCCAGTAATTGGGGGGCAGGATGTCTTTTAATCCCTCGACCGCCTCTTTCGATCCCAATTCGAGGTATAAATCGGGCTGATCTTCGTGCAGAATTCTTCGAGCTCCACGCAGTACCTCAAGATCCCAGCCTTCGGAGTCAACCTTGAGAAAGTCTACCTTTTGGTGAACGAGATTATCCAATGTCACCACGGCAACCTTCTCTTGATTCCGCCGGTTTTTCTCGGGAATCAAAGAGGCTCCCCCAGATTGTCCTTGGGCATAAGTAAGCACCATATTTCCTTCTTCCGCACCGGCGGCGGCTTGGTGAACCTGAATATTCCGCCTTTCATTCATGGCGATGTTTTTCCGAAGCTGCTGGTGCGTTTCCCCGCAGGGCTCAAGGGCAAAAACTTCATCAAATAGAAATGAGGCGGGGATTGAGATTGATCCAATATGAGCGCCTACATCAATGAATATTTTTTTCCTCCGAGAGGCGGCCAGCCGCGCAATCAGATCTCCGTTAGGGACTTCAACCCAGTAAAGGCATTCGGGGGAGTGATGAAGCCGTATTTCGAGACGATATGAGAAGCCTTGCGTGGTTTTTCCAGCAGGAACCCTGCAACGAATGAGCTTTGTGATTTCAGGTATTTGCCCCTGGCTAGCCAAGGCGGTCATCAAGCCGCTGAATAGACTACTTCCATGGGAAGGGCTTTTGCCCTTCTCCCTTCTCGGGCGTTCCCAAAAATCCTGCGACAGCTGTAACTCCTGAAACTCAAGTGGGTGGAGAAATCTCCTTTCGGCCTCCGGATAGGCTCGGGAAGATAAAAGCTGGGTTATCTTATCCGCTTCAAACAGGGGAGCGGCTTTTTTGAAAAGCGACCAGATCAGGCGATGAAGAGGATTCAAGCGCATCGAAGTACCTGGTCCGCCAGTTTTAATGCATATATCCCATCGGTTAAGGTGGGTAGTTGGTGGGCTTTGCCCTCACAAGCACGCCGCCATTCTTGGTGCGTGGCTGCAAATAAACCCATCATGCTAGGTTGACTGGCAGGGGGTATTGACGGCAGATGCATCTTCCCATCTCGTATAACCCGAAAAGGACCTGCCGGATTATGGGGAGAAAGATTGCGGATTCCTACGGATCCTTTGGGACCGCGCAAAAACATTTGATGTACGGGGCCTTGTCCTGAAATCAAAGAGAGTTGGATGGAAAAAGAGCAGTCCTCGGTTCTCCATAACATGGCCAGAGCTTCGTCGGATTTGCCTCCGGAAAATCGCTGCCCATGGGCTCCTTCCAGTCGAGGGTTCCGCAAATTGAAGAAAAGGTAGTCGAGGACATGGATGCCATAATTCATGAGAACTCCCCCACCAAGCCGCGCCTCTCGTTTCCACGTTGGTAGGTGGTTGGGGATAGACCCCAGACGGTTCCCAAGAATCCATTCCACCCTCACCTGTGCGGGCTTTCCCACCACCCCAGATTGAAGGCATTTCCGTAGCCAAACCATCTCAGGCAACTGGCGGTAACAGAAATTGATTCCACAATTAGGATGAGATTTTCCGTCGAGGAGCAAGCCCTTGGCTGCCGCCAAGCTGGGTGCCAAAGGTTTTTCACATAGGAGAGGAATCCCCCTTTGTAACACCTGCCTTGCATAGTCTGGTTGGATCGCTGGTGGCACCGCTAAAATCACCGCCTCTATCCGCGGGTCGGCGATTAGTTCGCGGGGGTTAAACTCGTGCCGACAGGCAAAGGTCTTGGCCAAGTCGGCTCCACGAACCTGATTTCGCGAAGAAATCGCCTCCAACCGGAATCCTTTGTTTCGGCTTAGGCTTTGGGCGTGGAGGGTCGCGGCCGTCCCACTTCCCACAATTCCAACACGGATGGGTTTCAAGGGAAGAAGAGTGGAATCAAATCTCCCGCACTGTGGGCAAAGGCACTAGCACCCTGCTTTTTAAGCCACGCGCTCTCATGGCCTTCACAATCGCATCGGCGTAATGCCACGAAAGAATCATCGCGTAAGCTGGTTGCTCCCGAAATAGCCGCTCTTCGTCCACAATTGGAATATGTGTGCTCGGCGTGTACATGCCGAGCTTTAGAGATGTGGATTGTTCCGCAATATAAGGCATAAGATCGTCCCCAACCCCGCAGTAAGCCAGCAGGGTGACGCACCTGCCCGGACAGCCGATCCCTGGGATGGGACCGTGATCCCTGGCTTTTTCTACAAGGGTTCTCCGGATTTCAGCCCGTGATGCACGTGTTCGCTGCGCAAAATTTTCGTATGTTTTATCTTGGTAACATCCGGCTTTCTCTTCCAGTTCAAGTAGCGTCGCCACCGAATCATTCACCAGATGCCCCTTGCCCTTCCTGGCCGTCACCCGTATGGAACCTCCATAGTTGGGAATTCTTTCCGCATCAATCAGGGTAAATCCATTATCATCAAAAAGACGTTGTAAAGGGCGAATTAGGTAAAACCGCAGGTGCTCATGATAGATCGAGTCGTACTGCAGGGTCTCAAGAATATCCAGTTGATAGTGGGATTCGGAAACGAAATATCCGTCCGATTCCAGCACATCGCTGATTCCGCTCAGCAAATCACGGAAGCTCGCAACATGAGCAAAAACGTTAGCTGCTGTGACCAGCCGAGCCGGCCCATGGGAGATCAAGATTCGGCGGGCGGTGTCTGGAGAAAAAAACTCCTGCAGGGTTTCCACTCCCTGTTGCCTCGCGATCTCTGCGATGTTGGTCGCTTCCACGCCAAGCACACGCATCCCAGCCTTGGCAAATCCTTGAAGGATCGTTCCGTCGTTCGACCCGATGTCCACCACCAGAGATTTTTTGGGCAGACCTATCTTTTCGCTCATCCGCACAGCCAGCCCGTGCAGGAATGTGCGCAATGTTTGGGTTATCCCGCTTCGATAGGGGTAGTTCGGATGAAAAAGCTCCTTGCCATCCACCACGTAATCGATTTGGACCAATCCGCACTCTCGGCAACGTACGTATTGCAGGGGGTAGCTCTTCTCCATTTGCCGCAACCCATCCACGGTTAGGGGAGAGTCACATGGAGCGGAGTGGCCAAGATGAACTACCGGTTGTAGGTCCCTACTGGAGCAAATCTGGCATTCATCCAGAGGCCCGGAAACAAGATTTTTAATCATGGAGGAAACTCTTCATAGCGAGCTGAATCCCATTCGGCCATCCGAAAAAGTCGCGGCAAACGGCTTCGAAGGATTCCTTGCCATCGGTAAAATGCGGGAATTTCGGCTTGAACTAAGGAAAGGCTATTCCTCTCGGGGGCAAAAAGATCTGGCGCCTGATTCTGCCAGAACATGTGTAAACTCCGGAGTTTTTTAAGTAGATAAGCATGCACGCTCGCCGCCCATTGCGGTCTTTTTTGTCGGAGCACTTCCTCGAGAAGCCAGCGATAACTCAGCCAGTATCCAGTAGGCAATTCCGCTCCGGATAATTCAGCCGTCAAAGTTCCCTTATGCTCGGAGAATTGGGCTACCACCCCATTTAAGACTGGGATCGGTCGGTCTCCGCGGCTGGCGGCGAGCAGGTAAATCAGGAAATCAGGACCCGCTGATTTTTCCAGCATACACCGCACACGCAATGGATTTTCACGACAAAACTTATCGATTTCCACCGACCACTCCTTCCAGAGAGCGGCCTTGGCTAACGCACATAGGGGGCTCTGAGGGTACCCATGATGGCCTAACTTTCCCCGGAAGCCCAAATACGCCTGAAGAAGTTGATCTGGCTCCAACCACCATACCCCTTTGGCTGGAGATGGATTTAGCCGCCCTGCCACTGCCCCAAGCGCGCCAAAACCGAAGCCGAAAGAGGATCCATCGTGAATCATTTTCTTTGCCAACAAGCCATAATTGGGAAGGAGAATATCGTCATCGAACATCAGGGCCGCATATTCCGTTTGCACCGCGTCCACCCCCTCCTGACATGCCGCAGTAAAGCGACCTTCCCGGGTTTGTCTTCGAAGGAGCACTCGGACATCCCCGGCAAGTTTCTCTTGAACAGCCTCAAAGGCACCGTCGGTACTCTGCCCATCGATCACCAGAACCCTCACTCCGAATTCTTTGCACTCCAAGTCCAAACAGGATTTGATGGCTCGCACAATCCACTGCACGCGGTTTCGAGTTGGGAGGATAAACGTGATTTCTGGGCGATTGCTCATCGGAGAAAGACTTCTCGGAATTTATTCATTACATGATTCGGTCCGTAATTCATTGCCACCTCGCGGAAAGCTTCATTGGAAAGTTGATAGTCAAACCGATTTAATGAGAGCCACTTTCCGAGCGTCGAGGCGTCTTTATACGGCAAAGCCGCTTCCCCAAGCAGTTCTAAGTGCGCCTTTTCGGGTGATTCTGAATACGTCAGCACTTTTTTGCCCAATACGGCAAACTCCATGCAAGAAAGACCGAAGGTCTCGCCCCTTGTTCGTGCGTGGATCATTGCATCACACGCATCGACAAAGGATCTTTTAATTCCAGGGTCCGATGTTCCAGGAAGAAAATGGATGTTTCTTTTTCCGAATGAACCCGAAAACGTTCTCGTATTAAGAAAGATAAAGTGTGTCGAAGGATTCTTTTGTGAGACCTCGACAATCGCTTTCTGCACCCAGGAAATATCGAACGAATCCTCCCCTCCGTGTCGTCCAAATACCTTGGCTTCCGTCGGTATGTTCAGCTGTTTCCGCAGGTCGTATTCTGCCGAACCTAAGGAAACCATGTGAGGAACCCATGGCGTTTTCCCATAGCTCATCACCTCCGACAACCATGGCGAGACATAGGCATACACATCACCATGAAACTGTGATTCCCGGAAAATGGCATGGATTCCCGTGGGCACTGTTTTTGAGACAACCCCATCCGCATGGCCATTTTTAATGCAGTAAAAGAAATCCGCCTTTTCTTGTTTTAGTATTTCCTCTCTTTCTTCTTTTGATTTGTAAAATCGGACTCGGGCCACACTTTTCATTCGATGTACGACTGGGTGCACCTCACCGCCCTCTCTTTCAGGCAGTAAAAAGAGCGAGTCGTTTCCTAGAATCTCCTGATTCCCCCGAGCATAATCAATCAGGGCAACTTCTGTGCCGCGAAATCCAAGATAGCCAGAGTGGAAGGCGATCTTCACCGGGACCTCCTCTCGAAGTATTCATCATCTTGGAAAAACCAAACAAGCCGGTATCCGCACTCTAGCAATTTGCTGGCCCATCGGACCTCCGCGTCTGGGTTTTCGACAATAACCCATCTGGGGGTGATCTTGCCGTCGGAAAGAACGTTCCAAACCCACAAAAACTCATCAGGTCGGTGAACGGCCAGCAGATCGGGATTGGGGCTTTTCGTCTGAAGTGCCCTTACAGGATCAGTGTGCCACCCAATCACAGATCCTTTCCTGTGTTTCGATGCAGTTTCTCTAGGTCTTTCGCAAGGCTCCCACAAAGCTCCTTTCCAGTTTTTTTCCGTTTCCAGACAGAGCGTTTGGCTCCCGGTAACTCCGTCCCCAGCCCCTACTTCCCAAAAGGTTCCTTCCCTTGTGCCCCGCAAAAACTTTTCCCAGAAAATCGCATCTTGTGTTCTTTGACACTCCAGACCTGGCCATCGTGTCGCCAACCCCTTTCTTTTTTTTCTGTGGAGTCCCTTCGACCAGGAAGGGAAAAACCGATAAAGCATGTGCTGGGCTTTTTTCAGTATCATGGGTAGTAACACATCTTATCCTCGAACCTTGGTGACAATCCAGCTATACAGAATATGTTCCTTATGCGTTTCTTTTTTTTGAATCTACACCTTAAACTTTTACTTCTCGATTCTATCGAAAGACACCCCTGAGATCTTGGGTGATTGACATCAGATGATCCATTTCTTTTTACAAATAGCCATGCATTTGAGGCTGGCCTCTCGCCCTCCTATTCGGCCCAGCCGAATCGGAGATCTGCTTTCCTTAACGAGCAAAAACGGAGGTGAGATAATATGGCAAGGTCTCACCCCCGAAGTTTCCTTGCCTGCGCCACAAAAAGGATGGCCCGAAGATGTGCCTGATTTTGTTAGGCCAGGAATTCCTTCCGTGCCTCTTTGTCTTGCTCGGTTCAAGCAGGTGCGAATTTTTGGCCCGTCCGTTGCAGTTGCCTCTACTGACGGCACACTTTTCAAAGATGTTTCCGTTGAGTGGAATTCGAATCCAGAGCCATGGCCGATGAGAAAATTTCGCTTCCCCCCTGCCCGGGAACTTGATGGCCCAATCCTTCTTCTTGCCAGCACGGGAGGCGAAACATATTACCATTTTCTTATCGATGTTTTGCCCCGGCTCGACTTGGCGCAAAAAGCCGGCTTGGATCTGCCCAGGATCCGTCATTTTATCGTCAACGACCTCCGTCCCGCGTTCGTTCCCCAGCTTTTACGGAGAGCGGGAGTCCCGCTGGATCGTTGCATTGAACTCCGTCAATTCCGCCACCTAATCTGCCAAGACGCCTTCATTCCATCCCTCCCCGGACAGATGGGATCCCCTCACAAGGAAATCGTCCGGTTTTACGCCCGCCTCTTCCCGGGGATCGACAAACCTGCCGGACGTGGTCCCGGACTTTTTATGTCCCGCTCAGGCGCTCAGCAGCGTAAAATACGCCGAGAGTCGGAGCTTCTGGATCTTCTCCAGAGCCTCGGAGTCGAGATTTTCTGCCCAGACCGCCTCCCCGTGGAAGATCAGGCCTCCCGCATGGCTCGAGCTGGCTTTGTAATCGCCCCACACGGCGCCGGCCTCTCCAACCTTGTTTTTTGCCAGCCAAGTACGCCGGTGTTGGAGATCTTTTATCCGGGTTACATCAATCAGTGCTACCGCGTTTTGGCTGCAATGCGCGGCCTTCCCTACTTTTATCTCATTGGACGCGCTCTGTCAGGTCGTGTGGGAAAGAATCGGCCTGGCGATTCCTCAGGAGATATCGACCTGGATCTCGAACAGTTCCGTATATCAGTGCTTGCTTTGAAGGCTTTCACCGAAAAGCCAGCTTCTCTTTAATCCTTTCGGCCACTTGCCGAATCTGATTTTCGAGCGAGTGTTCCCTCTGTGTCCTGGCTTGGCCTGCTTTGGCAATCTTGCCGGCCTCTCGAGGGTGATCGATCAACCATCGAATCTTTTCAGCCGCCTCCTCTGTACTTCCGTAAGTTACGATTTCCATGTCTGGCTTAAATAGCTCAGGAAGATTGGGTTTATTTTCCGTCAGCATACAGGCCCCCATTCCCGTTCCCTCATAGAGGCGCATGTTCACACCTTCCTCCCCGGCGCTGGCCACGTGAAAGTTTAACGCCACTCGGCTTCGTCCCAGCGTTTCGTACATCCGCCTTCCAAAGGCCGTCCCTTGGTTCATCTCGCCTAGTCTTCTCACCGCTTGAAAATCCTTCCACTGCCCACGGAATAATCTACGAGCCTGTTTAAGCGGCGACGTTTGGGCCAGCCCCAGACCCGAGAGATAGAACGTAATATCCGCTTGCTTGGAAAGGTCATGTAAAAATCTCAACCTAGGTCCATGCCCCTTCAGAGAAGTCCCAACACTTCCGATAAAAACCGCTTCCAGATCTTTCTCTTGGGACTCCATGGTCTGACATTCCAGGGGAAAGGCGGGCCGAAAAAGATGAGCTTCAACTCCTGCTTGCCTGAAGTTATCTCGGCCGACCCGCAATGGCGTTAGGACAAAATCCACCTCCCGAAACTTTTCGACCTCCTTGGATCCCAGGCCCTCATAGGCAAAAAGAACCGGTTTTTTAATAGGGATTTGCCCCCACTCCTTCCAATCCTCTGGTCCCGTTACCGATACATTGTTGGCGAAAATCACATCGGGTCGGAAGGACTGGATCTGCATCAGCAAAATCTTCCGCATGCTTGCCTCCCCTTGGGCAGGGTTTTCCTTCTTCGCCCACAACCTCTGGGTTATTTCGTCGTTCGCTACAACCTCCATAACCGTGAAGCCGCCGTTGCCTTCAAGAGTCCTCTTCCATACGTCGAACCATCCAAAACGGGCTTCCATCAGCTCTCGGAGGGCGTTGTCGTAACCCGAAGCTAGATCTGGCCTCTTCGAGGACCAGAAGCCTTTAAGAAAATTGTCGTAGTAGGACGAAATCTTGAGGAGACGGATCATTCGAGTTCATGTTGTCCGTAAAACTTTCGCACCGCCTGGGCAACCTGTTCCTGTTGCGCCACCGTGATTTCAGGGAAAAGCGGTAAAGAGAGAGTCCGTCCCTGAACTCGGTGGGAGTTGGGAAAATCCTCGGTCAAATGATTCAGCCGGGCATAAGCCGGCAAAAAAGGCAAAGCCTTCCGGTAATTGATTACGGTTTCAATCCCTTGCTTCTTTAAAAAGATTTGGAGCTCATCCCTGTGCTCCACCAGGACCGCATAAAGATGATAGACGTGTCTACGATCGGGCGGTCGGTTGGGAATTTCTAATCCGGCAATCCCCTGCAGCAAATGATCATATCGTTTTGCGGCCTCAATTCTTAAGCGGGTCCATTTCTCCAAATGGGGAAGTTTCACCCTCAAAACTGCAGCCTGCAATCCATCCAACCGGCTGTTGATTCCCTCAATCTGGTGATCTCCTTTTCCACCGTGCCGGGCATACAGAGTCATCCATTCCGCCAACTCCGAGTCTTCCGTCACAATCGCCCCCGCATCGCCCATGGCTCCCAAATTTTTGCCGGGATAGAAAGAAAATGTGGAAATCCGGCCGAAAGTTCCTACCTTCCTCCCCTTGTACTCCGCCAAGTGGGCCTGCGCGCAGTCCTCGATGATCCAAAGTCCTTTTTTTTGCGCCAAGGCGCACAGCTCCTCCATCGGGGCAGGTAGGCCATACAAATGGACCACCATGATTCCTTTCGTCCGCGGGGTCATTTTTTTCTCCACGTCCTTAGGATCCAGCACAAATTGGCCCGGCAATGTATCGGCGAAAACCACTTTCCCCCCAGCTTGGGTCACCGTCTCCGCCGTAGAGATCCATGTGTGGGCCGGCACAATTACTTCGTCCCCTGGCTGAATTTTCAAAGCTCGCAACGCAATATACAATGCGTCTGTACCATTGGCACATGAGATGCAGTGGGAAACGCCGAATACTGACGCAAATTCTTTCTCAAAGAGGTCCACCTCCTCCCCGCGGATGAATGCCGACTTCTGGATGACCGCGCCCATGGCGGCATCCAACTCCTTTCTCAAGGAGGCATGCTGCGCAGCTAAATCAGCAAAGGGTACGGAAGTCTTCATGTGCTTTATTTTGACGGTAAAATTTTTCGGGCGGGATTCCCTGCATAGGTGCCCGGCTCAACAATATCCTTGGTCACCACCGCTCCCGCCCCGATGACAACATCCGAGCAGATCCTTACTGGTAAAATAGTCGCATGGGTTCCGACATACACCCGATCCGCCAAGACCGTTTTTTCCCATTTGCTGCGATCTCCTCGAGCCGGCCCACTACGAAAACGGTCGTTGATGAACATAGCTCCGTGGGAGATGACGCAGTCCGCCCCCACCGTCACCCCCTCGCAGAGAAACGCATGAGACTGAACCCGAGTTCCCTTTCCTACCACCACCCCTGCCTGGATCTCTACAAAGGGGCCGACGAAAACCCTGTCCTCCAGGGTGCACCCATAAAGGTTGCATGGCTCCACGATTTGAACCTCTTGGCCAAATTTTACATTCGTGATGCTTATGGAAGATGTTTTTGGTTTATTGTTCATTTTATTTTTCCTGCGAGGCGGCTTCGAGAATACCGACCACCGCGCGGGCATGGGTGGCACCGGTCAGCGGTTCCTTTCCAGAACGGATGCAATCGAGAAAATGCCGAGCTTGAACCTTGAGAGGCTCCTCCCAAGCCAACTTGGGCCAGCGAACCTCCCCGTCATAATAGGAAAAAGAGGGAGTTCCGGCTGGATCATAGTCCATCTTTTCGCCCACCACCGCTTTCACATCCACCCCTTTTTCGTAAATCGCCAGTTTTCTTTCCGCCACGTCGTCATAAACCGCCATCTTCTTGCTGCCCACGACCACCATTCGCCGGGTGCGCACCGGATCCAGCCAGCTCACATGGATGTGCCCAAGAGGCCCCTGCGGGTACTCCAAGCTAAGAAAACACACATCTTCAATTCCTGGTTGCAAAAAAGCCTTTCCGCTCCGGGTGACCCGACTGGGGGGAACATCTCCCATCCAGTATTGCAGAATGCTGATATCGTGCGGGGCAAAGTTCCATAGTGCATCCACGTCGTTTCGCACGCGCCCCAAATTCAATCTCTGGCTGTAAACGTATCTCAATTCTCCAAAATCCCCCGCTTCGATCATCCGGCGGATCTCCCTGACTACTCCGTGGTAAAGAAATGTGTGCCCCGCCATCAATATCTTTTTGTTTTTTGTCGCCAAAAAAGCGAGCTCATCCACCTCGCGAACGGACTGCGCCATGGGCTTTTCCACCAGAACATGTTTGCCAAGCTCCAGGGCTTTTCGTGCTAGCTCAAAATGAGTCGCCGCGGGAGTAGCCAAAACCACCGCATCCGTATCCTCCATGGCCTTTTCAATGTTCTCCGTCGTCTCCACTCCGGGAAACTGGTTTTCCACAAAAGCCCGCCGATCCGCAGAACTTTCCACCAGCCAGACCACCTCCGCCTCCGTCTGAGCACGGAAACTCCGTAACAGGTTGGGCCCCCAATATCCACAGCCGATCTGAGCGATCCGAATTTTTTTCATACCCGCCCTCGAAACCATCGTTTTCTCAGCCCCTGCCGGAACCGGATCCAGGCAGAACTCATTCGGCCGTACATAGCTTCCATTTTTTCGTCGTTAGGGAATTCATGGTGGGTCCGGGGCGGAGATCGCAGAATGTCGGAAAATTGCTCCAAAGTCAGGCCGAACTTTTTTCGCACAAACTCGAAATCATTTTGTATCACATCTGGGGAAAACGGAGGCTGCCGAAGACTGGCCGTAGCTTCTTCACGGGTGATCTGCCCACTGCAGATCAGGTTGGAAAGGTGTAATTTACGCTTATCTAGGCCAAATTTTCTCGGAAGATAAGTGGCCTGATGGAACCGGGTGATCACCGACTCTCCGTGCTTTCCCGGATAACGTTTCCATCCCAATTCCTTCTCCAGAATTTCTTGGGCCTTCTCTTTTCGATATTCCACTAAATTCAAAAGGGTGACTTCCCGTGTCCGACCAAACTTTCGGTGAAACCACCTCTTGCCAAAAGTCTCTAAGGGGAAGGTCTTGAGGGGGCGACTGCAGTAACGACTATGAACCGAGCGGATGAGCCCCCCATCCGAGTAGCGGTGCCCATAACTTTCCCGCACCACGATCTGCTCTGTGGCATCATTGACTCCTGTGAGAATTGTGCGGATCCCCTTTTGCGATGCCGTCCTTCGAAGACAGGCAAAAATAGCGTGATCCGACGGCGCTTCCAGATTCGCCAGCCCCGCCTTCAAAAACCCCAGCTGTAGATCCTTGAACTCCTCCCAATCAATCACATGGGTATAAAGGTCAATTTGCAACCTCCGGCAAAGCAGCTCGATATTTTTGACAGCAAGTTCAGTATTCCATCCATTATCGAGATGTATGGCCAAAGGGCGCAGCCCCAAACCAACGGCAAGATATGCCAGGTAGCTGCTGTCCAGACCGCCACTGAGTCCCAGAACACAATCATAACGATTCCCTTTCCCCTCCCCTCGGATCTCCGACAACACGTCTTCCAATGATCGTTTGTGTTTTCGTCGGGCCGAACTTTCCTCGTAAGAGTGGCAGAAATTACAGACTCCGCTGGAATCAAATGATATTTCCCGATGGGAATCATCCATTACACATCGGCAGCAAATCTGCTTCGGATTCGGCAAAGAAATCCAACCTGTTTCAAGACTCACGACAAGATTCCCTCTTTTTGAAGCTCCGTGCGTTCGGGATAACTGATCAGAACAGCCCGATGCGGACCTTGATGCACAAAGAGGCTCCCTGCAGCCGCAGAATGTACTTTTCGACAAGTGAGAACTTTTTGCACATCCATCAAACTCCCCGCCCCCCCAAGGGCAATGACCGGAACTGAAATATCGGCTGAGAGATTTTCGTACAGAGATAGATCATAACCCGTGCGGGTTCCGTCCCGGTCCACCGACTGCAGGATGATCTCACCCGCTCCCCGCTCAACGCACTCGTGGATCCACGAGTTTGGATCCCTTCTGGATCCCGCGGCATGACGCACCCTTCGTCCTCCAAACAGTTTCTTCTCAACATCCACACATACCACCACGCTTTGACATCCAAACACCTTGGCCATTTCGTCTATCAGATTGGGATCCTCCAAGGAAATCCGACCTAGCACAATTTTCTCAAAACCTTGCTGAAGCACTTGGGTGGCATCTTCCAGGTTGCGAATCCCACCTCCATATCCAAGAGGCATAAAAGCTTCCCCCGCAATTTCTCCAAGAACTTTCAGATTTGGGCCCCTTCTTTCTTTTCGAGCACCGACATCCAAAAGAATAATTTCATCCACCTCCTTTTCATTTAAGATCCTGACAGTGTTGAGGGCATCCCCCACATAGACGGGCTGCGAGAACTTTGTCGTTTTTATCAAGCGTCCCCGCTCAATGAGAAGAACTGGGATGAGACGGGGTTCCATTATGGACGGAAACGGAGAAAGTTGGAGAGAATTTGCATTCCGTGGCGAAGACTTTTTTCTGGGTGAAACTGCACGCCCCAAGCATTTCCTTTTCTAACCACGGCGGCAAAGGATGGACCCTTGCTGGGGACTGCTAGCTTCTGATCGGCGGGGACATCGACCATGCCGTAGCTATGGGAGAAATAAAATCGAGCGTCCGGAGCCAGGCCTTCAAATAGCGGATCTTCCTTTAATATCGTCAATTGCTGCCAACCCACATGAGGCACCATCTCTAATCCCTGGGACTTTAAATGGGTGGTGCGGGCTTTTATCCACCCCAACCCCGACCGTTTCCCCTCTTCGCTTGATCCACCTAGCATTTGGGCGCCCAGGCAAATTCCCAGAATCGGAATTCGAAGATTCTTCAGGTTCTCCATTAGTTCATCTCTGAGATTTGATTCATCTATATGCCTGAGTCCCTCGTCGAAAGAGCCTACCCCACACAAAATAACATGAGAAACCGCCTTCTCGTGTGACCTCCCTTCAAGCACCTCACTCGTCCCACACTTGGCCAACATATTCAGTAAAGCACCCCGGTTACCGTACTTACCACTAATCAACCAAAGCATAGGTTTTTTCTCCATGATTCTTAAAGGGACTACTTCTATCTAACCATCATCTCTGCCCAGCAAAATTTTGGAGACAACCTCAACCATCTCAGGTGCATCAGAAGCTGAAAGTCTATTATCACCGGTCGGGGAGGAAAGTTCGTCGATTTTCAGACCTATCAAGGACGCATCCAGTTTGCATTTTTGAAGCATCCCTTCTTTTTCTAAATCTGTAAAAAACTCTTCATTTATCCCGCCGGGATGAATTGTCGGGCACAAGGCAATCGATCGAACACCCGAGGAAGCAGACTCATAAACCGCTCCACTCATCATCGTGATATGAAAATCAGCCTGAGATAGAACAAAATCCAGCGGAAGAAATGAAACGTCAATAACGGCTAATCCCTTAGAATAAAGGTTGTCCTTAATAAAGGTTGCAATTTTCCTCCATTTTTCTTTTCTCCTTGTCTGCATGGGGTGGAATCGGATGAGCCATGTGATATCTTTTCTCTTTTGGATGATCTCCAAGAGGGCCGGATGCATTACCCCGTCCGGTATGATTCCCCTCAAAAAAGTAGCTTCTCCATCATAACCCCACTGCATGGTAATTAGACCCCTTTTGCCATAACATTGGACTATTTCCTTGAAGCCATAGCTTTGTCTAAAAAGTTCTTCATTGATAAGCGGTCTTTGGGCAATTAAAGATTTTGTTTTCTTGCCCGGATCTCCCTCACTCCTCGTTTTGTGTGTCATTGTGTCAAAGCTAATATAAAAAGCTGGCTCATATCTTTCAGAGATTCTAGATCGAGCCTTCGCTCCAGTTACTGGACAGTTAGGCGGCAATCCGAATCCATGGCACGCCTCAATAATCGCTATTTTTTTATCATAACCAATCTGACACAGAATTGGCTCCGGGCTGATTGCCAGAACAACTTTTGCTTTCGTTTTAAATAACAGTTCTTCATACAGCTTTTTTGCAACAACCCTTTGTTTATATTTTCGTCTTAGTTTTTTTCCTTTGATCAGTGAGCGAATTAAGAGCTTTAGCTTTATTTTTCGTTTTATGCTTCTTAATGAGATTGGTTCTTTATATGCCTTTTCCCCAGTAAGGCTTGAGCCTAATGAGGCTACCCGAAGACATGAAAACCCCTTTTTTTCTAGTTGATCAGCGACAAGATCAAGAATCTGGCTAGCTGCTTTTCCGTTTAGATTAATTCCTCTGTCAACATCGTGACAAAGAATAATTAAGTCGTATTGCTTGTGTTGCCTGGCGAAAGTTGCGAATCCCATCTTGACTAGCGGTCGGAAATGCACTGATTAGCCTTCTTTCACGCCCCTCTACCAATTAAGATATATTTGTCTTCCGAGTCTGTGCTTTTGCCTTTTCCGGTTTTCACAAAAGTTCGGTATGAGCATTTCACCGCCCGACCTTTGATATCTTTTTCGGACTGAATTAATCTTTTGATATAATTATCCTTCATTTCCCAGTTCCATTTTTCATTCCGTCGCCAGAGTGACGTCTTCCGGTGTTGATCGATGATGTAGTGAAGCGCATTTTCTGTTATTCCTAGCCAGTCGAGATACAGTTTAACGTTTCGCGGCTTCGCAACCATGTGCTTCTTTACTAATTTTATCCCCGTTGCCCTAGACATGCTTCTTAAGCGTATTTCGCGGCATGCATGATCAACTACCTTGCCGTAGCCATACTTAATTACTTTGATATAGTCGTGCACATCGGAGTAGTTCCAGCAGTCAACATCATTGTAGGTGTCAAAAGTGCGTGCCTGTAAAGCTGTCTCGTACCCGTACTTTGCGATCATCATTTCATGCTGTTTTCGAGAATCCCAACGCAGATAATTATTCAAGTAAATCCCTCGAACACCTACCTGTTCAATCTCTCGATTATCGGGGTATTGGAAGGTCGTAATGTCCTTTTCAGTGATATTGTCAAAATCGTTGATTAGATCTTCAGCCTCGTAACCCATCAGGTCGTGTTCCTTGCGATATTTTCGGGTCATCTCCACTTCATCTAAATGGCTAAACATCCCCACTTGGTCTACGCCCTGATGAGCTCCCCAGACGATTAAGGGTATTTTAAGTTTTGTCGCCATCTGCACCGGATAGACCGTCTGGCCAGCGAGACAGTGCCAATATATGCTTCCGAATTGTCTCATAGTAGAGCGTGTTATCTTTTTAACCATTTCGGGATTCCCTGTCAGGGTCATGATGTCGCAGTCGAAACGCGTGCGCAGGTTAGCAAGATTTCTAACTCCAACGGCCGTGTTGTACTGCTTGTTGTAGGTAACCAGTAATGGGTTCATGCGATAGACGTTCTTTATGGTATGGACAATAAAGTAAGAATCTCTTGCCCCACTCACTGGTACGATACAATCGTAGTTATTTCCTGAGCGACAACGGTACTGCTCTAGGATTATTCGTAATCGCTCGCCACGCTCTCGCCAGTCCAGCACATCCTTCTCGTCGTGAATCCGACAACCGCTACACACACCGTGTTTATCAAAAGTCAGATGCAACGGGTGCTGATCAGTATATAGACAGCGAGTGCAGAACTGCATCAGATGACCTCTTTTTCGATTCGGACAAAAAGCATTTCTTCCAGTGCCTGATCGGTCTTTTTCTCTAACCGTCCATTCTTGCCCAAAAGATTTTCCAAATAGTTGGCACGGGCATCATTACGCACGAATACCCCAGCTCGGAGTAACGCAGCTTTGGCAACAGTGACGCTGTGCTCAGTGTAGTGAAAAATATTTGCAGCTGATGCGGCATGAACATCGGTGCCTTCAAATACTTCGACAAAATGGGCTGCGCCTCCTGCTCCTCCGCAGCAAATAACAGGCACGTCCACCCCCTCCCGAACTGCTTGGATTAACGGCAGGTCGAATCCTTGATGGCTTCCATCACGATCCACCGACTGGATGAAAATCTCACCGCAGCCTAGTCGCACCATGGCCTGCGCTAAATCAGTTGGGTCTTGGGAGGTTGTTTGGCCAAGCACATAATCATATACCTTATAACCTGAAGTGGTCCGGAGACCATCAATGGCCCCCACAACACACTGGTTCCCTAAAACGTTCGCCACTTGGGTTAGTAAGTCTGGGGTTTGAAGACTAGCTTGATTAAAGGCAACTTTATCCGCACCGCTATGCACCAGTTCGCGGGCATGAGCTAAAGTGCGGATTCCACCGCCTACAAGCAGCGGAACACGGCACCTCTTGGCCACACGCTCAACCATCGCCATATCCGGACCCCTGAATTCGACCGTTGCAGAAATGTCGAGTAAAACGATCTCATCCACCCCCCAATCATTAAGAAATTCAATGGCGATCTCAGGCCGCCCCACTGGAAGATAGGTCCGAAAGCCGATGCTCTGCACAACGATCCCTTGCCTCACCACTAGGGTGGCAATGATTCTCTTTTTCAGCATGAGCCTACGGCGTTTAAGAAAGCACGAAATAGTTTCAGGCCGTTGTTCTGACTTTTTTCGGGGTGAAACTGCACCCCGAAAATGTTATTTCGTTGCACCGCCGCCACAACCGAAAGGCCATACTCACAGTGCGCCAGCACATGTTCAGGGGCGCATTGGAAATGATAGCTGTGGTCAAAATAAAAGTTAGGGCTTTCGCTAAGGTTGGAAAATAGGTGCTCGCGACGCATGGGTCGGACCTCGTTCCAACCGACATGAGGCACGGCATACTCTTTGGGCAATTCAAACCTGCGGACCGCTCCTGGGATCCATCCTAACCCTGCATGGCGCCCGCCCTCCTCTGAAAAGTCCGCCAGCAACTGCATCCCCACGCAAATACCCAGCATCGGCGTTCCCCGCTTCAGCACCACCTCCCCGAGGATCTCGTCGAGATGTCGCTCCCTAAGGTTGTGTGCGCACTCGGCAAAAGCCCCTACCCCTGGTAAGATGATCGCATTGGCCTGAGCAATCACCTGCGGCTCACAAGAAAGGACGACCTTACAATACCCGAGTGCGGATATCGCGTTCCTCACGGAATCAATATTCCCAGTGCCATAGTTGGCGATTACGATGGCGGGTTGTTTTATAATCCAACCCCTACCTTGAAGCGGGGAAGATATTTTCCCAAACCCGCCTTGATAAACAGATCTGGGTTCACCGCTTTGTCCACCTGCCGCCAAAACTCTTTCACCGTGATGCCTACATAATGCGAAAAACTCTCGATATATACGTCGGAACACTTTCCATCATATTTCTCATTTAGCTGAATGCCCTCATCGCGGGTTATATGACCGTTGCGAATATCTTCGTTAACATAATCAGCCACTCTCCCGAATCCAAATTTCAGGTATTTGATCATCTGATTAAGAGTCACCCAATTCTCATCCAAAGAGGTAACTCCAACTGGATCGCCGATTTCCCAAGGTTTTTCCCGGCGGATATCCAGACCTCTTAAAGCCGAATAGGTGCCATTATCTCGCAAAGACCAATCCCTCCAAAAATAACCAAGAAAAGTGATTCTAAGATTCCCGCGGGTCATTTCTTCTTCCTTCGGATAAAGATACTGAAGGATTTGATTTCGCCGAATTTCTTCATCTAACAACCAAGTCACGTCCCCACCCCCCAAAGTGTTCATTCGGCGTAAATTGTTGCCGTCGGCCCCACTTTTCCCCATCACATTGAGATCGCCAAGCTGCAGGGCAGCGTTTTCTCCCCACCAGATCAAGGGAATCTGGTAAGCAATCGCCAATCGGGGCACGCTGCTGAAGAGCGCGAGTTCAGTGGATTTACACCAATTTGTATATTCCAAAAAACCTTTCTGCATAAGCTTACGCCACATCTGTGGACCCGGGTGAATGGCGACGCAATCGAAACCGTGGCGGATTAGATTTGATACATTTTCAACGCCTCGCTGGGTGACCTGCTCTGGGGGATAACCCAAATTTACCAGTAAGGGATTCATTCCTAGCTCCTCTTTAACAAAAATCGCCTGGCGGGTGCTATCCTTGCCACCACTTACTCCGATAATGCAATCATAAGCCCCATTCTTGTGAGCACGGCCGAATGCAACCACCTCTTGAAGCTCGCGCTTCCGTTCATCCCAATCGACGTGAACGAGTCCTTCGTGATAAGCACACGCAGGGCAGATGCCACGCGGGTCAAAGCGGATGCCCGGCCGAGTATCCGGTTGAAGGCACCGACTGCAGTATTTCATGCTAACGCCATCTCCCTCAAATATTGGATTCCCGGATGAGGAAGAACCTTTTGGGGTGCCCAAGGCGTGAGGGTGCTGAAGACCACGCGGCCGGCCGCCAAAGCTAAGGTCATCGCATAGGTTTGACATCCCACAACCCAGCGAGCCAGCGAGATATCCTCAACCAAAGAGCCTTGGCTTAAACGCAGAAAAAGTTGTGCATTTTCATCCAAAAAAGCCGAGTATTTTTCTGGCGTCTCGGAAGGATGTAGACGCAGCCATATTTCGGTCTCAGCAGGCAAATTCAAGAGGGGCCATTTCGCGAGAAAATAACGCAACGCCTGAAACTCTCCCGGCTCCTTTCTGCCCCAATTCGAACGGATCGGCTCGAGTAGGTAAAGCACCCGATTAGGCGTAAATCTCGAGAGGGGAGTTATATGCCTGAGTTCACGCTCTGCATAAGAATCCGGCACCCGCACAATCTGGGTGCCTGGAAACAACTGCTGGGCAAGTCCCTCTGCGTATTCATCGACCACCCATAACTCATCAGGCAAAAGCCTTTCTCCATTCCGTATAAATCGGTCCTCATAGTTGGCCCAGTGATCAAGCACCGTAATAGAACGCACGCCTGTCTTACGGGCTGCGCGTCGTGCCTCGTACTCGAAATCACTGGCCCAACCAGTACCAGTGATTATCGCCCTTATCCCATGGAGATCAGAAAGTTCAGACCGGACTGGAACGCAAGGCATGTCGCGATGAAAAACCTCAACTGCGGGACCTCTCGCTTGAACCCATGCCGGTTGCCAGCCCCACCTAAGTAAAATAGCGGCAATCTGTCTAGCACCCCCGGCATCGTGGCAGACGACGCCAAAAGGCCTAGAAGGTTCAGTTGGACGCATGGAATTTTGCATAATAAAGCAAATCCTGTGGCTTGCCTTCCAGTAGCTCCTGCGCGCCTCGAACGGCTTCGAGGGTCATCCCAGATTTTTCCATGATCCGCACCATCGCGACATTCGCCCTCATCGCCCCGCCAGTCACCTTGCGCAACTTCGCTTTCTCAAGAAACCACCCCATCAGAGTGTTCCACGCATCTTGACCTAAGCCTTGCCCCCACGCCTCCCGACGTCCGATGAGGATGCCCATATCCACAGTGCGATGATGCGCCGAAACATATGCCGTCATCGTGCCGATAGTCAGACCGTCTTGCCCATCTACAATTTTTAGAAACCAATGATTAGTTCCCATGAACGATGAAAGGTACTTTTGGCACGTCCCTGGGGAATGGCGGTGAAAACGCTGGTTGCTAAAGCGAACCACTTGAGGATCATTCAGCCAGCCGATGTAATCGTCCGTGATATCGTCCGGGCCAAAGGGCATTAATATAACTCGCCTCCCTTGCAGGCAGTAGCTGGGGGGCGTCGGTTCCAAACTTTTTTCTCTATCGATTTATTTGAGAGATTCAATTTGTGCCCAGACTTTTTGAAAAGCTTGGGCAATCATCTGAACGTCTTCAAAAGAGAGGTCGTATATGCAAAGACCTAATCCCATATAACTGTTGTCGTTGAGATCTTCCGCCACCGGACATATCCCTTTCGCGTAAGAAACAGGCCGACGACAAATATCCGATGTCCAGGGAAATCCTTTTGATCCAAAGGCAATCTTTCGTTGATAAACCGGAAGCAGATGAATGTTTTGGTACCGGCGGCTTACGGCAACACCTTCCGCATTAAGAGCATCACACAGACGATCCCGAGTGACACCAATCTGACCTACATCCAATTGCATGGGGTAAACATAATAGACGTGGGTACGATCTGATCTCACGACCGGCGTTGTTAAGCCACGTAATCCTTGTAGCCCCTCACTGAGGGTAGCGGCCAAAGCCTGTCGAGACTCAACTAGACCGCCGAGTTTTTTCAGCTGCTCGATTCCAATAGCACATTCGATTTCGCCCAAGCGAAAGTTGTGTCCAACCATATTACTAATGTCGCTTACCCCTTTATCTCCCACAACAACCTCAGCATGGTTTCGGATGAGTTGGAGTCGCTCAGCAATTTTGTCGTCGTTGGTCACAAGAATCCCACCCTCGCCGGTATGGATATGCTTGTGATAATTTAGGCTATATCCACCCACGTCCGCGCAGGTGCCTGCAAACCGCCCCTTATAAAGAGCTCCAGGCGCCTGAGCTGTATCTGAAATGACCTTCAAATTATGTCGTTTGGCGAGTTTCATAATCTCGTCCATGTCGGCGGACTGTCCAAAAATATCAGCGACCATGATAGCACGGGTAAATGGTGTTATGTTTTTTTCGATGGATTTTGGGTCGAGGTTGTAGGTTTCGGGATCAATATCGGCAAAGACTGGAATGCCGTTCCACTGGAGGATGGCAGTCGCCGTTGCGCTCATAGTCCACGGCGTGGTAATTACTTCATCACCCGGTTCAATTCCAATCGCACCGACGGCTGCCACCAACCCTGATGTCCATGAATTAACAGTGACAGCATGCTTGACCCCAAAATAATTAGCCGCTGCCTTTTCAAATTCACGAACCTTGGGGCCTCCGTAAAAGTCCTCATGCCAAGCACCGATAAACTGGGACAACACCCCGCTTTGAATCACCTGTTGTGCCGCTGCGAGCTCCTCCTTTCCGATGGGATTATATTTGGCGAAAGCGTTGGGGATGGCTTTTTTCCCACCCAGCAAAGCCAAGCGTTCGTTGCCACAAGAATTAGGACTCATGACGTAAAATCTTGTGGATCCATTTTTGTGAAGCTAACGCCTCCGAACCAGAACAAAGTGCATGCTTTTTGCCGACAAGTGCACGGTACAACTGCTCAGCAATATTCAGTTGATATCTAGACATGTCCCCGCGAATAACTTCTGGCCGCGCATTTAGTTTTCTACGCCCAGAAAAAAGGGGGTTGGATTCCGCAACTTGCCATAAAATTGTCCCATCCGTTTCAAGCCGCAACCGACCATTTTGCGCAACGATTTCAGATGTATAATGGGAGTAGTTTTTTTCTTCTGCAGCAAGAAAAACAATACTTCCTGAATCACAATCAAGTTGACAATCTGGTTCGTTCTTCGCTTTCCAATGTTTTTTAGCGCTACCGATTAAACTCACTCCGTAGATGGGCCCAAACCAAAATGTCATTAGGTCAACATAGTGGCAACCATTATGTAACAATCCCTTGGAATACCAAACAACAGACTTAAAAGGCCCCTTAATTCGCCTGTTTTCAATTCGACGCTTCACTTCCAATATTCCGGGATCAGCACGCCTGATAAAATTAATAAACAGCGCTTTTCGTTTTTTTTTGCAGGCTTGGACTATCTGGCTCGAATCCTCGATGTTTGCCGCCATGGGCTTTTCACAAAGAATGGCTAGTACATTTTCCCCTTCTAGGGCAGTTGCCACCGATTTTTTATGTTCGGAAGTAGGACTGGCCACCACCACCACCTCGGGCCGAACTTCCTTAAACATTTTGTCAACGGATGAGAAAGCTGGCTTTTTATATCTTGTATGGAATTCCGCCCTTTTCCTTGGATTTGTATCATACGCACCCACCAAAGAAAATCCGGGATGAAGGTCAAAAGCCCTTGCGTGAGTATAAACATGGGTGGCGCCCCGAAATCCTTTGTCATAGCCCATGCCGATATTACCTAGTCCTAAAATTGCTACCGAGAATTTATGGGGATTATTTTTCAAAAATGCTGTTTGAGATAAGGTGTTGTGTTCTTAAGGCTTAAGCACATCCCAAGAGGTTGGATTTCCTCTCGACACAGCCTTTTGCAGTTTGCGGCCTATCAACTTTTGATACTCCTTCGGCGGCAAACCCATTCCTGGACGTATTCGCCGAATGTCCCCCTCCTTCACTACATGACCAGCGGGCAGGTCTTTTACGAAGTAAAGCGATCTTCTCAAGGTAATGGACGACTTCTCGGCTTCTGTGGGACCAACAAAGACTTTGCCCAGAGATTGCCAGGCGCGCTTTGTTTCTTCAACGAGCTCTTCCATTTCGCCCGGTTCCATGGAAAATGCGGCATCGACGCCCCCATCAGACCGTTTCAGGGTGAAATGCTTCTCAATCACAGAAGCTCCAAGCGCAACGCTGGCAACGGCCACACCTATCCCAAGTGTATGGTCGGAAAGGCCAACCTCGCACCCGTATCGGTCCTTGAGATAGGGAATGGTTAAGAGATTGCTATTTTCCGGTGTAGCCGGATATGTGCTCGTGCATTTGAGCAGGGTCAAATCCTTACAGCCCGCTTTCCTCGCCGCATCCACCGATTCATCCAGTTCTTCCTGAGTGGTCATCCCAGTCGATATGAGTAGCGGCTTACCAGTCGCTGCCACACGCTGAATCAAGGGAAGATCTGTGTTTTCAAAAGAGGCAATTTTATAGATCGGTGCACCTAACTTCTCCAAAAGGTCTACAGCCGTTTCATCAAAGGGCGTGCTGAAACAGATGAGACCACGTTTTTTTGCACAATCAAAAATCGGTTGATGCCAATCCCATGGGGTATGTGCGATTTTATAAAGATCATAAAGGCTTTGGCCTTTCCAGGGGCTTTTATCGTCGGAAATAAAAAATTCTCGCTCTTTCAGATCCAGGGTCATGGTATCGGCAGTATATGTCTGTAGCTTGATTGCATTTGCCCCTGCCCTAGCGGCGGCCTCTACAATCATCAGTGCCCGTTCCAGGGATTGGTTATGATTGCCGGACATCTCGACAATAATAAAGGGCGGGTGGGTAATCCCAAATAGTTGTGTGCCGATTTTCACTTAGGAATATAAATTAATCTAGTTTCTGAATCGTTTGGTGCACAACTTTCTTCACCTTGGAATCCTGCTGTTGCAAGAATCCTTAAAGAAGCTGCATTGTCATTTTTTACTTTGGCAGTTATTCGTGATCTATGCTCTTGCCCTAAAAAGACATCGAGACCAGCACGTATCAGCTGCACCCCAAGCCCTTGCCCCCGGTACTGTGGGTCCATTGAAAAATGAATTTCCCAATCATCCCTTTCGGTTCTGCTAAAACGAACCTGTCCACATGGACTTTTATCATTATTTTCTAGGATAAATAACCTTTGATTGTCGTGATCTGCAAGAACCTTGGAAAACCATTTATCATGCTCTTCTTTGGTTACTTTTGTTGCCATGAAGCTCTGTTTTCGTATTTCTGCGTCGTTGGCCCATGCTAAAAGCTGAGCCTTATCTTTTGTCGTTGCGAACCGAGCCTTCAGATTCAAAGGGCTAGTTTCTGGTTAGCTTTTTCATTAGCCGTGAGATTTGGCCATCTTGGCTATTGATTTTCTTCATGCATCGCAATGCCTTTTCTGGGTTTCCCTCAAAGGCAATTCTCAATACATCCATCCAGTTGATATTATTTTTGGTGCGGACTTTTTCAATTTCATTGATGATTGTTATATAGTATTTCGTTGGTTTTAGTTTCATGGCTGTTTCCTTTGCAGGTTAATCTTCTGAAGGCTGAATGGCAGACTGATCCGCGGATCGGCTTTTTATGTCTCTGTCTATTTTTTAAATAACCACCAAGTGATATCATCAAACCCTGCGTCGTCGTAAATGTGCCCCCAAAGGAACCCATAGTCGATCAGCTCTGCCGAAAAGTTTTCGAGGAATAACTTGCCAAAGTCGCTCTTGAAAAGCCTATCCTTCTGCCCCTGATATTCGATCATGACTGGCGTGCGATTGAAATATTCACCAATCAACACGTACTTTTTCGAATAATCAAATACCCTTTGCATATTTGCTAACAGGTCGTCTGGGTGGATATGGATCAACACCCCCATTGTGAAAACCAAGTCAAACTTACCTTCTAGGTTTGACTCAAGAATGGAGCCGTGAAAACTGTGGTGAATATTATAATGCGTAGTAACAAAACTGAACGCAGGCTGACTGATCTCGATTATCGATTTTTTTGCTTGGGGAAGAACCGTGTTGAGAAATCCAATATTCCGACCGATGTTGCACCCGCACTCAAGCACTGATGTTATCTCGCTTGTTTTCACTATCATTTTTTTCCAGGCCTCAATCCCTACGACCTGATTAAATTCGCTGTTCTTGTGGATGTAGTCTTTGGCGTAATCTTGTGCCCAGAAAGCTTGTTGTTCATTCATGTTAGATTGTTTCTTCGCTGGTTTTTTTCTTTTTTGAAAAGATTTTGTAAAGCTGTTCGGCGCGTAGCCAGTCTTCAGGGTTATCTATATCAGCAACACGCCAACTCGGAATCACACAACCCAAGCCATGAGTATGAATCTTAGGATTTGTTAGCCAGGCCTTTTTGCTTCCCCAATAAAATTGCCCTACGTCGTGATATGCCCGCTCCAGATCTTGCGTTCGAGACAACTCAAATTTTGGATAAAACGGAGATACTTGGTTTCCCAATCCCAATTTCAATGCTCTTTGAATAGGCGAAGGATATTCGGCAACTGGGAAAGAGTATTCAGAGTTTCCCTGCTCCAAAAGCAACAATGCTTTTTTTAAATCTTCCTCCTCAATGAAAGGTACACAAGGGTAAATACAGCAGACATAGCTCATGTTGCCCCCATTTGCCTCTAATTCTCGTATGGCATGGGCAATGACCGGCACGGTCGGTGTGTGATCATCCGACAGCTCATTAGGACGCAGGAAGGGCACCTCGGCGCCAATTTCGCGGGAGATTTTCGTCACCTCCTCATCATCAGTAGAGACAACAATCCGGCTAAATAGTCCGGATTTTTGGGCTGCTTGAATAGCATAGGCAATCATTGGTTTGCCCGCAAACACCCGGATATTTTTCCGCGGGATTCGTTTGCTTCCCCCTCGCGCCGGAATAACGCACAGGTTCATTTGAGGGCTTTTCCAAGTACAGCAACGACCCTTTGGATTGCCTGCTTTTTCATGGCTGGAAATATCGGCAGGCTAATTTCCGTACGGGCAAACTTTTCAGCCTGAGGACATGGCATATATTTTTGCCCCTTCCGTTTTCTATAAAACCGAAATTGTGGCACCGGGAGATAATGAAGATTGGCCATAACCCCGGCGCGGTGAAGTCGGCTCATGACTTTGTTTCGCAGGTTTTCGCCACCTCGTACGCATACCGGGTAAAGATGCCATGAGGAGCGTGCTCCTTGCGTCAAGCGGGGAAGATCCAGCGGGACTTGGCGCAAGTGCTTCGTGTAGCAAGCCGCGATTTTTTCTCTCTCCGTATGGAATGCCTTGATTTTCTTTAGCTGGCTCCGCCCTAGGGCAGCCTGAATTTCGGTCATCCGATAGTGATTGCCCAGTTCCAATTTTTCATAATACCAAGGAAACTTCCGGCTCGGCGGACGATTTCGCGCATCCCGGGTAATCCCATGAGTTCGTAAACGGCATAGCTTTTCATGTAATTCTCGGGAATTCGTCGTAATCATCCCTCCCTCCCCGGTCGTTATTATTTTAACTGCATGAAAGCTGAAAACGCATAAATCAGACCACTTACAAGAGCCGACCCGCTGACCCTTCATCGTTGCGCCTGTGGCATGGGCCGCATCCTCCACCACCTTGAATCCGTAACGCCTGCGTAGCCGTTCAAGAAACTCCATGTCTACCGGATTCCCAGCAAAGTGGACTGGAGCCACTACTTTCGGCAAACAGTTTTTTTGGGCTGCCTGCTTTAATCGATCCTCCAACAGGCCGAGATTCATATTGTAGGTGCCCCATTCAATATCGATAAAATCGATGCTGGCACCACACCGCAGGGCCGCATCAGCAGTGGCACAAAAGGTGTTGGGAGAAGTCCACCAGAGATCGCCTGGCCCCATCCCCAGCACCGTGGCCGAGAGATGGAGACCAGCTGTAGCTGAACTGCAAGCAACCGCGTACTTAGCTCCGCAAAACCTTGCAAATTCCTGCTCAAACTTTCCAATTTCTGGCCCTTGGGTGAGAAAATCACTTTTCAGCACCCTTATGACAGCACGGACATCAGACTCATCAATCGACTGACGTGCGTAGGGGATGATCTGTTTTTTCAAATGGGACGGAACGCGGGGTCGAGATGTTTTTTGATCAGACCCCTGATTTCTGGAATGGTGAGAAATTGGGGATTTTCCCCTGAGTTATAATGAAATCCTGCAGGAACTTTTTTGGCCGATTTCATCTCAGCGTACGACTCAAATGACTTACCCCCGCTCGTATTAAGAATGGCGTAGTATTTGCCAAGGTCGATTGTGTTATAGCTGTCGCTCGATGTGATCATCTCCTCATGAATTTTTTCACCAGGACGAATCCCCGTGATCTGCTTTTTACAGCTGGGGCCAATGGCTTCAGCCATATCCGTAATCTTATACGATGGAATCTTGGGAACGAATATTTCGCCCCCTAAGGCATTTTCCAACGCCCAAAGAACCATATCCACGCCCTCTTGAAGGGAGATATTGAATCGAGTCATTGCGGGATCGGTGATGGGCAGAACTCCCTCTTTGGCTTGTTTGAGAAAGAATGGAATGACCGAACCTCTTGAGCCCATAACATTGCCGTACCGAACAACAGACAAAACTGTATCTCTGCCAATGTAGTTATTCGCGGCAACGAAGAGTTTGTCGCTGCAGAGTTTTGTTGCCCCGTAAAGGTTGATGGGAGCGGCCGCCTTATCGGTCGATAACGCAACCACCCTCTTTACCCCAGTATCCATACAGGCTTCGATCAGGTTTTCCGCTCCAAGGACGTTGGTATGAATAAATTCCATTGGGTTGTATTCGGCGGCGGGGACATGTTTCAGAGCGGCGGCGTGGATTACTGTATCAATGCCCTCAAGGGCTCTTTTGAGGCGGGATCTGTCGCGAACATCGCCAATAAAATAACGCAATGCTGGATACTGCTGATCGCTGAATTTCTGGGCCATTTCGTACTGTTTGAGCTCATCTCGACTAAAAATGACAAGCCTTTGAATTGTAGGGAAACGCTGAAGAATTTCGGCCACGAGGGCGTGCCCAAGACTGCCAGTTCCGCCAGTGATTAAGATGGATTGAATATTTTTTGTCATGACTTTTCCTTGCTATTATTGGTTTTTGCAACGTTTTTGTGCACGCTGCCGCCCTTGGCCGATCAGTCCCGCTTGCGCGAGTCCGAGGCTTTCTAACGCCAAGATAATCTGTCTTACTTCCATTCGGTGACTCTTTTCCCACTTATTAGGGAATCGACGCCGCGCCACTTGATGCGCTCAACTGGTTGGCAGTGGCGTCCTCCCCAGAAGTCCTGAAACTTCTCCTAAATTTTTTTTTGTGCTGATTCCACCTCGGCAAAACCTCCAGTTCCTCGGCCAAAACAGGCTACGAAATGTCGTAAGAGTGCCGGATCTGATCAAGCTCTGACTCCATCTTCGCTTATGCCGGCACGATCGGAAGTTGGATAAATTTCCAGCTCTGTTTCGCAGAGATCATATGGAGTGAAAATTCTCCCCCCTTTTATTTCTTTTCCTAAAGCCACCTTACTCATGCCAACAAAAAGGGGTTAAACCCGCCGTTCAGCATCATTTATTTGTTTTACTGCTCTGGGCAGGCGTCCGATCCGCATGAACGCCCCTTAGTCCAGCATCTAGCACTCTTACCATGTCCATTATCCTAATGGGTATCTGCCTGTCTTTCAATATATTATAAACGTTTTAAGTTGTTGCGGGTGAGTGCTTTGCGATTCGATGTTTCCGCTTTAACTTCGAGCCCATGGCATTATTAGGGCTTAGGCGGGATAGGCTTTTTGCTGAGATTGTGTTCCAGCAAGCGAGTGTGACGGACGAGGGTGGAGTAGAAGGTGGAAGCGGCAATATAAAAACCAGCGTATCCGTCGAGGAAACCGAGCCTGATAAAATACGCCCGCATAAATCTCCAGAAGGCACGGAATCCTGCTTCGGTGGGCGACCAACGAGAACCTTTTTTGATTCTCGAATCCAAATAGAGATCGGAAAAGTAGTTAATCTTCGAGACATAACTGGAAATAGACGGATTCGAATAGTGGAGGATATCTCCATTCAATCGTCCGATCCGACCCTCGACGATGAGTCGATCGTGGGGATCGGTGCCGCCCCACCTCGCTTTGCCTTTACGCCACAGGCGCATCTGCCAGTCGGGATACCAGTCGCCATGCCGCACCCAGTGCCCAAGAAAAAGAGAGCAGCGCGCCATCCTCAAGGCGACAGGACCCCCATCTTTCGCTGCCAGAAAAAATCGGTGAATTGAATCCTTTAATTTGTCGGAGATTTCTTCGTCAGAATCGAGGCCCAGGATCCAAGGCTGGGTGGCCTTGTCCGCGGCCGAGTTCTTTTGTGCAATATGCTCTTTCCACGATTCTCGGAATACTTTGGCCCCATGCTGGCTGGCGATTTTATCGGTACCATCCGTGACGTCGTCATTGACCACGACAATCGTCTCGGCGACCCACCCTTGAACGCTTTGGAGGGCACGTCCGATTCGAGCGGAGTCGGCTCCCGAAATCATGCAAACAGAAATAGGGAGCAGGGTAGGCATAGGGATAGATTACCGATAATGGCCTGAAGATGAAGATTAAGATCGCGCTTCCTTCTTTATCGGCTCGCAGGAGGACAGGTTTATGTTTATCATTTCAAGTTGAAGGACAGGTGCCGGAGCGGTCTATCGGGCTCGCCTGGAAAGCGTGTGTTGGGTTAAACCAACCGTGGGTTCGAATCCCACCCTGTCCGACTCTACTTCGCACCGAACGCTCCGCGATTGTGCTTCGAAGAGTTGGAGGACAGGGAATCCATTCTGCGGGACGCGAGAATTGGCTAGGTCTCAGGGTAACGGGGGACCAATCCCACCCTGTCCGACCTACTCTGAGGACAGGGTGTCTCACCTCCCGGAGGGGAAAAACGGCTAGGTCTCAGGGTAACGGGGGACCAATCCCACCCTGTCCGACCTTATTGAGGACAGGGAATCTATTCTGCGGGACGCGAGAATTGGCTAGGTCTCAGGGTAACGGGGGACCAATCCTACCCTGTCCGACCTACTCTGAGGACAGGGAATATCATCTGCCAGAGGCGAAATCCGGATAGGTCTCAGGGTAACGGGGGACCAATCCCACCCTGTCCGCATTGTAATACAAGAAGATACGACGAAAAAACTCAGCCGTCACAGCTTCGTGACAGAGTTTGAACAAGTCATTTTTCTGTTTTTTACCCCTTAAAGCTATAGCTTCCTAGTTTGTGCTAAAAAGAGGAACTTCGCCCATGACTAAACAGATCCTATTAAATCTAGTAGCTTTGGTTACTGCATCCAGCTTGTCCCTCGCGGACAGCGCCCCGGAAGCATCCGCTCAAGATACTAAAAAGATGGTTCAGAATAACTTCGTTGAGACCGCCCAAAAGGGTGTGAAGCTCAGCGGCTACATCGATTCCGGTTATAGCTATAACTTCACCGGATCG
>CANIEM010000005.1 GCA_947466515.1 Verrucomicrobia subdivision 6 bacterium | reverse complement strand
TGAGGGGACATTATGGCTTTATGCATAATGTCGAAATGTCGGGGAGCGGGTTTTGAGGAGGAAGGATGTTCCTACATTCCCAAGAATGTGGGATTGAGGAGGGAGTGGAGTGGGGGGGGGGGAGGGATTGTGAAAAGGGGATAGGTGGAGCTGTGAGGGGACATTATGGCTTTATGCATAATGTCGAAATGTCGGGGAGCGGGTTTTGAAGAGGAAGGACGTTCCTACATTCCCAAGAACGTGGGAATGAGGGTTGGGGAGAGATTACGAGCGCTTGCGGCGGGAGTGGTCGAGGATCTTTTTGCGGAAGCGGAGGGTCTTGGGGGTGACCTCAAGATACTCGTCTTCGGAAAGATATTCTAGACCGCGCTCGAGGCTGTGTTTAATCGGAGGGCTGAGGGCGATGCCCTTGCCGTCACCCTGAGAACGCATGTTAGTGAGATTTTTGGCTTTGCAGGGGTTGACTACCATATCGGCGGGACGGGTGTTTTCACCCACAATCATGCCTGCATAGATATCTTCCTGCGGTCCGACGAAGAGGGTGCCGCGTTCTTGCAAATTATCGAGGGAGTAGGCCATGGACGTTCCCGCTTCGAGGGCGATGAGTACGCCGTTGATTCGGGCAGGAATTTCGCCACGGAACGGACCGTACTCACGGAAGAGATGGGAAATAATCCCCATTCCTTTGGTTAGATTCTGGAGGTCGGTCTCAAAGCCAATGAGGCCACGAGTGGGAATGGCGGCGACGAGAGAGGTGTTTTCGCCGTTAGGTTTCATGTCCTCAATCTCGGCTTTACGTCCCGCAAGATTACCCATGATGTCACCCAACGAGAACGAAGGTATTTCCGCGTAAAGGGTTTCGATCGGTTCGAGAACAGAACCGTCCTCGGCTTTTTGGAAAATAACTTCAGGCCGGGAGACGAGAACTTCGAATCCCTCTCGGCGCATCTGTTCCAAGAGAATGGCGATCTGCATTTCGCCACGAGCACGAATTTCAAAACTACCCGCGGTGCCGCCGTCGACAAAGCGTAGGCTGACGTTCGTCCGAATCTCTTTCTCGAGGCGCTCGCGTAGGTGGCGGGCGGTGAGGAACTTGCCCTCGCGACCTGCGAGGGGAGAGTCGTTGACGAGAAACTGCATGTGAATGGTGGGAGGATCGATGGCGACAAATGGGAGAGGGGTGCGATCGGGTTTGTCGGCGATGGTGGCACTGATCTCGGGAGTGGCGAGGCCTGCGAGGCCAATGATGTCGCCAGCGGAGGCGCTTTCGATTTCAACCCGTTCCATGCCCCGATGAGAAAAGAGACGGGTGACGCGACCTGTTTCTGATTTCCCTTCGGGATTTAGACAGGCGACGGGGTCGCCCATTTTTACGGTACCCGAGGCGATGCGCCCGATGGAGATACGCCCGACGAAGTCGGAGTGGTCAAGGTTGGCGACGAGAAGCGCAAAGGGGGAATCGGGATCCGCGCGAGGAGGGGGGACGGTAGAAAGGATGGTGTCGAAAAGAGCGGTCATGCCAGCGGCTTTGATTTCTGGGGTAAGGTGGCCGTCCCACTTGAGAGTGGAGTAGCCTTCTTTGGCGGAAACGTAAACGGCGGGGAAGTCGAGTTGGGCATCGGTGGCGTTGAGTTCGAGGAAAAGTTCAAAAACTTGATCGAGGACTTTCTTGGGATCGGCGTTTTCGCGATCGATCTTATTGAGAACAACGATGGGTTTAGCACCGACTTCGAGAGCTTTACGGAGAACGAACTTAGTTTGGGCTTGAGGACCCTCGGCGGCATCAACGACAAGGAGGACGCCGTCGATCATGCGGAGGATGCGTTCGACTTCTCCACCGAAATCGGCGTGGCCTGGGGTATCGACAATGTTAACGCGGATATCGTGATATTCGAAGGAGGCGTTTTTGGCTTTGATGGTGATACCTCGTTCTCTTTCGAGGTCCATGGAGTCCATCATGCGCTCGGCGACAACTTGGTTGGAGCGGAAGGTACCCGCTTGGCGGAGGAGCTGATCCACGAGAGTGGTCTTGCCGTGATCGACGTGGGCAATGATTGCAATATTTCTGAGTTTTAGATCTGCCATAAAAATTCCAAAATAGCAGGTTCTAAGGTCAAAGCGAGGATTGTTTGGTGTTGAAAAAGCGGGCCAGCAGGGCAAGATGCTTATCTATGAAAAACTCTCGTTATTTAATCGTGGTGGGGGCTCTGGTGGCGGTTGCGGGGTTGATGTTTCTCTATAACGGCAAGGATTGGCTGGTGCGGAATGCGGTAGTCAAAGCGGTGGAGGATGCCACGGGGGTATCGGTTCGTTTGGGCAGTTTACGGATTGAATTGACGCAAGGGGACGGGTTTATCAAGGACTTCCGCATGGGAAATCCGAAAGGTTTTAGTCGGGATGATCTTCTTTCGGTAGGGACGGGAAAGGTGACGCTGGATATCGGCTCGGTGACGGGCTCGGTAGTGAGATTGAAGACCGTTTCTATGGAGAAGGTGGCGATTCTTTTTGAGGGTAGTGGAAATAAGAACAACATGACCGCGTTGGAAGCGCAGGTGAACGAAAGATCGGCCCGCCCTGAGGGGGCCAAGGAGACGAAGTCGAAAAAATATCGGATCGACTCATTTGTCTTAAAGGACGTGAAGTTGGACGTGCGGATGCCTGGGATTGTGAAGGTGGGAAATCTTGATTTGGGTGATATTCGGATGAGCAATTTAGGTGGGCAGAATGGAGCGACCGCATCAGAAATTGCTGGGCGTGTTTCTAATGAGATCAGTTCAAGGGCGAAGAGCGCAGTGATCAAGAATATGGTGAAACTTGCCGAGCAGATGGGGATGGATGTGTCGAAGATTGCGGATGGCCTAGGGCTTCCGACGGGCGTGTTGAATGACGCGGCGGGGTTCTTGCAGAATTTGTTTAAGTGATCTGGGCTTAATTCAAGGAAATGGTCGGGCGACTTTGCGCAGTCGGTGAAGCGATTTGATCTGCCCTATGTTCTTTTATGAATGAATCGCTGGGCATGGCGTGTTTGAGGGGATTGGCGGGAAGTGCGAGGCGGGTGGCTTTGGTGGATGCGGGGATGGGAGGGAGAAAGATTAAAGCGGGTCTTCTGCTAGGCGCGGGTTTGGCCTTAGCCCGAAGAATCAAGAAAGAGGAGTCAGGACCGAGAGTGGGGGTGGTCTTGCCTCCAGGGGCTGGAGGGACGATAGCGAATTTGGGATGTGTGCTGGCAGGGAAGACACCGGTGAACTTAAATTTTACCGCAGGGCGGGCGGTTTCGGACTCATCGGCAAAGCAGGCGGGGTTGCGGACAGTGATTACAGCCAAGGCGATGGAGGAGAAATTGGGTGAGCAGTTTCCAGAAGCGGGCAGGCGATTGGATTTGGGAGGTATGTTGAAGCATGGAAAAGGAGAAGCGGTTTGCTGGGCGGTGCTGGCTCTTTTGCTGCCTGCCTCGTGGTTGGCGTGGTTGGGAAAAGTTCCCCAAGAAGGCGGAGATCGGGAGGCGGGGTTGCTCTTCACCAGTGGAAGTACAGGAGATCCGAAGGGGGTGGTGCTGACCCACGGCAATCTTTTGGCGAATCTAAGGCAGATCGATGGAGTTCTGGGGAATCTGCAGTTGAGTTCGGTGTTAGGTTGTTTGCCGTTGTTTCATAGTTTTGGTTTTACGGCGACGCTATGGTGGCCGCTGACGGGGGGACCGAGAGTGGTGACTTATCCCAGTCCCTTGGATCCGCAGGCGCTGGGGGAAGTAATCGCGGAGCATGAGGTAGATCTGGTGGTGACGACGCCGACTTTTTTACGAGCGTTGATGCGAAGGGCGGGGAGGGAGAAGTTAGGGAAATTGAAGATGGTAGTGACGGGAGCGGAGAAATTGTCTGCGGCTTTGCGCGAAGAGTTTGTGGAGAAGATTGGGGTGAAAGTTTATGAAGGATACGGGATGACCGAAGGATCGCCGGTGATCGCGGTGAATCGGCCAGGAGCGGAGAAGGCCGGAACGGTAGGCAAGCTGGTAAAGGGATTGGAAGTGAGAACTGTGGATGAGGAGACGGGGAAGCTTTTACAGACAGGGAAGCCTGGAATTTTGGAATTTCGCGGCCCGAATATATTTCCTGGGTATTTGGGAAGGGCAGATCTGACGGAGAAGGTTTTGCGGGAGGGCTGGTATCATTCGGCTGACTTTGGGCGCTTGGATGAGGATGGATTTTTGACGATTGAGGGGAGAAGGGCGAGGTTTTCGAAAATCGGCGGGGAGATGGTACCTCACGGTTTGGTGGAGGAGTATTTAACGAAGTGGTTAAAGGAAAAGGGTGTGCTTCATGAGGGAACTCAAGAGGTGATGGTGACGGCGGTGGAGGATGAGAAGAAAGGGGAAGCTTTGGTCGTGCTTTATGCATGCGAACTGGATGCGATGGAGGCGGAGAGGGGCCTGCGGGAGATGGGGGTGCCGAACCTATGGATTCCGAAAAAGTATGTCTCGGTCAAGGTGGTGCCGATGCTGGCGAGCGGTAAGCTTGATCTGGCGGCGGGACGAAAGTTAGCGCAGAATGTTTGAAGTAGGGCGCTGTTAGCTCAACTGGATAGAGCATCTGACTTCGGATCAGAAGGCTAGAGGTTCAAATCCTCTACGGCGCAGATTTTAACGTGGGATTTTTGGGGGTGGGTGGGGAGACCCTTCTACGCTCCTAACTTCGGCGACTCAGGAGGAGCTTCGCAGGGCTAACGCCCTTCTACGTGACGCGGCTGAAGTACTTCGCAGGGCTAACGCAGCCCGATGAATTTAAACACGTGAAAACCCGTTCTGGCCGATAGGGTTAGGAAAGTATGGGATTAGCCCGATTTTTCAGTTCGCTACGAAAGAGCGATTTAAGTATCTTAAAACAGCGATGATCGAACCTTTTTTTGGCTTCGTTGTAGCTAATCGGGAATTATCAAAAGTTTATGTAGCTCTCGGAATTTATGTTTTATTGTTTTTATCGTATATCTACTTAGCTATCTCTTCTCTAAAAAGAAAAAGTTGGAAACACTTGGCGGGAAGTTTTCTGATTAATACGGTTATTTTATTACTAACATTGCCACTTGGATTGCTAATTGGGAAGCTAGCCTTAGCCAAACAAAAACCCAAGCAAGGTGAGTACATTGTAATCGGAACTAATCCAGATAACTCCACTTATTCAGGAAAGGCAAAAATCACAAAAAAAGGAGAAATATATAAAATAAAATGGGAGATCGATGCTTCAGCAAAAACTCCATTTCAAGAATATTCAAGTTATGGCTTTTTACACGATGGGAACCTTTGTGTTTATTTTAAGGGACCGATTAATGGCATTGCAGTGTACAGCATATTGGGCAATCAGCTGATCGGACAATGGTCTGGAGATGCCGGCCTTAACCAAGCCGAAAAAACAATTATATCCAAAGGTACGGAAACACTCTCAAAGACAAAAGAGATAACTCCCTCCGATTGAATAGCCATCAATCCGCTGAAAGAGTGGTTTTATGGGGGTCCCGGGTTGGCCCCCTCAGACCTACCCCCGCCCATTGGTCCCCCTACACCTCTCCCGACCTTTGCGGGATCCCCTCCGGGTTGGATGACTTGGGTGCTGACGCACCCGCGCAATCTGGCAAGTCGCTCCGCGACGGGATCAATTTCCGCTTACGCGGGGGAATTCAAATCCCGGCTCGGGCGATCTCCGATGAGTGAAAAGATCAGCGAGTCAGGCGAAAGAGAAGAGATGGGAAGGCAGGGAAGATGCGGGATAGATTCCAAGCGAGAGATTGGGCGAAGGGATCGAACATGGCGTGTTGCAACCAGCGAGCATGGCGGAGGCGTTTGGCAAATGCGTTATCGAGGCGATGAGCGACTTGGCGGGAGGCTACTGCCCAACTTATTTTGCCGTGTGACCAGTCGAGTAGGGGTTGAGTGGCGAGGTCGGCTCCTTCGATGGCCATGGACATTCCGTTGCCGGTTACGGGAGGGATCATGGTTAGGGCATCGCCGATATTTACTCCGAGGCGATCGGTGGCCTGTCTTGGAGAAAGAGAGAGGGCGGCGATCGAACTAAAAGAGGAGTCATCCCACTGGGCGTTTTGCAGGCGCTGGGAGAGAAGAGAGTCGGCCTCTCCGCTGAGCCATTCTTTCCACTTTGCGGCGAGATCGGAGACAGGGTGACGAGAGCGGAACAGTCCGCAAACATTGACCTGCTGGTTTTCGATTCGGCAGAGGCCGATGTAGCCACGCGATGAGAGATGCAGTTCCAGTCCAGCGTCTAGGCAGACGTTGCGGGCGTGGGCTTTGAGGCCGAACCAACGCCAACCGTGTTCCGTGGGGGAGGGTTGGCGACCTGTGGCGTGGACGATTCCTTCGGAGGGTTGGAAGGAGACCCTTTGGTTGGTGTGGAGGGTGGCTCCTGCGGAGGTGAGTTGTTTGATGAGGAAGCGGTCAAATTGGTAGCGGGAGAGGCAGAGGGCGGGTTGGGGAAGGCGACGGCGAGAAAGAATGGAGGAGCCGCGGGAGAGAATGACATCGGAAGATTCCACAGCGCCGAGTTGATCGAGACTGGAGCGAAGGCCAAGAGATTCGATTACAGAAAGAGCGCGACCACTAAGGTATTCGCCGCAGACGCGGTGACGCGGATAGGTGCCTGCGTCGAAGAGAGTGAGAGGAACCGAGTGTTGGCGGAGGCGGAGACCGAGAGTGAGGCCTGCGAGGCCACCGCCTACGATGGTGATCGGTTTCAATCCTTCCTTTCTGCGGAAAAGAAGTGGGTAAAGGGACCAGTTTGCTTTTCTTTTAGGCTCCAGGTGAGTGAGGAGGGCCAGAGTTGAGATAGTTCTTTGGCACGGAAACCTGCGGCGACGCTGACCCGGGCATCGTGGAGGGTGACGGGGTGACAACCGAGAAGACGAAGGAGGCGGGAGCCGATCGTACTTGCGAGATTGCGTCGTGGTTCTGCGGCGGCGAAGCGGTGGGCGATTCTGCTAATTTCGCTCAGAAGTTTCTCCAGAGGGGCATCTTCGAAGTGATGAAGGAAAAGGTTGGTCAGGACGAGGTCCACAGCGGTTGTGCTTTGAGCCCATGAGAAAGCGGTGGCGGAAAGAACCGCGGGTTGCCAGTGCGCTTGGCGGAATTGCGCAAGGATGGCTGAAGAAACACAAGGCTGCCGATCGACGAGAAGGAGGTGACATCCGTTGCCGCCGTCAGGGAAAGCGAGCGGCAGAATCTGAGCGAGGAGATAGGCGTCGCCGCAACCGAGGTCAGCCAGAGAGCGGGGCGGGCCGGAGGGGTATGTTTTTTTGAGCCATTCGATCCAGAGTCGGTGTTGACCAAGAAAGGGGTGAATGCGCTGGAGATCGCGTCGACTGGCGAGTGCAGCGGGATCAGAAGGGGGAAGGGAGTCGAGGATTTCTGGGGTAAGGCGGCGGGAGTTCATGAGGTGACGTCGAGGAGAGCCCCATAACTGGAGAAGCCAGCACCAAAAGAGGCGAGCCACCAGTGGCCGTCGGGAGTTCCATTGGCTAGGGCAGATTGGAGGGCAAAGAGGCAGGATGGACTGCTCATATTTCCGTGGGTACGGAGGACTTCGGTACTGTGGCGGGTATCTTTTTCCTCCAACGAAAATTCAGCCCGGAGGGCGGCAAGAACATCGCGGCCGCCTGCGTGCCAGACCCACCCAGTGATATCTTTTTCCTGCAGGCCAGCACGTTGAAAAACGGTGCGAGCGTGTTGGGCGGCGAGGGTGGGAACTTCCGGAGCGAGGAGATTGCGGAGGAGTCCTTGGCGGTGATCGAATCGTAGAAAATCTCGATGTTCAGGGGCGAGATGAGAAGAGGTTTTGAGGAGGCGCACTTTTTTTTGGGTGGGTGGAGCAGTGGCCGAAACGAGGGTGGCGGCGGCACCGTCCCCGAAAAGGCAGGCGCTGATGAGAACGCCTGGGTCATCGTCGAGATAGGAGGCGGCGGAGCAGATTTCGACGCAAACAACGAGGGCGTGGCGAGCTTGGCCTGAGGAGACAAGGGCGGAGGCCTGCTGGATCGCGGGAAGAGCGGCTCCACATCCGAGGCCGACAAGATCGAGGAAGGTGAGGGAAGAAGAGAGACCTAGGCTTTGAGTGAGGTAGCTGGTGAGTCCTGGGCAGAGGTAACCAGTGCAGGTGGCGACGAGGAGAGCGTCGATGTCGGAGAATTTAAGTCCAGATTTCTGGAGAGTTCGCCGGGCGGCGGCTTCGGCGAGGGCGGGAGCGTGTTGTTGAAAGCGGGCCATCATTTTGTCGGGTTCAAAGACAAAGGCATCCTCCATCTGTTCGAGGCAAAAATGGCGGGTTTCGATGCCATTCCGATTTTGGAGAACTTTACGAAGAAGGGCGCGGGAGCGAGGGGTGAGTTGATGAAAAGTGGGATTATTTTGCAGTGCAGAGAAAACCTCGGCTTGAGTGAAAGCACGGGGTGGGAGAGCGGTTCCGATGGAGTGAAGAAACACGAGGATAATTAGGGTAAGGGGAGTGGAAAAAACCGCAAATGGAGGTTAGAGAAGTTTGCGAAGGGCGGAGAGGGTCCGGGTATTGATGACATCCTGGGGGCGAAGCCAGCCTTTGCGGGCAAGAGTGACGCCAAGATCGAGGTAACGAAGGTGAGAAGTTTTATGGGCGTCGGGGTTGATCGAGCAGAGAACTCCGAGATCGCGGGCTTTGTGCCACCAGCGCCAATCGAGATCGAGCCGCCATGGGTTGGCGTTGAGCTCGATCCAAGTGCCTGTGGCGGCGGCGGCCTCGAGGATTTTTGGGATATTGAGGGCGTAGGGTTCCCTCTCGAGGAGGAGGCGGCCAGTAGCGTGGCCGAGGCAGGTGACGTGTTCGTTCTCCATGGCGCGAATGATGCGATCGGTCATTTCGTTTTCATCGGAAGTGAATCCTGAATGGACGGAGGCAATGACGTAGTCGAGTTGAGATAAGAGATCGTCGGGAAAATCGAGTTTTCCGCCTTTGAGGATGTCGCACTCGGTGCCGGCGAGGAGGGTGCACTTAGGCTTTTTCAAATTGAGTGCGCGAATCTCTTTCACTTGGTCGAGGAGCTTTTCTTCGGTAAGACCGCGAGCTTGGAATGAGGATTTAGAGTGGTCGGCGATTCCAAGCCATTCGAGTCCAAGCGTAGCAGCAGCTTGGGCCATAGCTTCGAGAGTGTCCTGGCCATCGCTGGCGAGGGTGTGATTGTGGAGGCAGCCGCGAATTTCGGCGCGGGTGAGGAGGTCGGGCAGTTGGTCTTTTTCAGCGGCGGCAACTTCTCCACTGTCTTCGCGGAGTTCGGGGGGAATAAAAGCGAGGCCGAGAGCGCGGTGGAGATCTTTCTCCTCTTTGAGTTTGAGGGGAGTCTTCGATTTTCCCTTAAAGAGGCCCCATTCGCTGAGGTGGAGGCCTTGATCGATGGCGCGTTGGCGGAGAGCAATATTGTGCTCTTTCGAGCCGGTGAAGTGGGCGAGGGCGGTGGCCCAAGCCTCGGGCGGGATGACGCGGAGGTCGCAGGGAATGCCGCCCGCAAGGATGACGCTCGATTTGGTTTCGCCTTGGGCGACAATTTTCTCGACGGAAGGTGCGGTGACGAAGGCGTGCATGACTTTCTTGGGTTGGGTGGAAGTGGCGATGAAATCCAGATCTTTGACAATTTCTTTGCCTCGACGAAGACTGCCGGCGATTTCCGCATTTTGGACTTCTGGGCATTGTCGGAGGTGGGAGAGAAGAGCTTGAGCGACGGGCAGAGCATCGCCGAGGCGATGGAACTTTTGGTAGGTGGCTCGGCGTGCGATAGCTTCGAGGAGGTTAGTGGCGGTTTTTTCGCCAAGGCCTGCAATGGAAGCGAGTCGCCCATCGGAGCATGCGGCGGAGAGTGATTCGATGGATTCGATGTCGAGTTGGTCGCGTAAGAGCCGAAGTTTCTTTGGGCCCAGCCCAGGGAGTTCGAGAAGGGAGAGGAGGCCTGAGGGGATAGAGGCGCGGAGTTGTTCGAGGTAGGGGAGTTTTCCTGAGGTGACGAGGGTGGTGATTTTTTCGCGAAGGGCATCTCCGATTCCGGGGAGTTCGCTGAGGCGGTTGGTGCGGACGAGTTCGGCAAGATCGGTGGGGGATGTTTCGAGGGTGCGGGCCGCGTTGAGGTAGGCGCGACATTTGAAGGGGTTTTCTCCTTGGAGCTCGAGAATGGTACCGATTTCGCGTAGGGCGACGATGACTTGATCCTTGGTCATGGGTGGAAGTTATCCACAGAATCGTGGGCGAGGCAGAGGAAAGAGTTGGTTGCGATTGATCCGCCCGAAGAAGCAGGGGATGCTTTCGGAAGTACAAAATGAGCGCCTCGTATAACGATTATGTTCTGACGACAAGTCTGGAGCAGGGCTGGATGACAGCCGAGCAGGCCGAGCAGGTCCGGGTGGTAACGACGGCCAACCCGAAGGTGGCGGCTTTAGATTTGATAGAGGAGCAGCAGTTGCTGCCATCGGAGCATATCGGGATGTTGCGAAGTCTGATTGAGCAGGCGGGGGGTGGGGCGGAAGTTCAAGATAGCAGTGTGGTACGGGCTTATTTGGAGCGGGCGGTGGAGATGGGGGCGAGCGACCTCCATCTGGGGCCTGACGCACCAGCTTTGGTACGGATTCACGGTCAGCTCGCCCCGCTGGAGGGAGCAGGGGCGCGGCATTTGAGTAAGGAGGAGACAGAGCAGTTGGGGCGCTCTTTCCTGCTACCGAAACAGACTCGAACGGTGGAGGAGCATGGGTCGTTTGATTTTTGCTATGAAGCGGAGGGGTTGGCTCGATTCCGAACGAGTGTGGTGCGGCAGAGACGCGGGTGGGAATCGGTCTTCCGTGTAATTTCCAACAAGATTCGGACGATGGATGAGTTGGGGTTGCCGCCCGTTCTGAAAACCTTAACGCGGTATCACAATGGTCTGGTTTTGGTAACAGGAGCGGTGGGTAGTGGAAAGTCGACGACTTTGGCATCGATGGTCGACCACATTAACCGAGAGAGAAAGGATCACATCATTACATTGGAAGATCCGATTGAGTACGTTTTTACTCCCTCGGGTTGTCAGGTTTCCCAACGGGAAATTGGAGCCAATTCGGCCAGTTTCTCGAGCGCGTTACGGGCGGCGTTGCGGGAAGATCCGGATGTGATCATGGTAGGAGAGATGAGGGATCTGGAGACGATCTCTTTGGCGATCAGTGCGTCGGAGACGGGTCACTTAGTTTTGGGGACGCTACATACGAGTACTGCGGCGCGAACTTTGGATCGGTTGCTGGATGTGTTTCCGGTGGAGCAGCAGTCCCAGATTCGGACGATGGTCAGTGAATCGTTGCGAGGGATTGTTTGCCAGCAGTTGATTCCGCGTAAGGATGGGAACGGGCGGGTCTTGGCTTTGGAGGTGCTGGTGAATAATCCAGCGGTGGGTAATTTAATTCGTGAAGCGAAGACCTTTATGTTGCCTGGAGTGATGCAGACAGGGAAGAAGTTGGGGATGAAGCTAATGGACGACAGTTTGCAGGAGCATTTGGATAAGGGAATTATTTCAGGGGAAGAGGCCTATCGGCGTGCAGAAAACAAGAAGGCCTTTGCCACAGGATTGGCGGCGGGACTCTAATGAACCACCCGATCGACGAACTCTTTTCGGTTTTAGTGGAAAAAGGGGGGAGTGATTTACATCTACTTGAGGGTCAGCCCGCGAAAATCCGGAGGCACGGCGAGGTTACGGCGATTCAGGAGGCACCTTTAACGAGAGAATCGATTACGCAGCTTTTACAACCAATCTGTTCGCCTCCTGCATGGCGCAAGTTTACCGAAGTGGGCGACTTGGATTTCGCCTATGAGATGGACGAGGCGAGCCGTTTTCGTTGCAACTATTATAAACAGTTGCATGGCTACGGGGCGGTTTTTCGAATTATTCCGACAAAGATTAAGACTTTGAAGGAGCTAGGGGTGCCGCCAGTGATTGAAAGTTTTGGGAACTATAAATCAGGTCTGGTTTTAGTGACGGGCCCGACTGGTTCGGGAAAGTCGACGACGTTGGCGGCGGTGGTGGATTCGATTAACACAAATTACTCGCGGCATATTGTGACGATTGAAGAGCCGATTGAGTTCGTGCATCCGAACAAGAAGTCGGTCATTACGCAGAGGGAGGTGCCGAACGAGACGCCAAGTTTTGCGACGGGACTGAAGGCGGCGTTGCGGGAGGATGCGGACGTGGTTTTGGTGGGGGAAATGCGGGACTTGGAGACGATTGCCTTGGCCTTAACGGCGGCGGAGACGGGGTTGTTAGTTTTTGGCACGTTGCATACGAACAACGCGCGCAAGACGGTGGATCGAATTATCGATGCTTTTCCAAGTAATCAGCAGGAGCAGATTCGAACTATGTTGGCGAATTCACTTCGTGCGGTGTGCGCTCAGCTTTTGTTGAAGCGTTCCGATGGTGGAGGGCGGCTGGCGGTAAACGAGATTCTTGTGGGAAACAATGCGGTGGCTTCGATTATTCGGGAAGGGGCGACGATGAAGTTGAACGACGTTTTGAAAACGGGGAAGGCGGAGGGGATGCAGTTAATGGATGATGCGATTGATGGGCATTTGAAGGCGGGGCGGGTTTCGCCGATGGAGGCGTATATGAAATCGATTGATAAATTGAGATTTCAGGAGTTTCTGCCGAAGGAGTCAGGGATCGGATGAGTTGTGAAGTGGTCGGATCGGCCGCCTTGGCTCGGGCGACAATGCATTGTCGGGAGGGTCGGGAGTTGAGCGGCGGGGAGTCGGAGGAGTTGGTGGCCATTTTGGCGGACGAGGGTGTTGGAGATGGTGCGAAGGCGGAGTTTCTATTGGCTTGGGCGGAGAAGGGGGAGACGGGTGCTGAGCTCGCAGGGATGGCGCGGGCTTTTTTGGGTCGGGCGAAGCCGGCGGGGTTGACGGGGAAGTGGGGGGGGAAGGGATTGGCAGACTGTTGTGGGACGGGGGGAGGGGGGAGACCGATCGTGAATATATCTACAGCGGCAGCGTTGGTGGCGGCGGCGTCGGGTTTGCCTGTAGCGAAACATGGGAATCGGGGGATCACCCGACCGAGCGGGAGTGCGGATGCTTTGAGTGCGCTGGGGGTGAAGAGCGCAAGGGATGCGGGAGAGTTGGCCAGCTGTCTGGGTGAGGTGGGGTGTGCTTTTCTTTATGCTCCAGATTTTCATCCAGCTTTTGCTGGGGTGGCGGGCGCGAGGAAGATTTTATCAGCGCAGGGAAAGCGAACGGCGTTTCATTTCTTGGGACCGTTAGTGAATCCTGCGAAACCTGAAGTTCGGTTGGTCGGGGTTTTCCGTGAGGAGGATATGGCCATATTGGCGGAAGTGCTGGAGAGGTTAGCGGTGGAATCGTATGCGATTGTTTATGGGGAAGATGAAAAGGGGGCTCCCTTGGGGGAGCTATCGCCTTTGGGGCGGAATCGGTTGGTGGGAAAAACGGGTGGGAGAAAATTTGATCTGACGGAGGAGTCGGCGCCTGGGGAGTGGGGTTCTTCCTTGGATTTGGAAGCTCCTCGAGCGGAGGAGAGTGCGGCCCGCATCTCTGCGGTGCTGGCGGGGGATGGGGCGCGGGCTGTGCGGGGGTCGGTGGGGTGGAACGCGGGTGCGTTGCTTTGGTTAGCGGGGATGGGAAAAGATTGGGAGGAGGGGCGCAAGTTGGCAGACGAAACGATTAGGAAAGGGGCTGCGCGGGCTCTTTTAGAAAGATGGAGGACGTGGAGTCGGGGCTAGCTTTGTAAAAAGGGGTTGGAGGAAGCTTCGCGACCGACGGTGGTGGTGGAGCCATGGCCAGGATAAACAGTAGTTTGTGGTGGAAGAGGGAGAATTTTTTTCTGAATGCCTGTGATGAGGAGGTCTCGACTTCCTCCGGGCAGGTCCCAGCGACCGACGCCATCGGCAAAGAGGACGTCTCCACCGAAAAGTTGGTGAGTTTGTGGGAGGTAGAGGCAGAGGCTACCTGGGCAGTGTCCTGGAACGTGGAGAAGTTTGGCTTGGGGCCAAGTGGGCGGGGGTGGAGTTTTTTCCTCAAGGAGTTGGGTGGCGTGGACGGGTTGGATTTTTTTGGGGAGACCAAAAGCGAGCATGGAGTCGGGTTCGAGACAGAGAAAGGCGCTATCGGGATGATAATAGACTGGGCAAGCGGCCCACTCCGCGATGGCGGCGGCGTCCCAGATATGGTCCCAGTGGCCGTGGGTCAGGAGGAGGGAGTGAGGTTTAAGATTTTTTGTTTTGAGGAAATTGAGAAAACCCTCGGGGGCATCGATAGCGAGAAGGTGCCCTTGGAGGTTGAGCAGGTAGGCGTTGGTCTCAGCGAGGCCGCCGGTAAAGAGGAGGGGTGTAGAGGTGGGGGAAATCCCAGGTGCAGACATAGAGGATAGGCTAGGGTTTTGAGGCGGAGGGGAAAGGGATTAAGTCCCGACAAGGGCCCCGCCGCCGGTAGATGATTAGCGGCGGCGAGCGCCGAAGGTGTAGCCGCGGACGGTGCGAATTCCGCGCATTCGGGTTTGGGCCACGGTGTGGCCTTCTTCGAATAGTGCGGTGAAGCGGTAGGGAAAGTTTTCCAGTTTTGTGCGAGGTAGTTTCTGACCGAGCATGCGTTCGATGGCTTCGACGTGAGGTAGCTCTTCTGCGACGAAGAGGGTAAAAGCATCCCCTTCCTTAGCGGCACGACCGGTTCGGCCGATGCGGTGGACATAATCTTCAGGGTGCTGGGGGACATCATAATTAATCACGTGGGTGATCCCTGCGATGTCGAGACCACGAGCAGCGATGTCGGTGGCGACGAGGATAGGATATTTTCCTGAACGAAATCCAGTGAGTGCTTCGGTGCGCTCTGCCTGAGAGCGGTCGGAGTGGAGGACGCCGACGGGGTGAGGGAGGTTGGAAAGGCTGCCTGCCACGCGATCGGAGCCCATGCGGGTGCGACAAAAGACGATGACACTTTCGTAGTGGGTTTTTTCCAGCAAACCGAGAAGGAGTTCGTGTTTTTGATCGGCGGCGACGGGGTAGAGGGCGTGGGTGACGGTTTCGGCCGCGGATTGGCGCAGACCAATCTCGATGGTTACAGGTTCTTTGAGGGCCCACTGGGTAAGTCGTTCGATTTCGGGGGGGATGGTGGCAGAGAAAAAGAGGGTTTGACGTTTCTCGGGGCAGAGGGAGACGATGCGTTTGACGTCGGGGAGGAAGCCCATATCGAGCATGCGATCGACTTCATCGAGGACGAGGTGGGTGAGATGGCCGAAGTTGAGGTCTCCTTGGCCGACGAGGTCGAGTAAGCGGCCAGGGGTAGCGACGAGGATATCGATGCCCCGTTTGATTTGTTCGCGTTGGGCTCCGTAGCCGACGCCGCCGTAGATTAGGCCGATACGAAGGCCGGTGTGTTTCGCGAAAACTTCAAGGGCGGCGGCGACTTGGTCGGCAAGTTCGCGGGTGGGTTCAAGAATGAGTGCACGCATGGAACCTGGCTTCCCGAGGTGTTGGAGAATAGGAAGGGCGAAGGCGGCGGTTTTGCCTGTTCCGGTTTGAGCGGAGCCGATGATATCTTTTCCTGAAAGAGCAACGGGGATGGCTTGGGCCTGGATGGGGGTGGGCTCCTTGTATCCGAGGTCGACGACGGCTTGGAGAACAGAGGAGGAAAGTCCGAGGGAAGCAAAATCCATCGAAGATGGTAGTCTATCGAGGTGGGGTGGAGCAAGCGGGACCCCTGACAATACGATGGACGCAGGGGGCAGAGTTTTTTAGGGTACTAGGTTAATGAAGACGGCGTATGAGCTTGCGATGGAGCGGTTAGCAACAACGGAACCCGAGAGAAAGCTGACGGACAAGCAAAAGAAGGCTTTAGCCGATATTGATTCTACGTATCGAGCGAAGGTGGCGGAGAGGGAAACCTTTCTTGGGGCAAAGATTGTCGGAGCGAAAATGGCGGGAGCGGGCGAGGAGGCGAGTATTTTACAGGATGAGTTGTCTCGTGATATCCGGGGGATCCGAGAGGAATGGGAGCTAAAGAAGGAGCAGGCTCGCTTCGCGGGCTAATTTCTCATGGGGCAGGACAGTACAGGTCAGGGACAAGGATGGGGGGATGCCTTGCTCCATCGCTGGGCGCGGTTGGTGGTTGGGCATCGTACGCGGGTGTTGTGGGCCACGCTTCTTCTAGTGGTGGCGGGGGGGGCGATGGCAGGGGCGCGGTTGGTCATTCGGAATAATACCCTCGATCTGATTCGCAAGGATTCGCCCGTCTTTAAAAAATATTTGGCTTACATGAATGAGTTTGATGTGCGGGATGAAATCGTTGTCGTCCTGAAGAGTGATGATCTGAAAGCGAGTCGGGCGGCGGCCAATGCGCTGGCGGAGCGATTAAAAACGGAGAAGGGGCTGGATCGCGTTTATTATCGGCACGATTTCTCTCCGATGGCGGATCGTCTTTTGCTTTTGGCGGATGAGGAGCAGCTGACGGGGATTCGGCGGCAGATGGAGGAGCTGGCGGCATTGGTCAAAGGAAATAAGCAGGCGCTGAATCTTAATGGCATTTTGGCAGAGGCTTCAGCCAAGTTTAACGATCCGTACCTGCGCAAGTCCTCGAACTGGCAGGAGTTTATTCCATTTATTGAGGAGTTCGTGCGAAATTTAAAGGGGTTGGCGAAGGATCTTGAGACCCCTGTGAATGTATTAGAGAAAGGAGGATTGGGAGAGCTTTCCGAGTTTGAAAGTGATTTATTGAAGAATGAGTATTTGAGTTTGGGAGAAGATGGGAAAACAATTGTGATGCTTCTGCGGCCGTCGGTGGAGGAGGAGAAAAGTGCGACGCCGTATACGGGGGTGATTAAGCGGGTGCGGCAAATGGTTAAGGAAACACGACCGCTCTATGCCAAGGTGAGTATCGGAGTAACGGGGGAGCCTGTCTTGCTGGATGACGAACTGCGGCAGAGCGAGGACGACATGAAGTTGGCTACGCTGATCACTCTGGTCTTGATCGCGGTGATGTTCTTTTTTGCTTATGGAGAGTTTTCGCGACCGTTCCTGGCTTTAGTGGCGCTCCTAGCGAGTGTGGTGATTTCCTTGGGAGTGACCACGGTGACGATTGGGCACCTGAATATCATTTCGCAGGCCTTCATTGTGATGATTCTCGGATTGGGAATTGATTTTGGTATCCAGTTCTTAGGAAGGTATGAGGAAGAGATGTCTCGCGGAAAAACTTCGGCCGAGGCGGTGGAAATCACCCTAACGACAACGGGTAAGGCCCTCTTGGCGGGTGGGGGAACGACGGCGGCGGCATTTTACGCGATGTGTTTTAATGATTTCACGGGATTGACCGAGCTGGGTTGGATTGCAGGGACGGGGGTCATTTTGGCGCTTTTGGCGAGTCTTTCAATTTTACCTGCGCTCCTCCTTTGGCGGGATCGAGATGGTAAGGTGCAGGTGGGTAAGATGCTGAGATTTGGATATGGGGAGAACCTCGATCGGAGACTGACGTTTCATCCGTATCTAGTCTTGCTGGCGGCAGCGGGTTTCAGTGCATTTGCTTGGGTGAAGTGTCGAGAGGTAACCTTTGATCATAATCTTCTCCATTTGCAGAATCCGAAGATGGAATCGGTTCGGTTAACTCGGGAGCTTTTGGACACCGGGAAAGGATCTTTGATTTATGGGGTGGTGATGGCGAACACGGTAGAACGGGCGGACGAGCTGGCTGATCAGTTGCGTGAACTTTCCACGGTGAGCAAGGTGCGCACTTTGGGGGATCTGGTGCCGCGGGATCAGCACAAGCGGATGGATGAGGTGAATCGAATTGCCCATGTGGCGGGGGAGATCACTTTGGGTACGGGCACGGGGCAATCGGTGGATGTGCCGAAGGCGAAGAAAGATTTGGAGTTCCTATTGGAATCGTCGCAAGAAGGGGCCAAGCAGGCCAAACAGTACATTGGGCTTTCGGGTCGGGCGAGGCAGGCGGTGACAACGTTTGAGAAGATGATTCCTCCTTTGGAAAGGGCGGTGGCGGCATTGGATAAGTTGGATCTGGATGAGGCGAAGCAGAGGTTGGATCGGCATCAGGTGAAGTTGGTGGGATCGATCACGCAGAATCTAGGTTGGCTGAAGACGCAACGAGGGGATCGAGCTTTGACGGTGCAGGATCTACCCCCGCAATTAAAGGAGCGCTATCTTTCGAAAGGTGGGAAAGTTCTTTTGGAAGTGGAGCCAGCGGTGGATGTATGGGAGCGGAAGCCGAATGAGGAGTTTGTTGGGCAGGTGCAGCGGGTGGCGCCTGAGGTGACGGGCACGCCGGTGATGAACTTGGAGTATATTGATCTTTTGATGAAAAGCTATATTCAGGCGTCGTTTTATGCGGGTGGGGTGATTCTCGTGCTGATTTTCGTCCTGTTCCGGCGGATCGAGGATGTTCTGCTCACTCTGCTCCCTTTAGCCCTTGGGGTGCTGTGGCTTTTTGGCGCTTTGGGTTTCTTTAAAATTAAGTTGGATCCAGCGAATATTGTGACCTTGCCGATGATTCTGGGAATCGGAGTGGCCTATGGGGTGTATGTGATGGATCGTTATCGGGAGGAGGGGAAAATTCGTATTTTTGAATCGAGCACGGGCAAGGCGGTGGTTCTTTCCGCACTGACGACCTTGTTTGGTTTCGGCTCGATGCTGGTGGGGGAGTATCGCGGGTTGGTTTCGCTGGGTCTGGTGATGAGCTTAGGGGTGATCTTTACCTTGCTAAGTGCTTTGGTGGTGCTTCCGCAGATCTTAGCGATCAAGGATAAGATTTCTGGGGATGACGAAAAGGATCCTGGTCCGTAATCCAAATTAGAAAGTGAAGCGGTAGGGTTGGAGGCGAGTGGCGAGCTCAGCGAGAATGCGGTCTTCGTCCGATTGATTTTTGGCGGCAAAGGTAACGCTGAAGCGAACGTTGGCACCTGCCTCGTCCCACGGGACGGTGGAAACGAGCTGTTCTTCGATGAGCCATTGAGAGAAGGCCTCGCCGTTAGCGAAAGTATGGGAGCGACTTCCTTGGGCTGATTTTGGGGCTTGGGTGTAGAGGAAAAATGAGCCAGCTGGTTTTTGGGCAGAAAACCCTGCGGTGCGGAGAATCTTAACTATCGCATCCATTCGCCGATTGTATTTGGCGGAAGTTTCACGAGTGATTTGAGGGTTTTCGAAAGCGGTGGCAGAGGCGTGTTGGATAGCAAGAAATTGACCTGAATCGGTGTTATCTTTGATATCGGCATAGGCTTGGATGAGGAGGGAATGGCCGACAACGAACCCACAGCGCCAGCCGGTCATATTGAAGGCCTTGCTGGTGGTGTGGAGTTCTAGTCCGACTTCCTTGGCTCCTGGGATGGAGAGGAAGCTTAGTGGTTTTCCTTCAAAAATAAGCGAGGTGTAGGCGGCGTCGTGGATAACGACGAGTTCTTCGCGTTGGGCGAAAGCGACGACTTCTCGAAAAAACTCAGGGGTGGCGGAGGCCCCGGTTGGGTTATTGGGATAGTTGAGAACAAGAACCTTCGCTTTATCGAGAATAGGGCGCGGAATGGTATCGAGGCGCGGGAGATACTTATTTTCTGGGGTGAGAAGAAGGGGGTGAACGACTCCGCCGTAGTAGGTGGCGTGAGTTCCGAAGACTGGGTAGCCGGGGCTAGTCATGAGGACGACATCGCCTGGATCGATAAGGGCGGCGGGAAGGATGGAGAGGGCGGCTTTACTGCCGATGGAGTGCATGATTTCGGTTTCGGGGTTGGCGGTGACTCCGAAGACTTCTTTTAGGTAGTGGGCGGCAGCGGTACGGAGGCGGGGACCGCCATTGTCAGCGTAGCCGCGGTTAGCGGGCAGGGCAGCTTCGTGGGCGAGGCTGGCGACAACCTTGGGATCGGCCATGGAATCGGGTTCGCCGACGCCGAAATCGAGGAGTTCCTTTTCTGGATGGGCGGCGCTGGCGGCGCGTTTGGCGCGCTTAATTCGCTCGAATTTATAGATCGGAGCTGCTTTGAGGCCGTAGCCTGGACCGCCGATTCTCTGAGCGAAGAGGTTGTGGAGGTAGGTAGACATTTTGTAGGATTGAGGTTCGTGAAGATTATGACAAAAACGGCGGAAATGCAAAAGGCCTCCCGCGCATGGCGGAGGCGGGGGCAGACGGTGGCTTTGGTTCCGACGATGGGGGCTTTGCATGATGGGCATGTGGCGTTGATTCGGAGAGCAGGGAAGTTAGCGGATCGAGTGGTGGTGAGTGCTTATGTCAATCCGACGCAGTTCACCTCGCGAGCAGATTATAGGCAATATCCAAAGCGAGGGGCGGCGGACGTTCAACGGGCGAGAGAAGCGGGGGCGGATGTGCTTTTTCGGCCGAAAAGTTTGTATGCAAAGGATGCTTCTACCTGGGTGGAGGAGGTGGATCTGTCTCGGGGGCGATGTGGGGCCAAGAGGGCGGGTCATTTTCGCGGGGTGGCGACGGTGGTAATGAAGTTGTTCGGAATTGTGCAACCGCAGGTGGCCGTATTTGGGGAGAAAGATAAACAGCAGTGTGAGGTGATCGAAAGGATGGTTCGGGATCTTTTTTGTGCGGTGCGAATTGTGCAACTTCCTACGATTCGAGAAAAAGATGGATTACCGATGAGTTCCAGAAATCTGCGACTCTCGCCACTGGAAAGAAGGGTGGCGGGTCGATGGGCGAAAGCGGTGCGAGAAGCGAGCCAAGCTGGGGCGGGTCGGTCGGTGGCGAAGCTGAAGTTCTTATTGCGGGGTTTGCCTGGATTGCGGTTGGAGTATGTGGAGGTGGTAGAAGGCCAGCTCTATGCGGCGGTCTATCTTGGAAAGATTCGGTTAATTGATCATCGGCCCTGCAGGAGAAAATCGTGATTCGGTGGGTTTTGGTCGTTCTTGGTCTACTGGCAACTGGTTGGGCGGTGGAGACGTGGGAGGTGGTGAGGGTGGGAAGGGTGGATTATGTTTCCTTGGATTCCTTCGCCAAATTCTATGGTTTTAAGGTTCCGCATGAGATTGAAAATAATCGCCCCTTTGAACTCATCTCTTCCGCGGGATCCTTGCAGCTGACTCTAGATAGTCGTGAGATGCGCTGGAAAGGGGCGCGGTACTGGTTGAGTCATTCGGTGCGAAAAGAGAGTGAGGTTGTTCTGATTCCCCGTGTGGATCTGGTAAAGACTTTCGATCCGCTGCTGCGACCGAATGGGGAGATTCCCAGGCGACCGTTGCAGGGGGTGGTGATCGATCCTGGGCACGGGGGTGGAGATGAGGGCACGCGGGCGGCACGGGGGTTGAGTGAGAAAACAGCGAACTTCGATGTGGCGAAGCGCCTCGTCCGTTGTCTAGACAAAGCAGGAATTCCTTGGGTGCTGACTCGCACCAAGGATCGCTATGTGGATCATGCAGACCGCTCAAAGTTAGCGGATGACCACCCTGGGTATATTTTTGTAAGCATTCATTTCAACGAGGATTCTAGCCGGTCTTCTGAGGGGTGGGAGACGTACAGTCTTTCCCCGCAGTTCGCGCCTTCGACATCTTCGGGGGGGTCGTTGGTGGGGGATGAAGATCAGATATGGCCAGGGAACGGATATGATCATCATAACTTTCTCCTGACTCAGGCGATTCATCGGTCAGCGGTTTTGGCGAAAAGCAATGCACCTTCGGATCGAGGGGTGAAGCGAGCGCGGTTCAAGGTATTAAGATTAGCCAACTCGCCCTCGGTTCTGGTCGAAGGAGGATTTATGTCGAACCCACGTGAGGCGAGTTTATTGCGTACGGAGGAGTATCGGCAGCAGGTAGCCGAATGGATTTTTGCGGGGATTCAGGCTTACGCGCGATCCCAGGAAAATCCACAAGCGGCGGCACGGTTACAACTCGCTAAGGATCGAGTCGCTACAAATGCAGTAGGGACCTTGGTTGGGGCAAAAAAGAATGAGGAGGTGGCACCTTTTCGATCACGGGGAACGAACTTGAGTGCCTCCAACATTGCGCCGGCCGTAGTGGTGCCGACTACGGGGCAAGGGGTAGTGGTGTCCCCCGCGGCTGTGGGCGGCGTGGAGCCTGAGGTGAGGAAAGCTTTACCGGTTGGAACGGAGAAGAAAGAGTAGACGATGCCTTTAGGTGTTTTTGATTCTGGAATGGGTGGATTAACAGTGGTGCGAGCCTTGCGCTCGGCTTTTCCGCGGCGCGATATTTTTTATGTGGGGGACACGGCGCGGGTTCCTTATGGAAATAAGTCAGCAGAAACGGTTTTGGGGTACAGCCGGGAGATCATCACTTTTCTCGAGGCGAAGGGAGTGGATCGGATTGTGGTGGCGTGTAACACGGCCTCGGCTTTTGCTGTGGAAAAATTGCGTTCCTCGGTGAATGTTCCGTTGCATGGGATGATTGAATCGGGAGTGGCGGCGACGTTACGGGTGGCGGGAGATGGGCCGGTGGGTGTAATTGGGACCTCGGCGACAATTGGGAGTGGGGCGTACGAGAAGGCCTTGCGCCAAGCGCGCCCCAGTCTGAATGTTTTCGAGCAAGCGACACCCTTGCTCGTTCCGCTAGTGGAGGAGGGCTGGGTGGAGGGGGAGGTGACGGAGGCAGTGATTCGCAAATATCTGGAGCCGTTGTTGCGCGAAAAAATTAAGGTTTTGGTGTTGGGCTGTACCCATTATCCGCATCTGAAGGGGGTATTGGCAAAGGTGCTGGGACCGAAGGTCAAGTTGGTCGACTCCTCGGAGGCATGTGCGGAATCATTGCGAGATTCGGAAGGAGCGAAGTTGGAGCAGGGCAAATTAAGGGTTTTTTTAACCGATGAACCTGGACCGTACCAGAGTCGAGTGGAGAGTTTTCTGGGAGAAGGGGTGGTGAGTTCGATTGAGAAAATCCGCCTACCCTAGTGGGCTTTTGCTGGCCAGTCGGTTGGTCGCCTTAAGCCGAAATTAGGGAGCGCGTTTTTGGCTACGGCCCCTGAGTTCGGCGGATGGGTCTAGATCGGGTGATTCTTCTGGGGTGAGAGTGGGAGCCGCGTCGGAGGGATCGATAAAGTCAGGGTCGTTGGGATCGAGGCGGGTAGGATCAATTTCGGTCATGATCTGGAGGATGCGATCGCCTCGGCGTTGGGCTTCATCCACAAAAAACTGAAGTCGTGGGGTGTACTTGATGCTGAGGGTTTTATTGATTTCGCGTTGCCACTCTTCTTTTAAAGCATTGAGCGTAAGGACGACGTCTTTGTCGGGGGTAGAACCGTCGAGATGAGTGACAAAGACTTGGGCGTGACGCAGGTCAGGGCTGACGGTGACCCCTGTGATGGTGATGAGTTTGCCCTCGAGGGTACGCTCGCGGAGGGCGAGGCGACCTAAGACGGAGCGAATGGACTCTGCCACGCGGATGAGACGGCGACTCGGCATGACTCGATTGTGGAAAAAAAAGCGGGAGAACTGAAGACAAAAAACAGTTGCTGAAGAGAATTAGAGGGCTTGGGCGACTTTTTCGAGTTGATAACACTCGATGATGTCGCCCTCCTCGTATTCGTCGAAGTTGCCGAGACGGATACCGCACTCCAGTCCTTGGCGCACTTCCGGAACGTCTTCTTGGAAGCGTTTGAGCGTTACGACGGCTCCGTCGTAAATCGGTTGTTTGCGGCGGACGACGCGCGCGCGACCTGATTTGGTGATGCGCCCGGTCTGCACTTGGCAACCCGCGACCATAAACTTGGATAGCTCGAAAACTTTTTTGACGAGAGCGTTGCCGAGGGGGCTTTCGCGCAGTTCGGGATCGAGAAGGCCCGTCATGGCCTCCTTCACCTGATCGACGAGTTCGTAAATAATGCTGAAGAGTTTAATTTGGATGCCTTCCCGTTTGGCGGCGTTGGCGGCGGCGTTATCGGTTTTGGTATTAAATCCGATGACGACTGCTCCGGAGGCTTTGGCCAGAAGGATATCGGATTCGGAAATTGGTCCGATGGTGGAAAGGATAATATTGAGGGTAACTTTCTGACTGGTGATTTTGCGTACGGCCTCGACGATGGCTTCGACGGAGCCTTGAACGTCTCCCTTAAGAATGAGGTGGAGGCACTTTTTTTGGCCTTCGGCGATGCTGGCGAAAAGATTTTCGAGGGTAACGCCTTCGGCGGCGGCGGGGCCGGAAGCGAGTCGGGTGGATCGTTCTGCTTCCTGCCGTTCTTCGACAATCGAGCGGGCTTCCCGTTCTGTGGCGACGACGACCACTTCTTCGCCTGGAGAGGGAGCTCCGGTCAATCCGACGATACGAGCGGGAACAGAAGGTCCCGCTTCTTTGATGGAGACGCCTGCGTCGTTGTAGAGAGCTTTGATTTTGCCGAGGTGGGGTCCGCAGACAAAAGAGTCGCCCACTTTGAGGAGTCCCTGTTGAACGAGGACGGTTGCGGTGGGGCCGCGGCCAGTTTCGATCTGCGTTTCGATGACGCGGGCGCGGGCGTGGCCTGTTGGATCAGCAGATAGTTCGAGAATTTCGGCTTGAAGAGCGATCATTTCCAAAAGTTTTTCGATACCAGTTCCTTTGGTGGCGGAAACTTCGCAGACCACGGTTTGTCCACCCCACTCTTCGGGAGCGAGGCCAAGCTCTTGCAATTGGCCTTTGACCTTATCGAGATTGGCGTTGGGCAGATCGATTTTATTCACTGCGACCATGATGGTGACTTTGGCGGCTTGGGCGTGGCGAAGAGCTTCTAGAGTTTGGGGTTTAATCCCGTCATCCGCGGCGACAACCAGAACGACGATGTCGGTGATGGTGGCTCCACGGGAACGCATGGCGGTAAAGGCTTCGTGGCCTGGGGTATCAAGAAAAGTGATGGTCGAGTTATCGCGTTTAACGGTGTAGGCCCCGATGTGTTGGGTGATCCCACCCGCTTCGCCCGCGGCAACTTTGGTCTGGCGAATAGCGTCGAGCAGTGAGGTTTTTCCGTGATCGACGTGACCCATGAAAGTAACCACGGGAGGCCGCGGTTTAAGATTGGCGGAGGGGATGGGCTTGGCTTTGGGCGGTTCGACCACGGGAGCGACTTTGTGGACACCGCCACCCTCTTTACGTTTTTCCGCCATGAAGAAGAGGCCACGCTTTTCGCAGATCTTCTTCGCTACGGCTTCTTCTAAGTTCTGGTTGAGAGTGGCAAAGACGTTCATTTCCATGAGTTCATGGATGAGTTGGAAAGGTTTTAAGTTGAGCCGGGTGGCTAGGTCGCGGACCTGAATGGGCGGCTTCATTAAAATAATCTTTGTTTCGTCGGTAGGCATTTCCATTTCACCCGATTCGACGGCGGCGGGAGCGGGCGCAGCAGTAGGAGTAGGCGTGGGGGCGGGGGCAATTTCAGGTGCGACTTTTTCCACTTTAGCCGGAGCGGGGGCAGTGGGAGGAGGGGTTTGGGGAGTAGCGGAAAGTTTGGTCGGGGCTACGGCAGGAGCCGCTTTAGTTTTTGCGGAAACCTTCTTTGCGGGCTTCGCGGCGGGATCTTTGGGTGCGGCCGTTTTAGCGGCGCGAGGCTTTTTGGCAGGGACGGCAGCCCCCTCGGGTTTGGCCGTCTTTTTCGTGGACGAGGGGGCCATGCCGGGCGGGGGAAGGGGCTTCAGGTCTTAACGGCTGTGAGGGCCGCCTGGGCCTTGGTGCGGATCTCGGTGGCTTGCTCGGGGGTTAAGTCAGGAAGAGCTTCGGCCAGATCGGTTTCCGAGGCTTCGCAAATGGCCTCGACGGTGCTGAAGCCGACGGCGGCGATTTTCTGGGCGAGGGCAAGGTCGATGCCGAGGATGGTAACGAGGGTCTGGACGGCCAGTTCGAGCTTTTGCTCAAAGCCGAGGACCTCGGTCTTATCTTCTTCCACATCGATATTCCAGCCGGTCAAGCGGCTGGCGAGGCGGGCGTTGTGACCTTTGCGGCCGATGGCGAGAGAAAGGTTTTCGGCGTCGACTAGGGCACGGATCCGACGGTTGGGTTCATCGATTTCGATTTTGCGAAGCTTGGCGGGTTTGAGCGCTTCGATGACCAGTTCATGGATATTGGGGGACCAGCGGAAGAGATCGACTTTTTCGTTATTGAGTTCACGAACGATATTTTTGACCCGTGATCCGCGGATGCCGACGCAGGCACCGACAGGATCGACTTTTTCCACATCGGACCAAACAGCGATTTTCGTGCGGAAGCCGGGTTCGCGGGCGAGGGATTTAATGATGACAACTCCTTCGGCCAGTTCATTGACTTCGAGGGTGAGTAGGCGGCGGACGAAATCGGGGCTGGAGCGGGAGAGAATAATTTCAGGGCCGCGCAGGCCGGTTTGCACGGCGAGGACGAGGGCGCGGATCCGTTCGCCTGGGGTGTACTCCTCGGTGGGTACGCGTTCCCGAGAGGGCATAATGCCTTCGAACTTGCCCAGATCGATGACGACATCGGCTCTTTCGAAGCGGCGGACGGTACCGGCGACGATGTCACCGACGCGGCCTTGGAATTCCTCCATGATCATGGTCTTCTCGATGGAGCGCAGATTTTGGTTCATGGCCTGCTTAAAAACTTGGGCGGCGATACGACCGAACTGGCTGGCATCCAGTTCGATTTCGACGAGTTCGCCGACATGGACGGTGGGTTTAACGGCGCGGGCTTTGATGATGGAGATTTCATCGGCGTTGGGACGGGCGCGATCGGAAGCTTTGAGTTTGGCAAACATCTGAATTTTCCCTGATTTCTGGTCTAGGGAGACGCGGACTTCAGTCTCGATGGGATAGGTCTTGTGGGCGGCGGTGATCAGGGCATTTTCGATGACTGTGGCCATTATCTTGCGGCTTATGCCCTTCTCCTTTTCCATGTAATCGAGTACTGTGAGGAAGTCTTGCGTATTCATGAGCTTATATTTTCTGTTTTGTGGGGACGGCTTTTGGCGAAAAAAAGGGCGGAAACCATTCGAGTTCCCACCCAACAACCGCCAATAGTCGACTCCGTTAAAATCCTATCAAAACACACGATTTGGTCAATCGGAGAAATGGGAGTTTTGTGCTATGCGTAAATCCATGATGAAGGCGAAGATCGGACTGGTTGCAGGGAGGGGAACCTACCCCGCCCTTGTTCTCCAAGGGGCTAAGGATCAAGGGGTCTCGTTGGCGGTGGCCGCATTCGAAGGGGAGACAGACCCGCGGGTAGCAGCGAGGGGGCAACCGACCCACTGGTTGCGGGTGGGGCAGTTGGGCGGGCTGATTGCTTTTTTCAAAAAAACTGGGGTGGGAGAGGTGATTTTTGCTGGGCAGATTGCACCGAAAAGGCTTTTCGATCTGCGCCCTGATCTGAGGGCACTTTGGATTCTTTCTCGGTTGAAGGAGCGGAATGCGGAAACTCTTTTTGGGGCGGTGGCGAAGGAGTTAGCCAAAGAAGGAATCAAAGTTCTGCCTGCGACAACTTTTGTGGAGGACCATCTGGCGGGGGTGGGCCACTTGGCGGGTCCGCGTGCAGTGCGTCATCTTCCTGCGGAAATTGCTTTTGGGTGGCCGTTGGCCAAAGCGGTTGCTCGGTTGCACATCGGGCAAAGTGTGGTGGTGCGCAAGGGGACGGTCATGGCGGTGGAAGGATTCGATGGGACGGATGCCACGCTGAAACGGGGAGGAAAATTGGCGGGAAAGGAAGCGGTAGCGATCAAGGTGACTTCCCCCGCCCAAGATATGCGCTTTGATGTTCCGGTGATTGGACCGCAAACCATTTTAGCCGCGGCGGAAGGGCAAGTGGGGACCCTGGTGGTGGAGGCAAAGAAAACTCTGATCCTTCATCTCGACGAGGTGAAGAAACTGGCGATGCAACACAAGGTGACGATTTGGGGGCAGGCGGGTAAAGTTTTGTCATGAGTCGTTTGGTGAAAGTGGGGGTGGCGGGAGTCGGCCACATGGGGAAAGAGCACGCACGGATTTATGCGGAATCGAAAGGGGCGGAGTTGGTGGGAGTACATGATTCGAATCCTGAGACCGCGCGAAAAATTGCGGAAAAGTGCAAAACAAGAGCATTTTCATCGTTGGAGGAGATGGTCGAGGCGGTGGAGGCGGCGAGCATTGTCACTCCGACGACGACTCATTTGGCGATTGCCTCTCCTTTTTTAAAAAAGGGAAAGCATGTTTTGGTGGAGAAGCCGATTGCGATGAATACGGTGGAGGCGAGGGAGTTGGTTCATTTAGCGGAAAAGCACGGGGCGAAACTGGCGGTGGGGCATGTGGAGAGATTTAATCCTGTGCTGGCGGCGTTGGAGGAGAGATTGGGTCGGCCGCGGTTTATCGAAGCCCACCGTTTATCGCCCTATCCAGGACGGAGCACCGATATTGGGGTGGTGATGGATCTGATGATTCACGATTTAGAAATCATTCTGCATCTGGTGCGGTCGCCAGTGAAGTCGGTGGATGCGGTAGGGATTCCAGTGCTAAGTAAGGGGGAGGATATTGCCAATGCGCGGATTCGTTTTGAAAACGGCTGTGTGGCTAATTTGACGACCAGCCGAATTAGTCCTGAAAAGTTGCGCAAGATTCGGGTTTTTCAAGATGATGCTTATCTCTCGCTCGATTACATGAAGCAGGAGGGGGAAATATATAAGCGAGCGGAGGGCAAGATCACGCGGGAGAAGATTCCGGTGATGAAGGGGGAGCCCCTGAAGAATCAGTTGGAGGAGTTCTTGGTGAATGTGCGAATGGACACGGATCCGCGGGTGGGGGGTTCGCATGGTTTCGAAGCTTTGAAGTTAGCTTCGCTTATTTGCGATCAGATGACGACCGAGGGAGCATGAGCGAGGGAGTGGACCGAGATCCGCGAGTCTATCTCGTGGCGGGGGAGGCGAGTGGCGATCGTTTAGCGGCGGATCTATTGCGGGAGTTGAAGAAGAATCCGAAGTTAAAGGCGTATGGAGTGGGTGGGCCGATGCTGAAAGCGGCGGGACAGGAGCAGAGTCTGAATTTAGCGAAGCATGCGGTGGTGGGGTTGACCGATGTGCTTAAAAACCTGCCAAAATTTTTGAAAATATTTCGAGAGGTGAAGCACGAGATTGCGGAGGTGAATCCCGATGTGGTCATCTTGGTCGATTATCCAGGGTTTAACCTGCGACTGGCAAAAGCTTTGCATGGACAAAGAAACGCACCCGCAATCGTCTACTATGTGAGTCCGCAGGTTTGGGCGTGGAAAGCGGGTCGGGCGAAGCTGATGGAGCGAATCTTGGATCGGTTGTTGGTGATTTTTCCTTTCGAGGTGGACTGGTTCGCGAAGCATGCGCCGAAATTAAAGACAAAGTGGGTCGGTCATCCTTTGGCCGATCGTTGGATCGCGCAAGCGAAGGAGGGGCCGAAGGATGAGATTCCATGTGTGGCGCTTTTGCCAGGGAGCCGGGCGAAAGAAATTGCGAAGCATTGGCCTCCCCTACTGCAGGCGGCTCAGAGGATTGTGCGGGAGCAAAAGAACGTAACTTTTATGACCTTGGCAACGGATCACGAGATGCGGCAGAAGCTGGAAGAAGAGTGGGCAAGGCAACCGATGAGTGGAGTGAGTCTGGATATTTTAGCAGGGCAATCCTTAACTCAGTTGACGCGGTGTTCCTTGGCGATTGTGGCATCGGGCACGGCGACCTTGGAATGTGCTATGGCGGGATTACCGATGTTGGTGATTTATAAAACCTCTTGGCTGACCTATTGGCTAGGGCGATTTCTAATTCAGTTGCCCTACCTATCGATGGTGAATGTTTTGGCGGGGGAGAAGGTAGTTCCTGAGTTTTTGCAAGGTGCGATGGAGCCTGAGCGTTTGGCCAAAGCGGCCTTACAGATTTTGCGAAATCCAAAGGGGGCGGAGGCAATGGCAGGGCGGATTCGGGAGGTGGCGAAGAAGCTTGGCGGGCCTGGGGCGGCGGCGCGGGCGGCGACTGAGGTCGAGGAGGTGCTTCGGACGAGGCAAAAACTAATGGTCGCGGCGGAGAAGAGTGTCGGCGATAGCGAGGAGCGGGTCGGCGGAGGAACCGAGAGGGCGTAGAGCTGCGCGGGCGGTGGCGGTGAGGCGATCAGCTTCTTTTTTTGCGCCAGCGAGACCGAGGAGTCGTGGGTAGGTAGCTTTTCCTGAGGATTGATCTTTACCGATGCTTTTCCCAAGTTTTTCCTTGGTCGAAGTAATATCGAGAATGTCGTCGATGACTTGAAAAGCGAGGCCCAGGGCCTGACCGAATCGGGTGAGGTGGCGGAGTTTTGTAGGATGGACTCCTACCGACATGGCGCCGAGACGCAGAGAGGTGGTAATGAGGGCGCCGGTCTTGGCGCGGTGAATTTCCACAAGCTTTTTGAGTGGGATGCGCTTTTTTTCCGAATCGAGATCGAGGACTTGGCCTGCGATCAGACCGAGGCTACCTGAGGCGTGGGCGAGTTCGGTAACGAGATCGGCGGGGGAGTAGCGGCGGTTGGGTTTTGTCCGGGCGACCGAGGCGAAAGCTTCGGTGAGAAGGCCATCGCCAGCGAGTACTGCGACGGCTTCGCCGAAAACTCGGTGATTGGTGGGTCGACCGCGGCGAAAATTATCGTCGTCCATGCAGGGGAGATCGTCGTGAATGAGGGAGTAGGTGTGGATGCATTCGACGGCGCAAGCGGAGGGAATTGCGAGGGCTTCTTTTCCTCCCACAGCCCGAGCAGCGGCGAGGCAAAGGATGGGACGTAGGCGTTTGCCTCCTGCAAGAAGACTGTAGCGCATGGCGCGGTGGATGAGGGGGGGTTGAGCTTGGGCGGAGATCAGTCGATCGAGGGCTTTTTCCACCAAGGGAAGGCGGGACTTCCAAAAGAGGGCAGGAGTCATGAGGCCATCAGTTGACGAAGTTTAGCGAACGAAGGCAAGCGGGAAGCAAGGTTTGAAAAAGCCCGATTTTTGGAATAGGATATTGGTATGCCAGCCCAATTAGAGACCACGAAAGCTTGGAAGATTGGAGATCGGGAGTTTCGCTCTCGGCTTTTGATTGGTACTGGCAAATTTCCGTCGGTGGGGGCGATGAAATCGGCGTTGGAAGCCAGCGGAACGGAAATTGTTACGGTGGCGTTGCGTCGGGTGGATTTAACGGGGCAGAGAGATCCGCAGGCCGACATGCTGGAGGAAATTGATCAGGATAAATATTTGGTCCTGGCGAATACGAGTGGGGCGATGAATGCGGAGGAAGCGGTTCGATTGGCTCGTTTGGCGGTGGCGGCGGGTTTACCGAAGTGGATTAAATTAGAAATCCATCCTGATCCGCGTTATCTCCTGCCTGACCCGATTGAGACGTTCAAGGCGACGGAGATTTTGGTGAAGGAAGGTTTTACAATTCTGCCCTATATCCAAGCCGATCCGGTATTAGCTAAGAGGTTAGAGGAGGCGGGAGCGGCGACGGTCATGCCGTTGGGGGCGCCGATTGGTTCGAATCGCGGAATTGAAACGCGGGCGATGATTGAAATCATTATCGAGCAGTCGAGGATTCCAGTGATTGTGGATGCGGGGTTGGGGGCACCATCGCATGCGGCGGAGGCTTTGGAGATGGGGGCGGATGCGGTGTTGGTCAATACAGCGATTGCGGTGGCGGAAGATCCTGCGGAGATGGCGAAGGCGTTTCGATTGGGAGTGGAGGCTGGGCGCAGGGGATTTGAGGCGGGATTGGGTCCGACAAGGCGCGAGGCATCAGCGACAAGTCCGTTGACGGGATTCTTGGACGAATAGGTTTTGAAGTGATGAGCGGATCACCTGGAGATGCGTTGGAGGGGTTGCCTTTTGCGAGGTCGGCGGCGGTGGCACGGTTTGAAGATTTAATGTTCGGGTCGATTCGATTAGAGGAGTTAGCGGAGCAGGCTAGGGGGGAGACGCGAAAGAACTTTGGTCGAACGATGAGGTTGTTTGCGCCGCTTTATCTTTCGAATGAGTGCGTCAATACCTGTAAGTATTGTGGCTTTTCCAAGGACAACCCGATTCGCAGGGTGACTTTGAAGCCAGAGGAGGTGGAGGTGGAGGCGAAGCATTTGGCTGGGGTGGGGTTTCGAAATTTACTTTTGGTTAGTGGGGAGCATCCCAAGGAGGTGCCGGTTTCTTATTTGGCGGAAACGGTGCGCAGATGTGTCGGGCTTTTTCCTTCTGTGGCGATCGAGGTAGCGCCGCTGGAGGTGGCGGAGTATCGAGAGGTGGTGGTGGCGGGAGCGGAGGGGTTGGTCTTGTATCAGGAGAGCTATGATCGGGCGGCGTATGCGGAAATGCATCTGTCGGGTCCGAAACGGAATTTTGATGAGAGGTTGGGAGGACCTGAAAGAGGGTACGAGGCGGGGTTTCGGAGAATTGGGTTGGGGGTGTTGGTGGGGTTGGCGGATTGGCGGAGGGAGTTGGTGGCCTTAGCGGGGCATGTGTCGCACATGATGAAAGTGTGCTGGCGTTCGCAAATTACTCTGGCGTTGCCGAGATTGCGACCGGCTGCGGGTGGGTTCCAGCCAAGGGTAGCGATGTCGGATCGGGATTTCGTGCGTGCGATTTGCGCTTTTCGGGTGGCGTTTCCGCAGGCGGGAATTGTTTTATCAACGAGGGAGCCGGCGAAGTTGCGGGATGGGTTGATGGAGTTGGGGGTGACGATGATGAGTGCAGGATCGGAGACGGAACCGGGCGGATATACGGGGGTGGGAAAGGCGCGGTTGCATCGGACGGTGAGGGGGCGGGAGGTGGCGTTGGAGGCGAGTGAGTGGGAGGGGGCGGAGGCTACGGAGCAGTTTGAGGTTTCGGACGAGCGGAGTGCGGAGGAGCTGAGTAGAGCGCTACGGGAAAAGGGATTGGATCCGGTGTGGAAAGATTGGGATCGGGCGTTAGCGGGGTAAGCGATTGAGCAAGAAGATTACGGTTTTTGCGAATGGGAAGGCGCGGCAGGTTGAGACAGGCAAGACTGTTGCGGAGATGATTCGGGAGATGAGGCTGGTGCCAGCGAGTGTTCTGGTGGAGAGGAACGGGGAAGCGTTGTTACGGCAGGAGTGGGAGGGGGAGAAGGTAGAACATGGAGATCGGCTGGAGTTTGTGAAGGTGGTGGCGGGGGGGTGAGCTTTTTAAGTCGTTTCAATAGGCTTATATGTTAATATGATGAATCTCATGATAAAAAATACACTTTCTCTCGGACTTATTAAGGCATTTATAGTTGCTGTGCCTTTGGCTTTTGTTTTTCAAAGTTTATTCATTCTTTTTGGGTCTCTATTGATGGGACACTTTCCGAGAAAGGATGCTATGGATTGGGCTTTTGACCTAAGTAACAAATTAAGCTTAATTTTAGCCACAATCAGTTTCGGTTTTGCCTTTCTTCAGGCCTCTCTTTTCTTGGTTCCCGTGATTCCTGCGGTTTCTTTATCAACCCAGAAAAATGCTCTCTGGCCGCGTGTTATAGGAGCCGCCTTCCTATGTTCACTAGTGCTGGCAGTCCCTCTCTTTGCATCGATCGATATCCTGCAATACACAACGTATGATGCGAGTTCGACCACTAAGATTCTTATTCGTGCTGTGGCAGGTGTTTGGATTATTTCCTGGCTGATCTGGAGTCTTCTTATTTGGAGGGCCGCAAAGCATAACGCATCGGTGATTGAGCGGAGGGCTTTATACGGATCCAGAGGGTCTTTGATCGGTCTTGCTCTATGTCTTCCTTGGTACTTGGTCTTAAGGAAAAAAGAAAGTTGCGAGTGCTCACTGGGTACCTTCTGCGCCTTAGTGGCAGGTTTAATGTCGCTCTTGTTCGTAGGGGGACCTCTCCTCTTTATTTTGGCGAGAGACAGGAAACTGCGAAAAGCTGTCGGACCTTAATCTTGGGCACCCTAATCTAAGCTGATGACGCAGTTGGGGGAGACGGTTTGGACGTCGTCGTGGTCTTCGAGTTCCTCGATGAGGGCGAGAACCTTGGCGGAGGTTGCTGGGTCGGGTGTGGGGGCGGAATTTTCTGGTTCGTAAAGGAAGCGACTGGCGGTGGGGATGAGTTGGGCGGCGCGGAGGGCTTTATCAACTGTATCGAATTTGTCGGGAGGGCAGATGACTTCGGTGGAGTGGTCGTCGAGGCTGCGGACATCGTCGGCTCCTGCCTCGAGGGATACTTCGAGGGCGATGTTGGGGTCGGTTTTTTCGAGGAGGAACACGCCGTGGCGTTTGAACATCCAAGCCACCGAGTTGGAGCCGCCGAGATTGCCGCCGTGTTTGGTGAAGAGGTGACGGATTTCAGCAGCGGTGCGGTTTTTATTGTCGGTGGTGGTTTCGACGAGGAGGGCGACACCGCCTGGAGCATAGCCTTCGTACATAATTTCTTCGATGGTGCCGCCGCCTTCGAGTTCGCCGGTACCTTTGAGGATGGCGCGATCGATGTTTTCGACGGGCATAGATTCGGCACGGGCGATGGTGATGGCGGTACGGAGTCGGGGGTTGAAGCCTGGGTCGCGACCTGAAAGGCGCGTGGCAACGGTGATCTCTTTGGCGAGTTTGGAGAAGAGGGCGCCGCGTTTTACGTCGGAGATACCTTTGGAGCGTTTGACTTTGGACCAGCGACTATGACCTGCCATGAGTGGAATGATTGAAACTACGGAAGGGGTCGGTGTCAACGGGAGTCGGACCTCAATCGTGCTGCGAGCATGCTGCGAGCACGGGGGGAGTGGGGATAACGAAGGTTGGGCGCGGGGGACGTTTTGTGGGAAGGTGGGGATTGATGATGGACGGGCAGGAAGGCACGAGCGATGAGATGTTAATCACCCAGATGGCTGGGGGGGATGAGGAGGCGTTTCGTCGGTTGATTGAGCGGCATCAGGATCGGGTGTACGGAACGGTATCGAGGATGATTGGTGTTATTGGGCCTGACGTAGAGGATTTAGCGCAGCAGATTTTTCTGCGAGTTTGGAAGGCGGCGCCCCGATTCAAGCCTCAAGCGAAGTTCACCACCTGGTTGATGACAGTGACGCGCAATTTGGTTTTCACCCACTGCAGCACGCAGGCGTACAAGATGCGGTTACGGGATGGGGCGGTGAATCCAGATACCGGAGAGGCATTTATTTTGGAGCAAAGAGGAGGGATTGCCCAAAATCCTCGGCAAGAGCTGTGCACAAAGGAGCTGGGAGAGGCGGTCGGAGAGGCTTATCGAGCGCTTCCAGAAAGCCAGCGAATGGTGCTTCATCTTCGCCAGAACGAAAATTTAGGCTATGAAGAGATTGCGATTATTATGAAAACAAGTACATCTGGAGTTAAGTCGTTGATGTTCAGAGCCCGTGATTTCCTAAGAAAAGAACTTTCTGAATATTTGAGCGCACCGAAATGAGAAATGGGCAGTTTAATCCCTTATGAGCAATAGAAGTCGAGATGAGCAGGAGGAGGGTGAGTTGGGGTCGGAGCTGGAAAAGCTTCTGGCCTCGGTACCACCCGCCAAGGCGCCGCCGTGGTTTGCGGCCAAGGTGCTGGCGCGATTGCGGACGGAGAGGGAAGCGGAGGCGCAACGCAAGTGGAGTTGGATGCCAAAATGGCGTTGGCTGATGGTGGGGGCGGGATGCGCGGTTCTCGCTCTCGGGTTTTTTGAATGGAAGGATACGACGCCAACGGTGAGTGATCGTGCGGTCTTCGCCGCTTTGGACGCCTTGGTGGAGGACGATGCGGAAAATCGCTGGTGGGCAGGATTATGAAAATAAAAATAGGACACTACTTGGTTATGGTCGGTTTGCTGGGCGCGGGTCTATGGGCCCAGCCGTCTCCAGAGGAGGCGATCCCCGCTGAGGGGAAAGTGAATCTGGTTAAACCGCGTCCTCCGAGGATTCCTGATGGTTCGTATGTTCCAAAGAAAGGGATGATCAATCGGGAGAAGGATCAGTTTTGGGCAGGGCCTGGGGAGGAGGATCGTTTTGTGCAGATCCTGACGTTGACCCTTGTGCCGAAGGAGCAGTTGGAAGTGAAGTTGCAGGATTGGGTGCCTTATCAGAAATTTACGGATGCGCAGAAAGCGAGGTTGGTTGAGCGAATCGATGAGGTGCGGATCCAATCTCGGAAGGAGGCGCTGAAAGTGGCGAAAGATTTTAATTTGAGGGTAACTTCAGAAAATGAAGACGAATTTGTGCAACGTTACTGGACGGAGAAACTGGCTCTGGAAAAAGCGATCAAAGATGAGTTATCCCCATTACGAAAAAGGTTGGAAGACGAAGCCAAAAAGAGGATAGAGAAGAGTTTTAAAAGTAGTGTAAGTAAATAGTTTTCAACAAGTAGTGCAGATCAAATATTGCTAGGTTTTCTGCCATCAAATCGTTGCTTTGGGAAGCTTGCTCTATCTTGTACCCGACTTATTCACATAGGGGGTGAAGGACGTTCTGATTCTGACTGGGGGGCAAGAAGAGCATGGTTATGTCGCTCGCGCATTGAGAGATTTTATTGGGGAGGAGGAGGGATCGGAGATTCGGGTTGAGGTGAGGGAGGTGGGTGGAGTGGAGGGTTGGTTGGGTTGGATTACGGAGAGGATGGGGAGGGGAGGGGCGCAGGGGGAGAAGATGCAGAAGTGGATTCGAAGGGCGGGGGAAGGAGTGGTAGGTCGGGCGGGGTGGCCGCAGTTGCGGCGGGTAGTGGCGAAGACGCTGGAAGAGACGAGACCGGAGGTGGTTGTTTATTTTCACCCTGCCGTGGGAATGGCTTTGCAGGAACGGGTGCAGGATCGGAGTGAGGCTGGATTTGAAAGGGTGGGGGTGGTTTTAGATGCAGAAGATTTGCCAGGGTGGGATGCAGTTACGGCTGATCTGTTGTGGGTGGCGGATGAAGGAACGGCAAAGGAGTTGAGAGAAAAAAATCCGCGTGTCTCGGAGGTGGTGGCAGGAGGATGGCCAGTGCGACCCAGTTTTTTTCCTACTGAGGAAATTAAGGGAAGCAGAAAATCAGGAGTGGGAGTGAAGATTCTCTATTTGGTTAATTCGCGCCGGCGCAAGGCGAGTCGAACTTTGGAGAAGTTATTGGAAATCGAAGGGCTGGAGATCACGGCGGTGGTGGGGAGGGAGGAGGGGTTGAAGGCGGATCTGCGAAAAGGTCTGGCACAGACAAAAGGCCGGGGAGTAGTTCACGGCTGGGTAAAAGATTTGGCGACAATGATTCGAGCTCATGATCTGGTGGTAACGAAGCCTGGGACGATTAGTGTGCGAGAGGTTTTGGCGACGGGCCGACCCGCCATTTTGGTGGAAGGAGGCAAAGGAGCAGAAAAGCGAAAGGGAATTTGTCGTTTGGCGACGAGGATCGGTTGCGGAGCTCTGGCCGATTCTCCTGGGCAGATCGCCTCAAGAATTAAGGATGCATTGGAAGGGGGTGGGGTAGGATTGCGGGAGTGGGGTCGAAGAGCTCGGAAAGAGGCGAATCGTTCGGCAGGGGCGATGGAGCGATTGGCGGGAAGAATTGCGAAGATGGCAAGGGCCGCCCAATCGACGGAAAGAGTTCCCGAATTGCGATTAGTGATGCATGGCTACTCGGGTCGAAAAGGTTTGTTGATGGTAGATTTACATACCCATTCGATATTTTCTGATGGGCGATTGACCTTACGCGAAATCGTCGATTTTTACGGGCGGCGGGGTTTTGATGCGATGGCGGTGACGGATCACTTAGTGGATCGGCGGCGTTTGTTGGGTAGGTTGGCGAGTTTATCTGGGCTGGTGCTGACTTTGGAGGATCTGCCTGAGTATTTTAGGGCGCTAGCGGAAGAGCGGAATCGGGCGTGGACAAAATATCGAATGATCTTGTTTCCTGGGCTGGAATTTAATCACGATGGTTTGACGGCAAAAGGCTCGGCCCATTTATTGGGGGTAGATTTAAAGGAGCCGATCGATCCTGCCTTATCGTTGAAGGATATCTGTCTGCAGATTCGAGGGCAGGGTGGATTGACGATTGCGGCGCACCCTCACCATATGAGTTCGGCTTGGGGCAAAGACACCCTCTATTTGTGGGAGCGGCAGAATGAGTTTCGCCCGTTGATTGATGCTTGGGAGATTGGGAATCGGGATGATTTATTTAATCCGGTAGGGTTAAAGCGATTGCCCTTTATTGCGGGCAGTGATTTTCATAAGCCAAAACATCTAACGAGTTGGAAGACGATGCTTTGGTGTGAAAAGGATCCTGAGGCGATTAAAGAGTGTATTCGGCAGAATAAGGATATTTCGATCACGCTATATCGGGACCATCGTTTTGGTGGGGAAAATGAGGAGCGGGAGGAGAAGATGGCAACGGGGGCGGGCGGAAAGGCTAGTACATTAGTTGGAGGCGGGTAAGAAATCCGAATTCATTATTTTCTACCACCGTGCCCACGCCTCCCCCGCCGGTGAAGGCGTTGTATTCCATGGTAACCCCGAGACGGATTAGACGATTAATGTACCAGTTAATCGCGGCGGAAAAGCCGTTGACCCCCGTGGCATTGTCGGTGCGAGAAGCCCCCATACCTCCCTGATTTACAGGGGAAAACATGGTGTCGCCAAGGGCAATACCGTCGTAGCGCAGGGCCACTTCCCAAGCTCCCCAGTCGCCAGTTTTAAAATCGACAGGATGGTTGGGAATCACCCCATCGAGGGTAGCATTCTCGCCGGTGATGATATAGTTGAACGAGGCATTCCAGGCATCGGTTTGGTAACTGGTGAAGCCACCTCCTGACCCAAGAGCGCTGGTATCAACACCTTGTTTTTCGCAAATGTACTCACCCAGAAATCCAAAGTTTTTATAGGAGTAATAAATCTGCGGGGAGATACGCCAGTGTTCGCCCTGCACGTCGAGGCCGTTAGGGAAGGAGTAGAAAGTGTTTCCTCCGTCGGTGCTGTAGTTCTGAAAAAGATTCGAGGTGATTTGGCTGCCATTAAGGGCCTGATCTTGCCACTGAATACTTCCGCCGAGGCCGAGTTTAAGGCCCGCGAGAGGCTCGAGGTCCTTTTCGTCTTTGAAAGGCTGGGCAAAGAGGCGGAAATATCCTGTATATCCCGTATCGTAATCGAGGCCAGTGGAGAGGTTATTATTTCTCGCTCCTGTACCCACCATGGCGGCCCATGAAAGTTTGCCATCAGCGGTTAGACCGTGAGTCATGATGCCGACGTCGCGTGCGGGGGAGAGGTTAGAGGTGAGGGCGCGTTCGTTAAAAACAAGGAAAGGGTCGGTCACGAGCTGTTCCAAGGCGACGGGTGGTTTGTATTTTCCTGTTTCAATTTGGATGTCTTCGATCGGCTTATAGTTGATGAACGCCTCTGCGATGGTGGCTTGGTAGGTGGTGGCATTGGGAGCGGAGAGGGCGAACTCCTCGGCGAAGCGGTAGTTCCAATCGTCGTAAAAATAACCAGAAGCGTATGGGCGGGCGCGGCGGAGGAGCATTTTCGAGGCTTGGCTGGAACCTTCATCAGTAAACTCACGATCGTCTACTTGGAGGAGGCCTCCGAGGCGAATGGAGTGGCGCCCGTCCTCGGATCGCAGGACAGCCCCCTTGTCGGAAATATCTAGAGTTTTGATTCTGCCCTTATCGCCTTCTTGAAGTTTCGTGGAGGCGGATTCGGTGGAACCTCCTTGGGGCAGTTCCATCAGGGGTCGATTGGCTTGATCGGGCAGAGGGGCATAAGAGGTCCGCGGGCTTTCCGCTGGGGTTGGGCTGGGAGCGGTTGGGGTGGGCGATGAGGTGGGATTGGGTGATTGCGGTTTGGTGGATTGAGCCTTGAGACTTTTGACTTCATCCATGAGGGCCTGCATTTGTGCCTGGAGAGCGGCGATGGTTTTTGTGGTTTCTTCGTCCATGGCATGGAGTGGGCAGGATGGGGCGAAGAGCAGAAGAGCTCCGAGCACAACCCAGCTGATCGATTTTGGGAAACCCAGCATCATCAGGAGAAAGAATCGACTGAAAACAGAGACGTCCCAAGACCTTCCCCTGTCATGGGAAAATGAGTCGTGAACAAAGGGGAATAAAGTGGGCCTGAGAGGACTTGAACCTCCATGGGTTACCCCAACAGATCCTAAGTCTGTCGCGTCTGCCAGTTTCGCCACAGGCCCATACAAAGAGAGTAACCCAAAACTTGTTTAGGGACGAGCGGAAGAAAAGTGGGAGAGGGGTCTTGATTTGTGACAAAATTGTGACAGATATAAAGCCATGATAGTTAGATTTATATGCCTAAAGTGATAAAGCTTCCAAAATATAAGAAGGGGTATACTTGGGGGCACTACTTGGATGAGTGGTGGGATCGGGCGGGAACTGAGTTCAAGGTAAAGCTGTTTTGTTTTGTTGTGATCGGGCTTCTGGTCTCTGCCGCAGGAATAGTGTTTTTGGTTTTGCAGAGGATGGAGCGGGAATCATTTATGGAAATTGCCAAGGTATCAAAAATCAAAGCAGCGGCAGAATCGGATGGGTTAATCCAAAATAAAATTTTGGATAATCGAAGTAGCCCTGCTTTTCAGCCTGCGCCCCCGCTAGAGATTCGTGGAGGAACAGAACAAGAGGATTGAGCGGGTGGGTGGGGGCGGAAGGGGAATGGGGCTAAGCGCAAAACTGCAGACAGAACCAGCGACCAAGGCGGCCACGGTACTGGAGTTTCCAACCGAGTTTTTGAGCCGTACGGAGAATCTTTTTTTCCTGTCCCGATAAAATGCCTGAGAGAATTAAGCCCGTGCCTGCCTTGCGATGTTTTTCGAGACGAGGCAACAGATGAAGTAGAAGGGAATCGTAGAGATTTGCCAGAATCAGATGGGCAGGGGGAAGGGCGGTACGAAGAGCGTCGGCCACGCGGAAGTGGGTGCCGGGTGCGAGGCGGTTGAGCTGGCGGTTTCTCTGGGCTTCTTGAATGGCCGAGGAGTCGTTGTCCCATCCTTCGGCATGAGCGCCGAGGCGAGCGCAGGCCAGAGCGAGAATTCCTGAACCGCAACCGAGATCGAGGACTTTTAGGGTAGCGCGAGAGCTTCGAGGTGAAGTGAGGAATTTGGTGAGATAGCGTAGGCAGAGGTGGGTGGTGGCGTGTTCGCCAGTGCCGAAGGCGGGACCTGCGCGGATCTTGAGTCGGGGGACTGAGCGATAGATTGCGGGGATGTTTCTATTGTCGCTGGTGACGAGAAGCCTTTTCCCGATTCGAAGTTGGAAGGGAGAAGATGTGCGAAGGGTAAGTTTACGAATTCGGCCTCGGTGGAGCTTTTGAAGGAGGCGCAGGGGGCGAAGATGCGGGGAGTAAATTTGAAGTTTTGGAGCTTGGCCAATAGTTTCGATTACGGCGGAGGGAAGATCGATGAAGGAGGTGGGGAGGCGATTAAGTTCCAGAGCGTACATTGGTGATCCGTTTCAGTTGAGGTTGAGTTTGAGGTGAGTCGTGGAGAATGACCTCTGAACCCAAAGAATGGGGAGAGGGGTTGGGCTACTGGAGGGAGGGAATGGAGGCGAGCAGGCGCTGGGTGTAGGGATGAGTGGGGTGGGTGGTGATGAGTTCGGAGGGGCCTTCTTCGACGAGTTTACCGTGTTCGAGAACGGCGATCTTATCGCTGACGTGTTCAACGACGGCGAGGTCGTGGGCAATAAAGAGGTAGGTGAGGTTAAGTTTTTCTTGGAGGTCCATCAAAAGATTGACGATTTGGGCTTGAACAGAGACATCGAGGGCGCTGACGGGTTCGTCGCAGATGATAAACTCTGGTTCGACGGCGAGGGCGCGGGCAATACCGATGCGCTGGCGTTGGCCTCCGCTAAATTCGTGGGGGAAGCGACGGGCGTGGGCAGGGTCGAGGCCGACAAGTTCTAAGAGTTCTGCCACTCGGGTTGCCCGATCGGAAGGAGACATCTCAGGAAAGTGAATCTCAAGAGGTTCGGCGAGGATGGTGCCGATGCGGAGTCGAGGATTGAGGGAGTTGTAGGGGTCTTGAAAAACCATTTGAATAAATTTGCGGTAGGGGCGGAGGTCGGAAGCTCCGAGGGTGCTGATGATTTGGCCTTGGTAGGAAACGGAGCCGGCGGTGGGATCGACGAGGCGGACGATGGCACGACCGAGGGTCGTTTTGCCTGAGCCGCTCTCGCCGACGAGGCCGAGAGTGGAACCTTTTTCGATTTTGAGGGAAATATCGTCGAGGGCTTTGAGTACACCGGTTTGGCGCTGGAGGAATCCAGATTTGACGGGAAAGTAGACGGAGAGATTGGAGATTTGGAGGAGGGGAGGCATGGGATTTGGGAAGGGTTTTATTGGGTGGCGAGGGTAGCGCGGTCGATGGAGGCTAGGCGTTTTGTTTTTTGGCCGAGACGGGGAATGCAGTCGAGAAGGGCACGGGTGTAGGGGTGCTGGGGGGAGCGGAGAATTTCTTTAACGGGGCCTTGCTCGACGAGTTTTCCTTCGAGCATAACCAGAACACGATCGGCAAAATTGGCGACGATGCCGAAGTTGTGGGTGATGAGGAGGACGGACATGCCGAGTTGGTTGCGTAGATCGCGAAGGAGATCGAGAATTTGGGCTTGGATGGTGACATCGAGGGCGGTGGTGGGTTCATCGGCGACGAGGAGTTTGGGTTGGCAGGCCAGAGCCATAGCGATCATGGCGCGTTGCTGCATTCCGCCGGAAAGTTGGTGGGGATAGTCGTGAGAGCGGAGTTCGGGATCGCGGATGCCGACGAGTTTAAGGAGACGAGTGACTTCGGTGGAGGTGCTAGGAAGTTCCGGTTGATGGAGGCGGAGGGCTTCGGCGATTTGGAATCCGATGGAGAAGACGGGGTTGAGTGAGGTGGAGGGTTCTTGAAAGATGTAGGCGAGCTTTCCTCCTCGGGCTTGGCGGAGGGTGGAGTCGGAGCAGGAGAGGAGATCGGTGCCATCTTGCCAGAGGACTTGACCGCTGAGGTGGCAAGCGGGAGGGGGTGGAGTGAGGCGGGTGAGGGCGAGGGCGGCGGTGGTTTTGCCAGAACCACTTTCTCCGACCACGGCGACGGTTTCTCCTGGTTGGATGGAGAAGGAGAGGTCTTGGACGGCGACAACTGATTTTGCGCTAGAGGAAAACTCTACGCGAAGGTGGCGAACATCGAGAAGGGGTTTGGAGGAGATGGGCATGAGAAAGGGTTTAAGGGTGTTTGGGTTTCATTTTCCAGGGAGACGGAATCGTGGGTCGACGGCATCGCGGAGGGCATCCCCAAGAAGGTTGAAAGCGATCACGGTAAGGATGATGGCTAGGCCTGGGGTAAGGAGCCACCAGAAGTTGAGCATGAAGATTTTAATGTCTTGGGCTTGGCCGAGCATGAGTCCCCATGAGGAAGAAGGTTCTTGGATGCCAAGGCCGAGAAAGCTGAGGGCGGCTTCGCCGAGAATGTAGCCAGGAACGCTGAGGGTGGCGGCGACGATGAGGTAGCTGAAGGTGTTGGGCAGAAGGTGGCGGAAAAGAATAGTCCAAGGGCGTTGACCGATGACATTGGCGGCGAGAATGAAAGGGCGTTCGCGAAGGGAAAGGACAAGTCCACGAACGACCCGGGCGGTCCCTGCCCAACCGAGGGCGGAGAGAATGACGACGATGAGGAGGAATGTAGCGTCGGAGGGGAAGCGGGAGGAGAGAGCGGCGCGGAGAGCGAGAAGAAGGTAGAGGCCGGGGACGGCCATAAGGAATTCTGTGAGGCGCATGGCCAGAGTGTCGGGCCAACCTCCGAGGTAGCCTGCGAGGCCACCGATGGTCAGACCGAGGAAACTGGTGAGAGCGACGCCGATGAGACCGATACTGAGTGAGATGCCTGCTCCGTAGAGGAGACGGGTGAAGACATCGCGACCGGTGGCATCACTACCGAGAAGATAAATGGTGGCGGGTGAGGAGACGGTGAAGAGATGGCGAGTGGAGGGGATGAGCCAAAAAAACTTGTAGGCAGGACCATGGGAAAACCAGCGGAGAGGGGCGGCTTGATCTGGGAGAGGTTCGTAGGTGGCGGTGGAGGGATCGACGAGGCGGTAGAGTCGGACGCTGAGGTGGCCGTTTTGCCAAACTAGAGCGGTGGGAGGATGGTAGGTACGACTTAGGTCTTGAGCGGAGGGGATGGTGGGAGAGAGAAAGGGGGCTAAAATTGCGGCACCATATAAAAGAAGAAGGAGGCAAGCGGAGATCATCCCTGCGGGGCGACGAAGAAGAGAGCGGAGGAGATCAGCGGCCATAACGTACTCGGGGATCGGACCAGGCGAGGGCGAGGTCAGAAAGAAGATTGCCCACGATGAGAAGAGAGCAGGCGACGACGACAGAGCCAAGGACAACGAACTGGTCTTCGCGGATGAAGGCTTCATAAACGAGTCGTCCGAGGCCTGGATAGTTCATGACATTTTCGACTAGAAGGGAGCCGCTGAGCAGGCCGGCGAAGGCGTAGCCGATGGTACTGAGAAGGGGGTTGAGGGCGTTGCGGAGAACGTGGCGAAAAAGAACGACTTTTTCGGACAAGCCTTTGGCTCTGGCGGCGGTGATGTATTCGGCTTGTAGGACGTCGAGGACGTTGGCTCGCAGAACGCGGAGGGTGCCGGCGACTCCTCCAAGGCCGAGGACCAAGGTGGGCAGGATTAAGTGATGGGCGATGTCGAGAAACTGAGCGGCGGGTGAAAGAAAGTCGTGATCGAGGGAGGTGAGCCCGCCGATAGGAAACCAGCCAGTACGTGCGGCCATCCAGACGGCAAGGAGGGCGAGAAAGAATTCGGGGATGGCTAAGGCGAAGTAGGCGGTGGCGGAGGTGAGGCGATCGATCCAACCGCCTGGGCGGGCGGCGGCGAGTACGGCGAGGGGGATGGCGAGGGTCCAAGCGAGAAGAAGGGAGGTGATTGAGAGAAGAATGGTGGCGGGAGCGCGCTGGGCGATGAGTTGGGCGACGGGAACTTTGTAGGTCCAAGAGTAGCCGAAATCGAGATGGAGGACATTTCCTAGCCAGAGGGCGTACTGCTGGTACCAAGGGCGATCGAGGCCGAATGATTTTTGGAGTTCGGCAATGAGGGCGGGATTAATATCGCGTTGAGCTTTGACGGGAGTCAGGAAATCGCCTGGGGCCAGACTCATTAAGATGAAAACGAGCAGAGTGACTGCGAGGAGCATGGGCACGAGGGTAGTGAGGCGGCGAAGAATGAAGGGGATCATGGGGTGAGAAGTGGGGTCCAGAGTTCGTCGAGATTCCAGACGAGGGAGCCGAGCGGCGGGATGCGAATATTTTTCCAGCGATCTTTGAGGCCGACATAGGCGTTGGCGGTGACGAGATAGATGTATGGGGTTTCGTCGCTCATGATTTTCTGGACCTCATCGAAGTATTTCTTTCGTGTAGGGTAGTCGAGGGTGTGGAGTTGATCGGACATAAGTTGATCGATTCGGGCTTCCCAAGGGGTGGCGGGAGTTTTTTGGTTGGGATACCACTGATGGAGGCGGCCTTTCGAGGAAAAGACGGAGATACCGCCCGCGGGGTCGCCGCCACCAGTGAGGCCGAGCATGCCCGCCTCGTAGTCGTAGGAGTCTTGAATTTTTCCGACTAAGGTTCCGAAGTCGAGGAAGGAGAGATTTACGGTGATGCCGAGGTCTCGCATATTTTCTTTGAAGGCAGTGGCCATATTGACGCGGAGCTGGTTTTCCTGATTGGAGTTGAGGGTGAATTCAACAAGGTTGCCTTGGCGGTCGTGAAGTTTTTGGTCAGGGCCGATCTGAAAGCCAGCTTCGGCGAGGAGAGCACGGGAGCGGGCGGGGTTGTAGGGGTATTGGGTGACGTTGGGATTGTACCATTTTTTATTAGCGGGGGTTTCGGGTCCCCAGAGGGGCTGGCCACGACCGAAGAGGACTCCGCGGACGAGGCCTTGGCGGTCGATTCCGTGGGAGATGGCTTGCCGAAAGCGGCGGTCGGTAAACCAGGCGAGTTTATACGGAGTGACGAAAGGCTTTCCTGCGGTGTCGTGGCCTGGGTTTTGGTTGAACCAAATAAAACCGGTATTGGGAGAGGGGCCACGATTGAAAACGGAGAAACCGTAGCGGGAGGCATAGCGATCGATCCAGGCGACATTATCTGGGGAGAGGCCCTCGGCATCAGTTTGGCCAGTGGCGAAGGCGAGAGTGCTGGCGTTGGCGTCTTTGACCAGTTTCGTGACAAGAAAGTCGACGTAGGGAAGGCGAACGCCTTTGGCGTCGGCGCGCCAGTAGTGTGGGTTGGCTTCGAAGACGATGCGTTCGGCGGGTTGATAAGAGCGGAGGCGAAAGGCGCCGGTGGCGAGGAGGCGTTGGGGTTCTTTTTGGGCGACGCTAACGTTCCAGGATTTAAGAAGAGTTCCGTCGCGGAAGGCGGGTTCGAGCTCGTGTTTGGGAAGGAGACCGACTCCGCCGACTGTTTCGAGGAAAGGGGCATAAATCTGCGGGGTGGTTAGGCGGACGGTGAGGTCGTCGATTTTTTCAACCTTAAATTTTTGGCCATCGACGGAGAGATCAAAAGCGGCGCGGTTGGGGAAGCGGGGATCGTAGATGGCTTGAAAGGTAAAGACGACGTCATCTGCAGAGAAGGGGTGGCCGTCGGACCAGAGAACGCCAGGGCGCAGGTGAAAGGTGAAGGTTCGATTATCGGGGGCGATGTCCCAGCGCGCGGCGAGTCCGGGTTCGACTTCTTGGGTGACGGCGTTGTTGTGGACGAGGGAATCGAGAAAGAGTCCGATGAAGCCGCCTGAGGTAGCGTCCTCGGAGACGAGAGGGTTGAAGGTGGAGGGTTCGCCAGGAGAGGAATCGATAAAGACACCTCCAGAGCGCCCGATCTCGCTTCTGGCGATATCGACTCCTGCGGGAAGAGGATGTGTTTGCCGAGAGATCTTGGGAGGCGGGGAGCAGGCAGAGAGGAGGAGCAGAGCGCAGAGAGCGATAGGGAAAACGGGCTGCGCCATAAAGATGGAGAATAAGAGATTCGAACTTAAACCCAAACCAATTTCACGAAAGAGTGTCCAAAGTAAGTGATGGCGAGAGGGCGAAAATCTAGTCCCGTGGAAACCCAAGGGGCCAAGCGACGCGTCGGCGAATCAACCAACCTACGCCGATGAGATCTTGAATTCCGACCCAAGCGCGGCCGGCGATAGTGTACTTGGAGATGCCGGCCCGGCGGGGGCGATGGCGAACGGGAAGTTCGCCGAGACGAAGTCCGGCAGATCCGAGGAGGGCGGGGAGATAGCGGTGCATCCCTTTGAAGGGAACGAGGAAACGAACATCGTGGCGGCGGATAATTTTTAGCGAGCAGCCAGTGTCGTGGGCGCCGTCCATGAGAAAGGCGCGACGGATGGCGTTGGCGATTTTGGAGGCGACTTTTTTTTGCCAGGAATCCATCCGAGGGGTGCGGATGCCGCAGGCGAAGTCGGCACGGTTCGAGCGGAGGAGTTCGAGGAGGGCGGGGAGATCAGCTGGATCGTTTTGCCCATCGCCGTCCATCATGGCGGCGTGGGGTCGGGTGGCGGCGAGTAATCCTGCGTAGAGGGCGGGGCCTTGGCCGAGATTCTTTGGAAAGTGGAGAACGCGAATCCCAGCTTCTTGATCGAGAAGCGAGCCGGTGCGATCACGGCTACCGTCGTTGACCGCAATAATTTCCACACCAGGGACGGCGGTCCGAGCTTCGGCAAGAACGGCGGAGACATTTTCCTCCTCGTTATAAAATGGGATGATGAGAGAAAGATCGGAGGCCATAGAAGGTTATTGAGGGGGAAAGAGAGAGGGAAGCCGAGCGAAAGAATTAGGAAAGAAGCGCGGGCCTATTTTTACCCAGAGTTGGTTGAGTCCATGGGCAAGGAGCCAAGTGTAGCCGATGGAGAGTGGAATGGAGGCGAGAACATCGCTGGGATAGTGGTCTCCGGTGTAGATGCGCCCTAGTGCAGCGAGTCCGACAAGAATCCAAGGCCAGCGGAGGGCGCTTCCCCAGATGAGGCTGGCGCTGAAGGCGGCGGTGGTGGCATTGGCCACATGGGCGGAGGGAAAGGATCGACCGTGGGCGACGTCAACTTCGGGTATACCAGAAATACGGACGCTGGGTTGCCAAGGGTGGTCAGCAGGACCTGGACTGACATCGCGAACCCCTTCGACGGCCTGAAAGGGGCGAGGTCGATCGAAAAAATGCTTCAACGGATTGCAGATGAGGGGATCCCCGATAGTGATTCCGATGGCGGTGAAGAGGACCCAGGATTTGACTCGTTGTCCTCCGCGGAGAAAAAGGAGTATGGCGAGGAGCACGAGGATGGGGGTCCAAAAACGTCCATCTGCCAGAAGATTAAAAAACTGATCGAGGATTGGATGGTTGATTCCCCGGTTGATAAGTCGGAAGAACCTGAGATCCAGCGAATAAACTTGGGAGATCAAGTGGCTGAGGCTAAATTAGTAAAAATGGTACGCCAAGTTGTTTACGCACTCCTTTTTGTCTGCTTTTTGTCTGTTGGGTGGGCTCAAAATCGAAAAACGGTCTCCGCAAAAGGTGGGGGCGAGAGGTCGACCTCCGAAGAGGATATAACGCCGACACCTCAGCAGATGCAGCATTTCCTTTGGCGGACTCTGGTGATGAAAGATTTGCGGCTCAAGGGGCAGGTGCAAAGCGGAGAAAAAAAGATACCCATTTTGGTGCGCACGAAGGATCGGTTGCTCCAGTTTGAGTTCCAAGATCGTCCCTTGCAGATTCGGGTACGATTTGCGCCCGAGGGCAGCCTGATTCAGAAAAGGAGCAAGGAGAGCGCGAATTGGGAAGTGGTGACGGGACTAGAAAAAACCAAGTCGGTGGCGGGGACTGATTTGGCCTATGAGGACTTGGGAATCGATTTTCTGCGGTGGCCTGATCCCCAGCCCAAGGGTGAAGATTCCGTGATGATGTTGGATTGTTGGGTTTATGAGGTGACTCCCCCAGTGGAGAGTAACTATGCCAAAGTACGTTACTGGATTAGTAAAACATACAAGACGATGATCCGGGCAGATGGTTTAAATGGAAAAGGGGAAGCGATTAAGCGATTCACCTTTAACAGTATAATCGAGGCGGAGGACACGGTGGTGATTGGGGAGATGAAAGTGGCCAAGCTTACCCCAGGGACGGATGTTTCGGCCTCACGCACCTATGTCCAAATCGAAACGGTGGAAAAAGGGTCGGGACTCTGAAAGGATTGAGGGATGAATTATCGAATTGATCTCCACTGCCACTCCCGTTTTTCGGCGGATGGGGTGAGTGAACCCGAAGAAATGGTGCAGGTGGCCAAGGAAAGGGGCCTGCACGGTTTTGCGATTACCGATCACAATACTTGTGCCTGTGTTGATTATTTTCTATCGGTCGGACTCATGCGAGAGGATGGGAAACCCGTGGATGGATTCCTCATTTTGCCTGGTCAGGAGATTACGACCTCGGCAGGGCATCTGCTGGCCTTGGGCGTTCGCTTGCCTGATCTGAAGGGGATTGGACCTGCGGAGGCGATGGGATTAATTCATTCGGGAGGTGGCTTGGCGGTACCTCCCCATCCCTACGATAACTTTCGTGCAGGAATCCGAGAATCGATTCGCGATAAGCTTGAATTGGAAGCGATCGAGGTTTTTAACGCAGCGGTCACTTTTAAAAGAGCCAATCAGCGCGCTTATGATTATGCGGAAAAACGGAATTTAGCGATGACCGCAGGAAGCGATGCGCACCATGTGGAGGCGATTGGAACAGCTTGCACTGTTTTGGAAATGAACGACTTCAGTGTGAAGGGGGCTTTGGCCTCGATTCGTCAAGGAGCGGTAAGCCTGGAACAAAAATACATGAGCCGCACGATGGCTTTACGAAAAACCTGGAATAATGTTTTCCGTTTGCGTTCTCAAGCCAAGCGGCGCTCTCCGCATCCGCACTTGTGAAAAAACCAGCTCCGGTCACGCGGGCGATTATAATTGGGAACGTTGCCGTGGCGGTGGCCGACGTCTGGTATACTTATGGCCACCCTTCCTCCGACTCGATTCTGCGGCAAATGCTGGCACTTTCTCCGGCTTATCTTTTGGCAGGGGCTTGGTGGGAGCCATTTACTTATATGTGGTTGCACGCTCCTCCTGTGGGATTTTGGGTGACGCACATTCTTTTCAATATGATGACCCTTTGGATTTTCGGAAAACCTGTGGAATCTCGTTTGGGCTCGAGTCGATTCTTCATCCTCTACATTTTGGGTGGACTGGCGGCGGCGGCCGCTTTTCTGGGGCAAGGTTGGTGGATGGCAGGGCACACTTGGCAGGGGTGGCAGGCGGATTCCCAGGAAATTGTCGGAGCGAGCGGGGCGGTTTTAGCGGTGGTGGCTGCTTTTGCGATTTATTTTCCAGACGCCCGTCTCTTTATTTTCCCCTTTCCCTTTCCAGTGCGGGCGAGCAAGGCGGTTGGTTCCTTTATCGTCCTCAGTCTGATTTTGATGTTTATTCCAGCACTCTCCTTTATTGGGCACAGCGCACACATTGGAGGATTATTAGCGGGCTACGCCTTAGCTCGCAGTTGGCGGAAGCAAGCTCCGCAACCGCCGATCTTAACAAAACCTGCGCAAAAAAGTATGGAGGAAATGGCGGCGACGTTGGAGGTAGCGAGAATGAGTGAAGCGACCTTTCGAGCGACCCTCCGTCCACTTCTGGACGAGTTGGGCAAGGGGCGCTGGCGTCCTCTCCAACCGCAGGAGCGCGCACTTCTGCGCCGAGCTCACCTTCTCGTCTAGAGGAAAGGAGGGCCCGAAGTGAAGCTCCGCTCCCAGCTTCCAGATCCTGAGCGGGCTTGGGATGCTTTCCTCGAATTTTCCCCGGGGAGTCGGGATGTGTTGGCGCAAAATGAGATTTTAAGCGCAGGATCGAAAAGTCCAAAAGATCTGCTTCTGGAAAAGGGGTTGGGAAAATACAAAATCGAGTGGAAAAAGTTGGGGAGTCAGGCGGGATCTCCCAGTAAAAAGTGGGAGGCACTGAGAACATGGCAACGGGCGGAGTTGGTGCGTCTGGGGTTCGTCGCTTTCGCCACCCCGGCGGTTTCCGCGAGCGGAGGGAGTGCCTTTTCGGTGTTGGCCGAGTTTACCTTGCAGGCTTCGCTCGGTTTGGCGCGAGAGGAGGCGCCAGAGACTGATCAAACCCATCTCGGGGCATTCTCGGTTCTGGCTTTAGGAAAGTTGGGGGCGGGCGATCTTAACTTCTTTTCTGATCTGGATTTAATCTTTTGTGGGGCAGGAGATGAAAATGGAGATGCGGAGACTCGCTTGGCACGGAGTCTGGTGGGAAAGATTGACGAGCGAGGAGGGAATTCCCTTTACCGAGTTGATCTTCGATTACGTCCTGAGGGGGATCAAGGAACTTTGGTTCCTACGTCTACGGGATTAGAAGATTACTACCAAGCCTACGGAGAGGTGTGGGAACGATGTGCTTGGATTCGCGCCCGACAGGTCGGGGGAGATGCGGAATTGGCGTACCATCTTTTTCAGACCTTGCAGGCTTTTATTTATCCGAGAGGCCTATCACCTTCCGCTTTGGGGGAGTTGTTTCAGCAGAAATCACGGGCGGAGGACGAGCTGATTTCTCCAGCGGACCGAGATCGAGAGATTAAGCGTGGACGGGGTGGGCTCCGGGAGGTGGAGTTTCCTGTATTGGGATTACAACTTCTACACGGTGCCACCCAACCAACGTTGCAGACGCATGATTTACGGCGGGCGATTCGTAATTTAGAAACGCTGGGGATTCTTCGTTCCGAAGAGGCGGAAACCTTGCTTGGCGGATATAACTTTTGGCGTCGATTAGAGGATCGTCTGCAAATGAGGCATATTCGACAGACGCATCTCTTGCCAGCGGAGGAGGAAGTCCGCGAGGGGTTGGCAAAAAGCATGGATTTAAGTTCAGCGGGCGAATTGGGCAATGCGGTGGATGGATGGCGCGATCGGGTTCGCACGGTGTACGACTCGATCTTCGCTGAGATTCGGCCTACGACAGTGGCTTTTGCGGGTTCGACCTTTCCCTCGTCGATTGGTTGGCATGACAAGGTGGTGGCGGAGGCAGCGTGGTCTAGTTTGGCTCCCTCCGGTGAGGTGCATGCCACGGCGAGGACGCGGGAGAATTTTCAGCGGATGAGGCCTCTTCTGGAAAAGCAGTTGGAAGGATGTGCGCGACCTGATTTGGCCTTGAGGGAGTTTGCTAACTTTACCCAAGGGTATGGGGCTCGCTCGCTGTTGTACGAGAGTTTGTGTGTCAGTCCTCAAGCTCTCGAGCTACTCATTCGGTTTTTTGAAAGCAGTCGTGCCCTAGGACCACGTTTAGTTGCGCACCCTGAAATATTTGAAGAGGTGGTTCAGGCTGGGTTGGACGGAGCGAGAACATTGGCTTGGCACCGGGCGGCGTGGAAAATTGCAAAGGAGGATGGGGAGGAGGCGATGGGTAAAGCGGGCCTTTACACGAGGGGGGAGGAGTTACGGATTGCGTTACGAGGTTTGCTAGGATTAGCGCCCATCCCCATCTTGCAGGGCGAACTCACCGCATTGGCTGAGGCGTGTTTAGGTTGGGCGTGGGAGTTTGCGGGAAAGCCGAAGTGGGCATGGGTGGGACTGGGGAAGTTAGGAGGCGGGGCGTTGAGTTTCGGCTCGGACCTGGATCTGCTTGTGGTGGGGGAGGGAGAAGATTCGCTCCAGCGGGCGATTCACTTTCTCAGTGCGGAGCGGGGGACTGGGCCTCTATTTAAAACCGATTTCCGTTTGCGACCGTACGCGGAGGGTGCGCTGGTGGTGCCAGTGAAAAGATATGCGGAGTATTACGGGAAAGAGGCGCAGTCGTGGGAGGTGCAAGCTCTTTGCCGTGCCCGGTGGGTAGGCGGGGCGAAGGGGGTGGGGCAGGAGTTCTGGCCTGCGGTGGAAAAAACTTGGAAGAAGGTAGGGCAGAGTAAGACATTTTTTGAGGAGTTGAAAGCGATGAGGGAACGAATTGCGACCGAGAGGGTGGAGGTGGGCGAGGAGGCGAGAGAGTACAAAACGGCCCGTGGTGGATTGATCGACATTGAGTTTGCCGCCCAAGCTTGGCAGATGCGCAAAGGTCTAGTGGAGACGAGCACGGAAAAAGTTCTGCAGGCGATGAAGCAAGAGTTTCCCCGGGAAGCCGAATCGATCCTTCAAGGGTTGGAATTTTGGTCGCAGGCGGAGTGGTGGGTGCGGTTGGATGAAGGGAGAGGCGGGGTGCCTTTACCTAGGGAGGGGGTGAATCTGGAATGGCTAGCGAAAAGGTGTGGAGGACGAAATGGGAAGGAGTGGATGGAGAAGGTGGCAAAAGTTTTCTGCGACGTCCACCAAGCCTATGGGAAGATACTGGAGTAGGGGAAAGGCGCTCGACGATTTGCCTTTGAGACGGCATACTCTACTTTTCTACAAACTTTATGGCTAAAGAGATCACAATGCCTGCTTTGAGTCCCTCTATGACGGAGGGAGTTTTGGCAAAATGGCACAAGAAAGTCGGCGACACGATTAAACCTGGGGAGGTAATCGCTGAGGTGGAGACGGATAAGGCCACAATGGATCTAGAGGCCTACGATAAGGGAACGATCTTGTTGATTGCCGCTCCAGAAGGTTCGAAAGTTCCAGTGAACGGGCGGATCGCGGTCGTTGGGGAACCTGGGGAGAAGGTGGATGCGGTAAGTTCGAGTTCGCCCGCTCCAGCATCGACTTCTGCTGAAGCCAAAACCGTAACGCAAACCGCGGCGGTGCCTGCGATGGCGACCGTGGTTTCTTCAACGGGGCGGGTGAAGATTTCTCCTTTGGCCAAAAAAATTGCCAACGAAAAAGGGGTGGATGTGACTCGCGTGGCGGGTTCGGGGCCTGGGGGTCGGATTGTGCGCCGCGATGTCGAAGCGGCACAAGGGGGAGGATCGGTTCGATCTGCGGCAGGAATTTTTGGCGGGAAGCCAATTGCGCCGGACGGGGTTCGTCCGGTTTCCCAGATGCGGGCGGCGATCGCCCGTCGTTTGGTTGAGAGTAAGACGACCGCGCCCCACTTTTACGTTGAACGTGAGGTGGATGCGGCTCCCTTAGCGAAATTGCGAGCCTCGGCGAATGTGGCTTTGGAGATGGCGGGAGAGAAGTTGAAATTGAGCGTGAACGATTTTGTTTTGAAGGCGGCGGTGGAGGCCCTGCGGCGGGTTCCTGCGGTCAATTCTTCTTGGGAGGGAGCCTCGATTCGGCAACACGGGGCGGTACATCTGGCCTTTGCGGTGGCTTTGCCTGATGGGTTGATCACGCCGGTCATCCGTAATGCTCATGCGAAGGATTTTCGGACGATTGCGCGGGAAGCGAAAGAGCTTGGAGCGAAGGCAAAGGCCGGAAAGTTGCAGCCCGAGGAGTACACGGGCGGGACGTTTACGGTGAGCAACCTAGGAATGATCGGAGTGGAGAGATTTTCTGCGATTTTGAATCCTCCTCAGGCGGCGATTTTGGCGGTTGGGGCGACGGTCAAGAAGCCGGTGGTGGCTTCGAACGGGGCGATTGTTCCTGGGGAAAGAATGAGCCTGACCGTTTCAGCGGATCACCGGGTGGTGGACGGCTTGATGGCGGGTGAGTTCCTTAAAGCGCTGGTGGAAGTGTTGGAAAGTCCCGGCGTTCTTTTGATGTAAGGGGGATTTATGGCGGCCTATGATCTAGCATTTTTAGGTGGAGGCCCGGCTGGTTATGTCGGGGCGATTCGTGCGGCTCAGTTGGGGAAAAAGGTAATTGTCATCGAGAAGGAACGTGCGGGGGGGACTTGTCTGAACTGGGGATGTATTCCCTCCAAGTCGCTTCTGAAGAATGCGGAAGTGTACCAACATGTCCTGCACGCGGAGGATTTTGGGATTACAACAGGAAAGGTCTCCTTTGATTTTGCGAAAGTGATGGGCAGAAGTCGGAGCGTTTCCGATCGGATTGCGAAGGGTGTTGAGTTCCTCCTCAAGGCCAAGAAGGTGGATTATCTGGTTGGAGAGGGAAAGTTGGGTGTGGATCGCAAGATCAAGGTGAAGACGGGGGATGGGAAGAGTCAGGTGATCGAGGCGACGAATGTCATGTTGGCGACCGGATGTGTCCCGCGAGTCCTGCCTGGGATGAAGGTGGATGGCAAGGTGGTGATGACCAGCCGCGAAGCCTTGGAAATGAAGAAACAACCCAAGAGCATCGTTATTCTTGGGGCGGGGGCGATTGGAGTGGAGTTTGCCTACTTCCTACACTCTTTTGGAACGAAGGTGACGCTGGTGGAGATGAAGCCGCGAGTTTTGCCAATCGAGGATGAGGAGATTTCCGAGGTGTTGGGCAAGAACCTGGCCAAGCAGGGGATCGAGATTCTGACCGAAACCTCGATGGAAAGCGTCACCGCTTCGGCCGCTGGAGTGAAGGTGAAGTTGTCGGGAAAGAATGCAAAAACGATCGAAGCGGATGCGTTGCTCTGTGCGGTCGGGGTGCAGGCGAATCTGGACGGGGCGTTGGATGCGGGAGTGAAGTTGGAGTTGGAAAAGGGCTATGTGAAGGTGGACGGAAGATATAAGAGTTCGCTGGCGGGAGTATTTGCGGCTGGGGACATTATTGGGCCGCCTTGGCTGGCCCACGTCGCCTCGTTTGAGGCGATCGAGGCGGTGAACGGAATTTTTGATGCCAAGTATCAACCCAAGAAGGTTGGGGTTTTCCCTGGTTGTACCTACTGCCAACCGCAGGTGGCCAGCATCGGACTGACGGAAGCTGCGGCGAAGGAGAAGAAACTGAAATTTAAGGTGGGTCGGTTCCCCTATCGGGCGAGTGGGCGAGCAGTGGCGAGTGGCGATTCGGAAGGGATGGTGAAGATTCTGATCGGGGAACCGCATGGGGAGATTCTGGGTGCACACATTATTGGGGCGGAAGCGACGGAGTTGATTGGGGAGGTGGGATTGGGAATGACGCTGGAGGCGACGGCGGACGAGATTGCTGGGACGATTCACGCTCATCCGACGCTGACCGAGATGATCAAGGAAGCGACCGAAGCGGCGGTCGGACACGCGATCCATATTTGATTAATGGTCAGGCGGTCGGGTAGCTGCAGTTTTACTCACGCCAAGGACGCAAAGGATCTCCAGGTGTTCGAATGTAATAATGTTTGAAAGTGTGAAGGTGGTGGGAGGGTTGATGGTCCCCATCGGCCGATAAAGTGATTGATCCCGCGTTCGCGGGAAGCGGACGCGCTCACGGGTGGTTACGGGATAATAGCGTGTTTTGGGTTGGGTAGAAGTTGACAGAGTATGGAAATACCATATTTATGGTTTTGTGAAGACTACCTTGATTGTTCGGGATGAGCTTTATCGTAGGGCAAAGGCACAGGCGGCTTTGGAGGGAATTCCTCTGGGTCGGTTGATGGAGGAGTCGTTAGAACATAGAATCCGGAAATCTCAGGCCCGTCTTCCTTTACGCGAGTGGTTGAAAACTCTTCCGAAAATACCCAAGGATGGATTGGACGATCTGAAAAAAATCATCGATTCCCCTGATTTTAGAAAAGTAGATCCGGAGATGTGGCGATGATTTTGGATACGAACGCCATCTCTGCTCTTTCGTCACAGGACGAGGGTCTGCTTCGCGTTTTGGAGCGTGAGAACGATCTTTGTGTAACGGTGGTGAATGCGGCGGAATATTTTTATGGATTGCAAAGCTCGAAACGGAAAAACGTCTTAGCCCGCTGGTTTTCTGAATTCCTAGATAGCGTACGGATCCTCGATCTCGATCGGGACGTTTTTCCTTATTACCATATCATCCGCACCGAGCTGAAGAGAGCAGGAACCCCGATTCCAACCAATGATCTTTGGACCGCTTCTCTGGCTCGATTACACGGGATGAAGGTGGTCAGTCGGGATCGCCACTTTGATCGGGTTCAGGGTATGGAGAGGATTAGGTGGTGAGCCGCAAAGCACCCGTGGCATTGACGATTGCCGGATCGGATAACTCTGGCGGAGCGGGAATCCAGGCGGATCTAAAAGCTTTTACCCGACTAGGGGTTTATGGGACATCGGCTTTGACCTGTGTAGTGGCGGAGCATCCTGGGAGAGTTTCGAGAATCGCTGCGGTTGAGCCAAGGATGGTAGCGGAGCAGATCAAGTTGGTCTTTGAAGCTTTTCCAGTGGGAGCGGTGAAGACGGGGATGCTGTTTTCTTCCGCAATCATAAGAGAGGTGGCGAAGCAGTTGGGCAAGAGGAGGGGGCTGATGCTGGTGGTGGACCCTGTGATGGTGGCGACGAGCGGGGCGGCACTGCTCAAGCCTGATGCGGAGCGCGCGATGGCCAGGTTTTTGTTTCCCAAAGCAGCTCTCGTGACTCCGAATCTGGATGAGGCGGCCCGATTGGTGGGAAGGAAGTTGAAAAATCCGGAGCAGGCGAAGGAAGCGGCTTCGGAGTTGGCAAAAAAATGGAAAGTTCCGTTTTTGGTGAAGGGGGGACATCTCAAATTGGCAAAAGCGGAAGATTATCTGGCTTGGCCGAACGGAAAGTTGAAAACTTTCACGGCGTTACGGTGTAAGGGTGTAGAGACACATGGGACTGGCTGCACCTATTCGGCAGCGATTTGTGCGGGTCTGGCAAAGGGGCTTTCGTTGGAGAAGGCGGTTGGAATTGGAAAAAAATTTATTACTCGGGCGATTTGGAGACATCTGAAGCTGGGTCGGTATACGCCTTTGAATCATTTGCAGGCGTAAGAATTGGGGAGGGCTAAGGACGGAAAGGAATTCTAGATGTGAGAATGTAGTCCCGCGGTTGCGGCCCCGACTCTGGTCGGGGTAGAGTCGCAGTCGAGCCCTGGGTTTGAGTTCTAAACCACCAATGTTTCAATCAGCTGACCAGGGACGGTCAGCCCTACCGGTGGACGGTTTTGAGTATTCAGCGCAGGCGTTCTCGGAGAGACCGCCCTACCTAGGTGTTGGGCTTCGGAGGTGAGAAGTCCCGACGCGCCCCGCAGTTGCGGCCCCGACGCGGGTCGGGGTAGAGACGCAGACACGCGCATGGCCCCGACGCGGGTACGGGGTAAAGCTGCAAAGGGATGATGTAGGTTTGGGGAAAAGGTTTCGTTTGAGGGCAGTGTAGGTGGGGTTAGCCTTTGTTTGTATGAAAACGAGTTGGCCGATGCGGCGGCCTTTGTTTCCCGTGGCGATAGCTGGGTTGGTCGGGACGGTGATGGGCTTAATTATTCCTCCGCACCCGCTATTG
>CANIEM010000004.1 GCA_947466515.1 Verrucomicrobia subdivision 6 bacterium | reverse complement strand
CCTAATTCCCCTTCCGCTTTTCGAATTCCACGCGTCAGCGTGTCTCTACCCCGTACCCGCGTCTGCGCCCCGTACCCGCCCCGACTCGGTCGGGGCTCCTGTCGGGGCTTAGCGACCTTGGCGTGAGCAAAATCCCCACGAACGCTGGGCGCGGAATTCCCTACGGATGGGGCGTGATGGCCAGAATCGTCAGTGTGGCAACTCGCTTTTTCCCCACCCCCTCATCTGGCCCATAGTGAAAAAAGATCCGATAAGCCCCAGGAGTTCGATTTTGAATATAAGCTTCCCAAACCCTCTCCCCGCCGATCCCTTGCAGAGACTGAAACTCATGCGTGCTCAAACTCGGATGCCTAAGATTCACCTCCAAAAACCCTAACGTTTTTCTTACCTGCCCCAGTAACCCCTTCTTATCGACTCTACGCTCCAACTCCGCCAACTGCCGATCCGCCTCAGCCGTGAATCGCAGAGTGCGCCGCACCCCTCTACCCCTCGCGCGCGTAAGCCGCAAAAGAGCCACGCTTCTTCGTGCGACCCTTAGCCGAATCCACCAATCCCCGTTTCACCGATGCCAACGCCCCAGCATTCTCAAATAGCCATGTTTCAGAAAGAGAGACCGCCTTTACCGGGTCCAACACAATCTGACCCAACCGATTTCTGTAAACATTATAAGCCATATCCACCCCACCGATCGCATGCCCCAACGTTAAACGCTTCTTCGCATCAGGCCTCAACACCTCATTCACCAGCTCAAACCCAGAATCTTTTACAGGACTACCTCTCATTCCCCCACCTTACCACTATCTCATTAGCCCACAAGTGGGAATTACCCACTTTTCCTCCACCCGTGCGTCTGCGCGATCAATTCTGCCTCCATCCTCCATCCTCCATCCTCCGTCTTCCGTCTTCCGTCTTCTCCCGTCGGTTTCCTTCATCCCCCCCTTAACCCCCTAACCCCTAATTCCCCTTCCGCTTTCCGCTTTTCGAATTCCACGCGTAAGCGTGTCTCCACCCCGTACCCGCGTCTGCGCCCCGTACCTGCCCCGACTGGGTCGGGGCTTAGCGGCCTTTGCGCGCGAAAGCGCGTCCCGGGAATGCGGGGCGTGAGGAACCTTAACCCCTTAACCCCTTAACCCCTTAATCCCTATTTTCCTTCCTCACACTCAGCCCCTTCAATATCCCCTCATACGCGTCCGTCACCTTCTCCCAACTATAGCTCTTCTCCGCCCTCTCCCTCGCCGCTTTTTTCAACCTCTCTCTCTCGCCAGGATCTGCGATCAACCCACTCAGCTTCTCCGCTAAATCCTTCTCAGGACTCTCCCCTCCAAACGATACACCCGCCTCCCCGATCACCTCCCGCGTCGCCGCGCAATCGTGATAGACAATCGCGTTCCCAAATCCCATCTGGTCCAACAGCACCAACCGGGTTGCCTCCACCGTCCCAGGCAAAACAAAAATCCCACACTGCGCACTCAACTCCCGATACCCCTCCCCATAAATCGGCCCAACCAACTTCACCTTTGCCCCCGCCATCTGGTGCAAGCTCAACCCGTACTCCACCTCATACCCCGCTCCCCCCACCACCACACACGGCCAATCCCCCACCACCTTCCCATACGCCTTCACCAACAAATCGGGCCGATTCTCAGGCGTCAATCTCCCCGCGTACAACACATACTCCCCCGCTTTCAACCCAAACAACTTTAACGTCTCCTGACCACACTCCTTCGGCCTTTCTGGCGTCCCATAGGAAAGATAGGTCGTCTTAAATCCATACTCCCTCTCATACCTCTCCATCACCGTGTGATTATCCGCAATCACCACATCACTTAACTTCGTCGCCCACCTCTCACTCAACTTCAGCCACGCCTTCGCTAACGGATGCCACTTCAACCTTCGAAAATCGTCTCCATCCACATTCACAATTACCTTACTCCCCGCCAATTTTAAAATCCCCGCCAAGGCCGCATTTCCCACCCCGCATAAATACACCACATCAAACCTCCGCACCGCCGCATGAATCACCGCCAGCAACGTATGACTAATCGTCTCCGTGCTTTTCGTTCGTAGACTCGGCAAATACGCGATCCGCATCCCGCGCACCTCCCTCGGCCGATCAGGATAGAGATGCGCCCGATTATAAACCGTCACCGCGTGCCCCCTATCCGCCAACCTCGCCCCCAGCTCCTCCACCAAAGTCTCAAATCCCGAATACCTCGCAGGCACCCCTCGACACCCCAGAAAAGCAATCGTCTGCTTTCCCGACTTCGGCATGTCCGACGGTCTCGGCGTTACCCCCAGCAACCGATCCAGAAAAGTATAGTAAAGAAACAAACTATTAAATTTGAAATACCGCGGAAACATCCGCCTCGGCTCCTGCCACAACCGATACAACCACGTTAGCCCTGATTTCTGCATCCCTGCAGGCGCAAAAGCCCTTCTTCCCGCCAACAGCTCAAAGGCATCCCCCACCGCCAGAAAAACTCCCCTGCTGTGCCGCTTCAGATTTTTTTCGATCCACCTTTCTTGCCGACCCCCCCCCAGCGCCACCCAAACAAAATCCGCGCCCGATTTCCTAATCACCTCCGCAAAACCCTCCTCATCTTTTTCCGTCCAAGCCCGAAACGGCGGCGATAACGTCCCCACAATCTCCACATCGGGTTGAGCCTGCCGCGCCGCCACCGATAACTCCTGCAAACAACTTTCCGTCCCGCCAAAAAAGAAGTGCTTCCATGGCCGAGGCAACATCCTCAGCGCCTCCAACATAAAGTACGGTCCATACACCCGATCCTCCAAAACTGCTCCTTTACGCCGCATCGACCAGACCAGCGGCATTCCATCGGGCAATAGCAGATCAAAATTCCCTAAGACCCTCCGAAAATCAGCCTGGTGCCGTGCCAACGCCACTAAGTGCGTGTTGCAGGCAGCCACCATCCCAGGCTTTTTCCGTTTCGCCAGGCCCTCCAGCAACTTTACCCCACCCGCATAATCGGTCGCCATCAACCCCATCCCCAGCACCTCCACCCTTTTGATCTCCGTCTCCATCACCCTATTTTGCCTCGCCTCACCCCCTTGATCCAGCTTCAACCCGCCCGCTTCCTAGCGGGCGCCCTTCGGAGCTCCTCCGCGAAGCGGGTTAGGAGCGCAGTAGGGCAACCCGCCCGCTACCTAGGTAGGGCGGTCTCTCCGAGAACGCCTGCGCTCAACACCCGTCCCCCTTAACTCCTTAACCCCTTAATCCCTTAACCCCTAATTCCCCGCCCGCCAAGCACAGTAGGAGAAATCCGATCAGAAAGGAGCGGCACGGTTTCAATCTTCTCGACGGCTAAAGCGGATACTTCGAGCAGCCTCCGATCCTCCTCACCCAGACGCTCCAACACAGGATCATCAAACCAAGTCAGACTTTTTAGACAGGCAGCCGTCGGAAAGGCCCCATGATAAACGGCCTCTGCACATCCTAACAGGTGGGAAAGGCGCAACCCGTGACGCAAGAGCGCGGCCACATCTTGATAGTCTTTTCGTTCGACGCGATTTACCAGGGCGGCCAGCTTGCACGCCCCTAGATCGGCCAACGAGGCAATGGGACAGAGATCCAAAAAGTCCGGCGAGGCAACGACCCCAAGAGAGAGGCCACCAAAAAAAGACAGTTTAACTCCCCCATGCATCACGCTCAGCGTGTTGGGTGCCGCCTGCAGAATGTCCCCATCGAATCCCATTTCAGCGTGGAACCGAAGCGGCTCAATGGGTTTGGATGAAAAAAAATCGAAATCGACCGACTCTCGATGACCAAGCCTTAAAGCAAGCCCTGTGCCACCATAAAGCACCCAGCCTTCCATCCCCGCCGCCAATTTGGTGTCCCAAACATTTTTTTGGGATGACGGCAGGATCTCAAAATGCCAATTCAGCGGGGCGGCCACGGCGTGGACTGCTCCGGTAGCGGGGGCGCTGGAACCATCCCAGTTTTCTTATGCCAAAAAGTCCAAGACCTTGCGTCGAACAACCCCCGAGGCGGATTGCGTAGCACCTTCTCAAAAATATCATTACCAAAACGACTTCGCGCCTCAGCCACGTCATTCCATCCCCCCATGACCATGACTTGAGCCGCGCATCGCTCAGGCGAAATAGGCTCAGCCTCCTGCCACCAGAAAAGCCGCTCTAAACGACCCCATTTCATATTTCAAATTTAGCCTCTATCCAGGCCCCCCGCAATCCTCAACCCGCCCGCCCCGGGCACCCTGCGCAGCTCAGCGAGCCTGCCGAGACTCAGCGTAGCAGGGCCACCCGCCCTCAAACTCAGGGCGCGTCTGCGTCCCGCAACCGCGGGAGCGGTCTCTCCGAGAACGCCTGCGCTCAACACTTAAATCCGTTCACCGGTAGCGCCCCGACCAGCGTCGGGGCCGATTGAACCGCTCGACCGCTCAGGCCTAGATCGCTCTATCGGCCGATGGAGGCCATCGGCCCTACCACCACATTCCCACATTCGCGCGTAATCGCACTTGAGCGCGTCCCACGAACGCGGGGCAACATTCAAAATCGCCCGCCTCAAACACCCTCCCCCATCTCTACCTTTAACCCGCAATATGCTCTGCCAATTTAGCCTGCAATAAACCCAGCATGCCATCGGGCAGACTGCCCAGTCTTCTCTCCATCCAATGGGTCGGTACAGTCGCCAAAAAATTAAGCCGGATGACCGAGGTCACTTTCAACCCCGTCTGGGCAAATCCTTTTGACCCAGACTCCACCACCAAATCAAAACCCTCCACCGCACGCTGCGTTTGCGAACTCACCCCACAGACCAAAAAATCACCCATCCCAGGAAGTTTTCGTAGCAAAACGATCGGTCGTAACTTGGCCCCACCATCTGCTTGCGACAACCTCGCCAAGACAATCTCTCCCTCAAAAACTTCCGCCATCCGCCCTTAAACAAGCGCTTGTCCTGCGCTCGAGTAGTCAGGCTCGTCCAAGCCGTACGCTCTCTCCAACATACTTAACGACAACTTGGCCCAATCCTCATTTTCTCCACCATTTCCCGACTCAAAAATATCCAGAACGACCCTGCTTCCAGCAGGCATGCCTAAAGGCTTTTTCAAAATAAGATGCGTGGCATCCCTCACCTCAGCTTCCACTCTCATAAATCCACTCTAATCCGCCTCGCTAACCCGTCAACCCAGCCGCAGCCCCACCCGCCCCGGGCGCCCTTCGACATGTCCTCCGCTCCCTCGGGCTGCGAAGCCTTGGCGAAGCAGGCTCCGTAAAGCGGGTTAGGAGCGTAGTAGGGCCATCCCCCCCCTTAATCCCTTAACCCCTAATTCCCCTTCCGCTTTCCGCTTTTCGAATTCCGCGCGAAAGCGCGTCTCTACCCCGACCGGCGTCGGGGCCGCAACCGCGGGACCTTAATCCCTCCTACTCCATCTCCCCCTTGATCCACTCGTACGTTTTAGAAAGTCCATCCTTCAGCTTTGTTCCGGGTTCCCAACCCATTAGTTTTTGAATGAGGGTGTTATCACTACTTCTTCCCCTCACCCCTTTCGGCGCTCCTAAATTATACTTCCGCTTCAACTTCACCCCCGCAATTCCCTCCGCAATGTCCACCAGCTGATTAATCGAAACCATCTCCGCACTGCCCAGGTTGATCGGCTCCCGGATATCACTCTCCATAATCTGAGTCGACCCCTTGATGCAGTCATCAATGTACATAAAACTCCGCGTCTGCTCCCCATCCCCCCAGATCTCTATCTCCCCACTTTTATTTTTCTGCGCCTCAATCACTTTCCGACAAATTGCCGCAGGCGCCTTTTCTCTGCCTCCATCATATGTCCCGTTCGGGCCGTAGACATTGTGATACCGCACCATCCGCGTCTCTAACTTAAAATCCTCTCGGAAATGACGACACATCCGCTCACTAAACAACTTTTCCCATCCGTACCCGTCCTCGGGCATCGCAGGATACGCGTCCGCCTCCTTCAGCCCTGGATTCTCCGTCGTCGTCTGCTTATCTGCCGCGTAAACACACGCTGAGGATGCATAAAAGAATCGCTTCACCTTCGCATCCCTCGAAGCCATCAGCAGGTGCGTATTAATTAACACCGTCAACATACACTCCGCTTTATGGAGCTCGATAAAACCCATGCCGCCCATATCTGCCGCCAAATTATAGACCCACTCCATCCCCTTCACCGCCTGATGACACGCGGGTAGCTCCCCTAAATTCAGAGATAGATTCTCCACATCCTCAAACTTCTGGTACCACTCGCCGAAAGGCTTGATATCCACCGCTCGGATATTCTTGATCCCCTGTTTGCGCAAGTAAGCCACCAAATGCCCCCCAATAAACCCCCCCGCGCCCGCTACAAGAATGTTAGAACTAGGATGTTTCATTGGCTTACTCAGCCCTCCGAAGCCTTGGCGAAGGATGGGCCCCTGCTCCCGCTACGAGAATGTTAGAAGTAGGGTGTTTCATTGGCTTACTCAGCCCTCCGGAGCCTTGGCGAAGGATGGGCTCCCGCTACAAGGATGTTAGCTTTAGGATGTGCAGTCTTTGTCATCCAACATCCTTACCCGCCCTGCTCACTTTTTCAAGCCTCTCCCTTGACCCCTTGCTCACGCCAAGGTCGCCACGTTTATTCCAAAATCGTCCACTTCGGGCGCCCTTCGTAGCTCCTCCGCGAAGCGGGTAGGAGCGTAGTAGGGCCACCCTTCACACTTTCCCACATCACACCCGCCCGCTTCCTAGCGGGCGCCCCTGCATTCCTTCCCGGCCTTTGCGGTCTTGGCGTGAGCAATCTCTTCTCTAATCAAAAATTAAACATTCAACATCCAAAATCATCTAGCACCCCGTCGCTCCCTTCCTCATTCTTTCCTCCATGCCTTTCTGTCTAGAAATCTGGCTCCTTTACGCCGCCACCTGCTCCGCCGCTGGTTGGATTCTTAGCTACTTTCGTATTCTCAACGCTCCCGCGTATCTCGCCGTCCACTTTCTTTTTCTCACATCGATCTGTTTTTTTTACCGCACTCCCCTGCAGAAATTCTTTCGTCTCGACACTATTCACAAAACCAAGGCCCGCTTCTTCCCCGCCCGCCGATCTCACGAACACCCCCTCTCCCTTCGCCGACTCCTCCCTGCATCCTTTTTCCTTCTCGCCTTCCTCACCCTAATCGGTGGGCTTATCTACGAGCCAACAAACCACGATGGCCTAAGCTACCGCGTACCTCGCATTCTTTACTGGCTAGCTCAAAAAGGATGGATGTGGACGGGTAACTTTGATGCCCGCATGGACACCCGCTCCGTCGGATTTGAATTTCTCTCAGTCCCCTATTTTGCCCTTCTCCACACCGATCGCCTGATCTTTCTCTGGAACTGGACCGGATTCCTTTTTCTACCCGCCTTAGTGTTTCAACTGTCCCGCCGATTGGGAGCTTCCGGAAAGACGGCCTGGAATTGGATGTGGCTCCTTCCCTCGGCATACGGAATCGTTCTCCAAGCGGGCAGTATCGGAAACGACTCCTTCGCCGGTGTCTTTTTTCTCGCTTCACTCGTTCTCGCCACTGGTCGCCAACCCGTCCCTTATCGAGATTTGGCTCTTTCCGCAGTGGCCATGGCCATCTGCACTGGAATCAAATCCACCAATGTCCTTTGGGGTCTGCCTTGGCTCTGCGTCATCCTTCCTCATGCAAAAACCCTTCTCCGCCGACCTTGGCTCACATCTTCTCTCCTCGTTTTCTGCCTTGCCCTGAGCTCCTTTCCCATCTGGATATCAAATCAACTGCACTGCGGTGACTGGACTGGCGAAAAAGCTGAGTCAGCAACTGCTCATGCAAAACCAATCACGATAACAAATTCAGTAGTTGGAATTGCTGGAAACCTGATTTTAATCAGCATCCAAAATTCTGTTCCCCCAGTCTGGCCCTTTGTCCATCAAACAAGCGACTTTGTCCGTTCTTCTTTACCCGCACCTCTCATTGCATCCTTGTCCAATTCGTTCGAAGGGGGCTTTCAAGATTTGGCAATTCGCGAATTGCCCGGAGAAGAGGGCGCCGGTCTGGGTTTGGGCTTAACCATCCTCTCCTTCCTCGCCCTATTCGCCGCAATCGGGGCAAGGCCATGGAAAATCTCACCACCAGCCCCACCAGCACTCGGCATCGCGTGGCTAGCTACCCTTGCCTCAGTTCTTGTCTATTCATCCAAAATGGCGATCAGCTGTCCTTCCAGGATCATTCTCCCCGCACTAATGTTTCTCATCCTCGGCTTTTCTGCCTTGCCTCACCAGCACCGCTTACTCCGCTCCCGCATCTGGCAGTGGTCAGCTTTTTTTGCCATGGGCTCATCTCTTCTGGTTCTCATTTTGACCCCCTCCCGCCCCCTCTTCCCCCCAAGAGCACTGATTGCGCTTGTCCGACACTTGCCGTTGTCGCCTTCCTTAAGCGAAAGGATATCAGCTGTCTATCAAGCATACGGGCACCGATCTCGCCCCTTCGAACCCCTGCTCCTCTCCCTTCCTTCCGATGTGCCCCTCCTCGGTTATACGGGTGGGGCTGCCTTAGAGGCCACCCTTTGGAAACCCTATGGATCCCGTACGATTGTTTATGTACCTCCTGCCACCCTCTTGGCTCATCCTTCATCTCCGCATCCATCTTTCCTTATCGCTTCCGCCTATATAATCCAGAGAGATACTGGCCTTCCCGCTCAAAAATGGATCGACCAAGTAGGCGCCCAAATTGTCGATCGCAAAGAAATCGTCTTTCAAGTCCAAGTCGGGGCCGAACTTTTCTATCTTTTAAAACTTCCATCGTCGGACCCAGCTTCGCCATAGTCATCTTCGCTCATGGATTTTTCCATTGTTATCCCCTGCCTGAACGAAGCCGATACGCTCGCCTCCTGCCTTCGCAAGGCTCAAACCGGCCTCAAGGAAGCCGGCGTGGAAGCCGAAATCATCGTCGCCGATAACGGTAGTACGGACGGTTCCCAGCAAATCGCAGAAAAATTTGGCGCCCGAGTCATCTCCGTCCCGACTAAAGGCTACGGAGCCGCCCTCATGGGTGGCATCGCCGCCTCCCGTGGCCAATACATTCTTATGGGCGATGCCGACGACAGCTACGACTTCGGGGAAATTCCAAAATTCGCCCGCAAAATCGCTCAGGGTTTCGATCTTGTCCAAGGCTGCCGGCTCCCCGCTGGAGGCGGAAAAGTCGCCCCAGGCGCCATGCCTTGGTCCCATCGCTGGATCGGTAATCCTATGTTCTCTCTCATGGTGCGCGCATGGTTTCACGCCCCCATCCATGATGTTTATTGCGGCATGCGATGTTTTACCCGCAAACTTTATGACTCCCTCGACCAGCAGTGCACCGGAATGGAGTTCGCCACAGAAATGATCATCAAGGCCAGCTTGGCCAAAGTCCGAATCTCCGAGGTTCCCATCACCCTCCACAAAGACGGACGGATCGCACACCCCCCTCACTTGAAAACCTTTCGCGATGGCTGGCGCACACTTCGCTTTTACCTCATGTACTCTCCCCGCTGGCTCTTCTTAATCCCGGGCCTGGGGATGATGCTCTTCGGCCTTCTTTGTTATTCGGTTGCCCTTCCTGGCATGGTCTTCGGTCGTATCCACTTCGATGTCCACACCCTGCTCTACGGCAGCGTCGCCATCTTCTGCGGCTACCAATCTGTTCTTTTCTCGATTCTCGCTAAAACCTACGCCATCAACACCCGCCTTCTTCCACCCGACCCGCGCTTCGAACGTCTTTTCCGCTACTTGAATCTAGAAACAGGCTCCCTCGCTGGCCTCGCCTGCCTCCTCGCCGGCTTCGCCCTTCTCCTTTTCGGTTTTTTGAACTGGCGCCACTCCGATTTTGGCAACCTCAACTACCCTCAAACCATGCGGATCGCCATTCCTGGTGCCACGCTACTTTCCGTCGGCTTCCAGACTCTTCTCTCTGGATTTTTCATTTCCCTTCTAGGTCTTCGCCGAAAATAATCGTGCCCCCCCCCTCCGAGTTCGATGGTTTTGCGGATAAACATGATCAGGCCCTGCAGAGTGGCCTAGATCTTTCTGGAGAGAAAAAAGATTTCTTTGCCCAAGGCAGGGTCAACATCCTCGCCCGTTTGCTGGGAACACGACCGGTCCCCCGCATCCTCGATTACGGATGTGGCACAGGATCCTCCACCCCTTACTTGCTGTCCTTGCCGGGCAATACCTCACTGACTGGAGTCGATATTTCTGACAAATCACTAGATCGTGCTCGCGAGACGTGGCAACAGCCCCATGTAGAATTCCACAACCTTTCCACCATTTCTCAGTTGGGGTCTTTTGATCTGGCGTTCTCTAACGGGGTTTTTCACCACATTCCTATCTCCGAAAGAGCCACTGCCTTGCGCCAAATTTATCACTCCCTAAAACCAGATGGGCTTTTCGCCTTTTGGGAAAATAATCCTTGGAACCCAGGCACCCGATGGGTCATGTCTAGGATCCCATTTGATCGAGACGCCATCATGCTCTGGCCAAGGGGCGCCCGCCGCCTTCTTTCTCAAGCAGGATTTGAAATTGTTTTGACCCACTTCGCCTTCATTTTCCCAAAACCATTAGGATTTCTTCGATTTACCGAGTGGCCTTTGCGCCATTTGCCTTTTGGGGCCCAATACATGCTTCTTGCACGCAAGAAATCATCCCTGTAATTCACGCCCCCCGCTACCCGCTGAAGTTTCTAGGCACCTTTCGACAATTTTAGAGGCCAAAACGCTTGGCTCTGTTGAAAAGCTTTTCTCCGCCTCCACCCTAATCCCCTCAGGCCAATTCTTCGTGTAAGCACTTTCCATAAAGGATGGCTCCACACAAAAAGAGTGAATGCCTTGTTTTTGATATTCCACCTCCAAACATCGTGAAAATTCTAGCATCGCCGCTTTGTTCGTCAGATACGCCACCATTCCCTTGGGTACCGGTGGATGAATCGCCCGCGTCAGAATCGGCACGATACGCCCATACTTTGCTTTAACCATTAAGGGCAGAAGCAGGGATGTGAATTGGTGCAACGACCGCAACCCCACTGCCATCTGCTTCTCATAGTCATCCCAGAAATGCAGATGCAGTGGCTTAGGCACAAATGGAGTAGCGGCATTGTGGATATAGATCAACTGACTGGTTTTTTGTACCACTTCGAGTTCGGCCACCCTCCGCACATCCAGCGCGTCCTGCCCGTCCGCCTTCACCACCATTCCCCCTCCTCCAAGTTTTTTGGCCGCCCGCTCGGCCGACTCCTCGTCCTGATGCCATGTGGCCACCACTTGCCAACCAGCTCGCGCGAAGGCCTCGCTCATCGCCCAACCCAGCCCGCGTGTCCCCCCCACGATAAGAACCGTTTTCATTCCTGCACACGAACCAAGGATTGTCCTGCCGCCACCATGATATGCTCCGGCTCACGGAAAATCCGCAGGTCCAGCACCAAGACCTTTGCCGCGTCCGTCTTCTGCGATACCACCGCTTCCAACCTCAATTTATCCTGCAGGTGACAAGGATGGAGGTAGCGCAGGTCGGTTTTAAGCAACAGACTCCGCTTTCCTGGGAAACGCATTCCCACAAAGTGGGAGATAAACCCATGCAGGATACCCCCATGCATGACTTTTTTTGAAAACCCCCTCTGCACCGCTTCCTCGTCGCTTACATGAATCGGATTTATGTCCCCCGACAACCCAAGAAAATGATTGTACACCGCTTCCGTCAGCTCGTAATTCTCCGCTTCCGTTTTCCCTACCTGGATATCATCCCACCGCGTTTCTGAGATATGCCCAGAAGATGTTTTATCGGAGGACATGGAGAATTTGATAAATCTGGGTTGGGGAATTAGCCATGAAAAACAAAGTCCCCGCAACATAACAAAATGTCATCAGAATTCCGACCGCCTCGATCCATCGATTCGCCATATAAGACAGGTATTCTTCGCGGCTCAGGTACTTTTTCAAAGCTAAAGTATAGTAGTAGTTCGCCACTACCCCCAATCCATGAAGGAGGCCGTAAATGAAAAAAGTCCATCCCTTCCCATGCCAGACCCCTATCAACATGAAAACAAGCAGGATGATCCCCGCGATCGCATGGTTGGCGTACTTTGGTCCTACCCGCGTGACCAACTTCTTCGCCAACGGAGAGAACACCAAGTCCCGCATCCACTCGGAAAGCGTGATGTGCCAGCAGTTCCAGAACTCCTTCAGATTCCTCGCCATTAGTGGATTTCTGAAATTCTCAGGCACTGAAACTCCCGCCAATCCCGCCAAGCCGATCGCCACATCACAGTACCCCGAGAAATTTAGATACAGGTAAAGATAGTAGGCCACTGCGGCAATGCCCAAGTCCACTAGCGAATGGAGATGTCCGTCAAAAAACATCTGCGAATAATCCAACTGCCCCACCCACCCAGCCAGGAAGACCGCTTTGGCCAATCCAATTCCAATCCTTTGCAAACACGGTGAGACAGGAAAAGTGGTCTTGTTTTCCAAAGCTTCGCGGTGCTCCGTCCACCGATGAATGGGTCCCACGCTCATCACAGGAAAGAAAAAGGCGAAACCAAGAAACTGGACAAAGGTGGGCCAAGGCGCCCCATTCCGCACATCAATTAACATCCGACTACAGCGGAAAGCTAAATACGAAATCCCAAGAAAATACGGCGCCAACGAGAAATCTGGGTTTCGCCGCAGCACCTCCTGCAATCCGCGCAGTTCCTGCGCAACCCAAGCCGTCGGCGTGTATCGCACCCCCGCCATAAGCAAAATAGGCAAGGCAAACGCCAACCAGAAGTAAACAGGCCGCGCCGCCAGGATTCGCATCGCGGGATACATTCCAACTACCGCCGCTAGATAAACCCAAAAAACAAGGATCGCACGCGGATCTCGGGCAGCAAAATGTACGATGAAAACCGCCCCCAGATTGATAGCCGCAAAAAGCCCATCCCTCACCGCACCCACAGGCCCCTTCCGTAAACCCAAAACCGCTAGGGCGAATGCCACGTAAATCCCAGCAATCCATTCTGCCGAAATAATCATCGCCACCTCAAAAGTTCTGGTACACCGCATCCGCCCCATTGCGAAACGAAGGCGAATTCAAAGCGAGCAAGGCCCCCAACAGTCCAATGAGAATTGCCGCCCAAATCCAAACCCTACTTTGCATAAACCTCCCCAAGCAGGGGCAGAATTGATCGGGTATAAAGTTCCTGCCCGTGCGCATTAAAATGGCTTGAGTCGTAATACAAATCATTTAGGCCCTTTGCGGATATCCCTTTGAAAAGCTCCTTCGGCTTGACCCCGATTAGCTTCACCTCCCCGCCAAACCGCTCAGGCCAGCACTGTTTTTCAACGATTTCATCGTTCTGCGCCTCCTTTAAAAGAGGAAAATTAAGAAAGATAATCTGCGTGCCGTGGTTTTTCGCTAACTCAATGACTTTTTCGAGAAAATGATTTTGCAGGGTGTTAAGGGCCTCCCCTTGGAAACGAAAGCTCCCTTTGCTGGTCGGCCCATACACCACGGGTTTCGGCGGCGGAATCGAAAAAGTTGGAGCCGGAGGGAAGGTTGGGTCGTAATTAAGTCCTAAATGACAAGTCAGCGTTCCGTTTTGTGATGCCACGGGCGGTGCCTTGTAAAAGTTTTGCCAGTAATCTTCCTGCGGGTTCGGATCGGTTGGCCCATCCGGCCGAAGCGACGACAAGACAAGCTTGGGCACCCCCAAGATCGAAGCGGCGTAAGCTTGCATTACTAAACGGAACGGTAGACCCCGGATCACTGGCCAATCGCGAGAGAATCGGAGCCACTGGTAGGCGGCAAGATGAAAATCCTCACTGCCACAGGCTTCGTCATAAATCACCAAACAGCGAACCGCGCGTTTCTCCAGTAAATCACGTGCGATAAAGTAGAGGGCGTCATAACCTGGCCAAGGCCATCCCAAGGTGAAAACCTCGGCGGGTCGACCGGTCTTCCCTTGAATCATCTTTTGCGCCTCCACTGCACTTACCCCACCCCAAATGTGCGAAGATCCAGCCAGAACAAGATCGGCGGGACCTTGATCTTTAAAAATCTTTTTTTGCAGCCAGGGATACGGCCCGATCCTTATGGGTGCGTTGCTATAAACCGTCTCCCGTTGATCCACCCAGGAAGAAGGCAGAAGCCACGGGCTGAAAAGAATCAGGAGACACAGCCCGGCAAACCAGCCGGCTTGCCTTGGGCTATCGAAGGGCGCCTGCATTCCGGGATTAGGCTTCGGTCATTCTTCGCCCAATCAAAGCGCAAAACTCACCCACATTCTTCGTCGCCTCCACCTCCCCCGTTCGAAACCGCACGCCAAACTCTTTTTCCACCGCGACCAAAATGGATATCTGCATTAAAGAATCCCACTCCGCCACATCCGTTGCCTTCGTCTCATGGGTCAATCGCGGAGGATCTAGAAAGAGCCCATCCACCAGAGTCTGTAGTCTGGGTAAAATCTCTCCGTCAGCTTGGCTCATCTTGCCGAATGCTAATCCGATGGCCCAACGGACGAAAGTCCTGAATTGCCAGGCGATAATATTCCCCAGCCCCCCCCTTCTCTTGTCGAATAAAGCCGAACTTCGAGTAAAGATCTTTCACGATCCCATTTTTTTCGGTGGGCAGGTAGCATCCCCTCACCTCTTGGCAATCTCTCCCGCGCGCCTGTCGAAAGATTTCGTTTAGCACAACCTCTTCCACCTGCCGCTTCAGCACTCGACAGCTCATCAACCAAGTGTCGATCTCCGCCATTCCATTTTCAAAACGCAGGATCACCACGGAGATTAACCCGTGATCCCCAAATCGGTCCTTCAACCGAACCGAGAAATGCCCCCACTCATGATCTTGCGAGATCACCGTCAACTCCGCCTCAGACCGGCGCCGGGTCGTTACATTAAACTGGTTGCTCTTGGTAATTAGTTGCGTGATTCGTGGTAAATCCACCGGCCTGAACGGCTGGACCTCCGCAACCATTTCCAAGGACCTCAAATAGCTGTCCATGTCAGTACACTGACTCTCCATCCCTTTCCGCTGAGCCTCGGCGCGATACTGCTCCGAACGTACCCCATCCTCCTTCGTTATCTGCCGGGGCTCGAAGAATCTGGAGTCCTGCAGTTGTGCGGTGTAGTCAGCAGGATCGGGACCCAGCAAGACCCGCCCAACCTCTGGGGTAAATTGCCGGACAATTTCAATCTCCGCTGGGTTGTCATCGACAAAGACAAAGCTCTCCAGCCCCAGGCGCAGTTCGGCCGCCATCCTGCGCAAGTTTTCCGGCTTGGGCTCCCAATTTGCGTAAAAAGCCACGAAATCCTCCCTCTTCAGAATCATTTCGGGGTGCTTTTCCAAGGGCTCCAAGGCCTTGGCTTCGTCATTTTTACTGCACACAGCCAGCAAAACCCCCCGATCTTTCAAAGACTTGATGTATTTCTGAAAATCCTTGAACGCCTCCCCACGCGGCGAGGTATCGCCCAACTCAATTCCGGCCAGCCCGTCATCCCCAATCACCCCACCCCAAAGGGTGTTGTCCAAATCCAGCGCCAAAACCTTTTTCATGGGCCGCCGGGCTTGGGCCACCACCCGAGCCGCCTCGGCCGCCAGCACAGCCAGCAATGCTGGCGACCCCGGCTGCTTGCTTTCAAACCATCCACGCCGGTCCTCGGCTTTCTCCAAGCCCAACCTAGCTTCCAGATATTCCCGATCGCAGAGTTGCACAAAAGCGGGAGCCGCCAGTCCCAGCTCCAGATTGACCGCCCGGCGGAATGTCCAGTCGGTCGCCAGAGTTCGATTGCGAAAAGAACCCCAATCCTGCCGACAGGGCAACGGAAAATTCACCAGAATAATTTCTGCTTGGGTGCGTTCATGAGCCTTGCGACACAGCGCCAGAATCTCACGGGCGGACGCCACCGCCATCTCGCGACCCACCGCAGAATCTCCATCCGTTAAGGCTGGTTTCATCAGTCTCTGGGCAGACGGGCAGAGAAGAATGAAATCCAATTGGCCTGCCTCTAAAATACCGCCCGGCTCAAGGATTTCTGCCGTGTAGTTATCAAAAAGTCCTTCGGTGAAAAGTGGTCGCACCCCCTCCCCCAACAAACGCACTTCAAGCAGATGCCTCCAAGGGTGAAAGGTGCATGCGCCCAACAGCCCCATGCGCAGGACCGGGAGGTTGGAAACTTCTTGGGCAAACGCTTTTTTAGCTAAGTTGGCCAGCAGAAGAAGCTGGTCGGCCTCCATCACATGAGAGGCGAGTTCTTGGAATTCGCGAAAGGCCCCTACGTCACCCGTGCGGGCTTTCGCCGCCAAAAGACGGATTGCTTCATGGAGAGGCTTTTCCATAGGGCCTTTATATCAGAACATTTTTCACCATCACGCCCTGAGTTGTTTTGTCAGGAGCTGCTCCCTTCATTGAAATTTCATCCCTCTACCGGACTCACCGTCACCCAAATACAGCTATTCTTCCCTCACCACCTCAGCCTCATGTCTTCTTCGCTTACCCCTTCGCGTCATTTCTTGCAATAGACTCATAATGATCGTTGATCTGCTCTCGATAAAAACTCTGCGAGCACCGCTCCGCGACCCGCTCCGCGGCCGCTTTACCCAATCTTTCTAGAAGGCCGGGGCTACTCCATAAGGCTTTGATCTCAACCGCAATATCTAAGGCCATCTGCTTGGGAGTCGTAATAGAAATTAGCCTTCCGCAATCCTGAGTTACCAACATCGCCGCACCGCCACATTGGCCAATAATCGGCACACATGCGGCTGCCATCGCCTCAATCATCGTCACCGGCGCTCCTTCGCGAAGACTCGGAAGTAGATAGATATGCGCCTCTTTCAGCGCCTGAAAATACTCTCCCGCAAGAAGAGTTACTCCCATTTTTACCCGCTGCGCAGGCAAATGAAGCCTAGCCACCAGTCGCTCAAGATACCTCAACTCAGGACCATTCCCTCCATAGGTAAATTCAAATGGAATATCCCATTTCAATAAAATCGCCAGAGCCTCCAGAACGATCGCAACCCCCTTTCTGCCCTCTAAATTGCCTCCTGCAAATATTTTGAGTTTATCCTTGGATGGGCTCTTGGGCTTTTCACATCGCAAAATGGACATTTTGTCAGCACTCAAAAAAGACTGGGACATCAGCTTTATTTTTTCTTTTTTCGCTCCTAGGCCTAAAAGGAACTCTTTCGTTTCCCTGTTATTCACCAGAATTAACGCCGCCTTCTTGATTGCCTTTCCCACCAGCCCGCTTTTCCCCGCTACCCATCCCGAAATGACCCGGACTATCTCAAATCCTGCAGACAGTGGACTTAGCATAGTCAGAAAACGTAACGGGAACTGCTCTCCACCCCCTACCGGCCCAAATACTAGAGGAATCCCAAGTCCAGCCAGAGGGGTTCCCATTCGCCAAGTCGCATAGGTTACATGATGGGCTACATCAAACTTCTCAATTTCACAAAGCCGCATCGCCGTAGAGGCCGCTTCGTCGACCCATCGTCTGTAAGCTAGCCAGCTTTGGATCCGTGCAATCAACCGATTTTCGTGCCAACGGATTGGCTCTCCTATATAGGTAAACATCATCCTTTCCCTTAGGGGATGGCCTGCCATTTCTTTCTCGATATCAACCCGCCCCGCACCACTGGTGATTACGTGGACATCATGATCAAGGGCAATCGCATTCACCGAGGACCAGCCCACATACCCTTCCGAACCTGATCTTGGATGACAAGCGATCGCCGCAATCAGGATACGCATCTTGTAACTCTGATTCGAGGGGATCTGCCTGAAAAGCTTTTTGCTCGGAAACTTATCTCCCGCACTCGCTCCGTAACTTCTTCGCTAGTCGTAGGGCAAGCATGACAGCCAGCAGGGTCGGATTCGCGTGACCACTGGTCGGGTAGATCGATGAACCTCCAACGTAAAGGTTGCTTATCCCATGCACACGGCCATTCGAATCAACCACTCCTGTCTTTGGGTTGTTCGACATTCTCGTTGTCCCAATATGATGTGCGTTAGAATTAAACGTTTGTTTTCTGTCGGCGAACTGCTGCTCGAGCTTTTCTTCTTGGTAAAAGAATTTACCAGCTCCACTGGCTTCTATCCGCTTCCCAAATACCCTGAAAAAGCTTCGCACCGTATGAAAATCTATCTCCGAGAAAACAACTTTGACCAGAAGCCGGGGCATCCCCAAGTCGTCCCGCTCCTCAGGGGTCAGCACCAATCGGCTCTCTGGTGTCGGGGCATGCTCAGCCTGATAATAAAGAGGAAAATAGTTGTTTCTTTGTGAAGGCAGGACGAAGGGAAGGCGCCGCTTCGAAAAAAACCGCTTCCTCGTGAGGTCGAGAATCTGGGGGGCGAGCTGGGGAGCCTCGCGTAAAACAACTCGTAAATGGTTTTCCATCTCAACCCTGTCTTCGTTCCACATCCGCTTCATTCCGGGCAGGCCCTGCCCCAGCCGATGAAGACAGTTTTTGGCTAGATAAAGAGCGGAAGTCAGCGGATCCCGGTGAAATGAAACGTCCTGACTCTGTCGAAAAAAGAATCCTATAATATTCCCAATCTTGTGAGACTGCTGACCATGTGCCGTCATCCAAAAACGCCTGCGGGCGTACGCTCCTTGCGTGTCCCTCTCAAAGTCATACACCATCTTCTGGGGTTCACGCAGAACGGCATGCCCACATACTCCAAACTGATGGGACTGGTAATAGCGACCGACTTGATCCTCCTGATTCCCAATTCCTGCCGGCAAAATCTGGCTTGATGCCAAAAGCAGTCGGGGATTTTCAAGCCCACCGCACGCCAGTACAAAACACTTCGCCCGAACAAAGAACTTTTTTTTGTTTCCCGAGCTCGCCTCCACTTCTTGGATCACATTCTTGTTTTCTTCGAGACGGAGCTGCACTCCCTGTCCATGAAGCAAAATCCGACATCGGCTTGCTTCACTTAGTTCTGGCCCATATTTTTTGGCGAAGTTTGTCGGCGGGCTCCACCTCTCTAAAGGCCAAGTCACAACTTCGGGGTCATCAAAATTGGGGACCATCATAGCTGGGCTAGCTGGGAAAGCGCTCCGCGCATCGAAATCAGCATCTCCTGCCTCACAGATGTTTACGGCACTTAAAAGAAATGGTTGTACATCCTCCCACCCGATAGGCCACCCCGAGTTTGGAATCCATGATCGTGCCTCAAAATCAATAGGATCAAAGGGCACGCACCGCCCCCCCCACGCCGTCGTAGTTCCTCCGAAGACCCTCTTGCGGTTTTCCTCCAACGGTTCATGTGATCCTAGTGGTTCTGCCTTTCCCCGATATCGATCGCGATCACTAGTTCTTTCCTTTTTTCCAGCTCCAGAAAGAAGAATAACTTCGATTCCATTTTGAACTAACTCACGAGCTAATGTGATCCCGACAGCTCCGCCCCCCAAGATGCAGACAGCGGTATCCAGCCTTGTCTGATTGGGAATTTCCCTAGCATCTTCGATCATGAGTTTTTATGGGTCATTGCCCTCAACGCCGCTAGCGACCTCTCAGACAATTTCTTCTTCGTTGCTTCTACGTTTTCCCGCAGATGTTCCGCCCTCCCTGTCCCCACAAGAACACAACGGACCCCTGATTGTTGCAGGCCAAATCCAATCAAAAGCTGACGAGGAGTGATGCCTTCTTCTCTGGCGATCCCCTGCAAAGATTCCATGTACTGTGAAACTTTTGCCCCTCCAAAGACATGGTTCGCCATGATACTTCCTCCCGACCATTTTTCCCCAGCCATCTCCACGCTGCTCCAAGGGTTAACCTGTGTCTGCACCCACGTGCCAAGAGGATGGTTGGCCCTCAGCTTTTCCGCACTTTTCGGAGAGCAAGCGATCCCAAGAAAGCGGACATCCCCCGCCTGCCTGGCCCGCAGCAATGTTTCCGTTAGTTTGTCATCCATCAATGCGCTTTCCGTCGGGTCGTGCAGAAAAAAGAAGTCCAGTCTTCCCGTCCGCAATCGGCGAAGACTCCCTTCCAAACATTCCTGTATGTATCTGGGGGTAAAACACTGTCGTTGGCCAAATTTATTTAGAATCTTTTTTCCCACTTGATTGAAGAGGCCCAAGGGACCCGGTAAATCGCAGAATCGATAGCCTGCCTTGCTACTGACAAGCATCGGCTGTCCCATCTCCTTTAAAATTGATCCAAGCAGTTTCTCGCAATCACTGCTCCCGTACGAATCAGCTGTGTCCACCAGGTTGATTCCTAACGCCATCGCTGTCTCCATACACTGAAGAGCATCTTTTTTGCTATACCCAGCCCCGAGGGAGGCAAGCCTTCCCGTTCCTAAGCCAACAGGAAAAATAGTCGGCCCCAGGCCTTCTTGTCCGAACTCGCCTGCTCCCATGCAGACAGAGTACCGATATCGCTTCCAATTGCACAATTGAACTTTGTTTTATCATTTGCGCAAAACTTTTACCTTTTCGTTTAGTGATTACATCAGATTAACATTCTTTAACTTTAAATCTCCCTTCTTGAAGGATGACTGCTCCCGTTCTAAATTGTCCTCTGATCTGCTTTGCTCTGCTCGGTATTTAATAACTAGTTTTGTGAAAATCCTTCTCTACACCGACCTCACCATCCGCCCTGACCAGCTCTTCTGGCACCGCGACCTCGGCCTTCTGACAAAAGCCTTCCGTGACCTCGGCCACGAAGCCTACCTGGTCGTACATTTAGCGACCGAACCTCCCCCCCCTTCGCACATTCGCACCTTTCCACATTCCCACATTCCCACATCTGCTACCTCATCAAACATCAAGAATCCAAAATCAAGCATTCAAGATGATCCTGTTCTTTGGGTTTCTCAACAAGACGTTCTAAACACCCTCTGGTGGCAATCCCAAAAACCCGATCTCGTCATTCTCGGACTCTGGACCCGCCCCAAGTACGATCCCATCCGCCGCGCCGCCCTCTCCGCCACCCCACGCGTCATCGAACGGGCCGATAGCGACGGCATGCGCACTGCCTCCTGCGGTCTCCTCAGCTACACAAAACGTCGCTTCGACTACTTCCGCGACCGCACCTTCCGCTGGCCATCTCTTCTCTCCATCCTTGCCTCAATTTTCTACTCTTTCACCTCCATCCTCGCCACCCCCTGGATCGAATTCCGTTTAAGGAAAACCCTTCGCCTTCTGCCCTCCGTCCTCATCGAGACCCCCCCTGCCACCCTTCTCTGGAAATCCCTCGCCACCCGCCTTGGTGCCGACCCAGAGAAAATCCACCACGTCCCCCACCCCATTCAGACCGATATCTTTAAATTCGACCCCGCCATCCCCAAAAAGAATCAAATCATCTCCGTCGGCCGCTGGGACTCCTATCAGAAGGACCTCCCCCTTCTCCTCAAAATCCTCCGCTCTTTTCTCGATAAAAATCCCTCTTGGACCTCCCTCGTCATCGGCTCAGGCCTCCCCCCTAAATCCCCACACCCCCGAATCACATTTCTACCCCCTCTTGCACCTCCCGATCTCGCCCGTCACATGCAAGGGTCAAAAATCTTCCTCTCCTCCTCCCGCTACGAAAGTTTTGGGCTCGCTTCGGCTGAAGCTGAAGCCTGCAGATGTCTCGTCGTTGGTCCTTTCGAAATTCCGGCCCTTGCCAATTTTCCTTCCTCCGAGAACAACTTTCTTTTCGGCTCCTCTTCTCAGCGCCTGTTGGCGAGGCTTTCTCATGCTTCTTCTTTGCGCTTTAACCGCCCGCCGACCCTTCACCCTCCTTCCCCCTCTTTCTCGGTTGCTCCACAAATAATATTGGTTTGCAAAATAATCACATGAGCCTTTCCACGCTTTTTACTTCCTCAAATCGATCGGGCCGCTTTTTACGAACCTTGACCACTTCCTACGTCCTTCTTGGCGCGGCCACCATTTACTCTATCGGCTTGGTTCCCCTTCTTCTAAGCCATGGTGGCGTATCTGATCTGGGCTTAATGAACCTCGTGGTTCAGTTTACCTCTTATCTATCCCTTGTTGATGCTGGCCTCACCTCCTGCTCCATTCGTCAGTTTATTGGCCCTCTGGCACGTGGGGACACAATCGCATTTTCCCGACAATTTAAATGCGCTTTGATTATCTCTATTTTCCAGGGCATGATTGTCGCTACGGTTGGATTCGGCGGCCCACTCCTTGCTTCATGGCTTCGCATCCCGCCAGATCAGATTCATCTGTTCTCTTCTCTTTTTCTTGCTCAATGTTTTATCGTCGCCTTAGGGTTTCCTCTGCGTCCGCTCGCTTCTGTTCTTCTGGCTAAGCAAAAATTTGAAATAACTTATCTTGTCCAGTCCATAGCTCTTTTATGCTCGCTTGCTTTGGCCTGGTTTGGCTTTTCACAAAATTGGGGTTTGTGGTCTGTCATCGTAGGCAATTCCTTGGTTTTTGTCTTATCCTCTGCCTCCCTACTTATCATCGGCACTCGTAACGGGTTTCTCTTTCTGGGATTCCGGGGACCTCCTCCTTCTTTACGCGATGTACTTGCAATGCTCCGAGACAGTTCTTCCTTCTTCAGTGGTCCTTGTATTGGCACGTTATCCTTAGTTCTGCAATCTTCCGTCCTAAGCCGAACTCTTGGACTCGAAGGGGTTGCAATTTGGTCGGTCGGTTCCAAGGTCACGAGCTTGCTTAGCCAGGTTCTCTCGAAGTTCTTCGAGAGTTCATTCGCTGGAATGAGTGAGCTTCTAGAGTTGGGTCAAACTCAGCAGATGCTCCGTCGTTTCGCCCAGATACTTTTCTCCGCAACTTGTCTCGCTTTTCTCTTGGCTGCAATCGTGGTCCTGTCAAATGACTGGTTTGTTCAATTCTGGACGAATCATCTGGTCGACTGGCCTAGAATTTGCACCATTTTTGTTTCGATAGGATTAATTTCCACAATGCTAGGGAAAGCTTTTTCCGAACAAGCCAAAGTCCTTCTTTATTGGAAATCAATTCAGTGGGGACCATTTTTAGATCTCCTTGCCACCTCTCTTCTCCTAATTCCTGTTATGTTTTCCCCCTCGTTACCTCTTTATTCCTTGGCTTTAGCTTTGTCCCCACTTCTTGGGTCATTGGCTCTTAACTGTCGCCGCGTTCGTAGTGTAATGGCGGAGTCTTTCATCTCCCATCTTTCTCTTTCCCTTCAGCGGGCCACTTGGGCTGCCCTTCTGTTTTTTATACTAGCAATATTATGGTGGCTGTTTTGACCCATTTTCTTTATGTTTCGCTTCTTAAATCGTTCTCGTGGTGGTTCTCTTGAATTTTCTTCTTTTTGCAAATCCGAGGTGCGAAAGCATTGAAAAATAACCCTATTTGGAAGTCTCCATCTTTACGGCTTGCCCTTCTCACCACCGATAATCGGGAGAACAACCGCGACTATTCTGCCACAATCCCCTATTTCGGAGCGGCACCGACCGCGCTTCTTGAGGGATTTTCCAACCTCCCCGACCTCGAGGTTCATGTTCTCTCCTGCACGCAACAACCGATGTCCTCACCAGCAAAGCTTGCCGACAATATCTGGTTTCACTCCCTTCATGTTCCAAAAATTGGTTGGCTACGCACAGGCTATGCAGGCTGCATTTTTGCTGTTCGTAAAAAGCTACAAGAAATTCAGCCTGATATTGTTCACGGCCAAGGAACCGAAAGAGATTGCGGAATCAGTGCTGTTTTTTCTGGCTTCCCAAATGTCATCACCATCCACGGCAACATGGCTGAACTAGCTCGCATTTTTCATGCCCGCTTCGGCAGCTTTCACTGGTGGACCGCAAAATTAGAAAATTTCATCCTGCCCCGTACTGGGGGAGTCTTTTGTAACTCGTTTCACACTAAGACCCTTGTTTCCCCGCGAGCACAAGCAATTTGGTTGGTGCCAAACGCCCTTCGAACAGCCTTTCTTGATCATATTCCGATTATCCGCAACGCTGTTCAAAGACCGTTAATTCTTGTTGTTGGGGTTGTTACTCCAAACAAGCGCCAACTCGAACTACTTGCTTGCCTGAAGAGGCTTCACCAACAAAAAGTCCATTTCCAAGTTAAGTTTCTTGGTTCTGCTGGGAGCGACACCTATGCAAATAATTTCCGCAGCAAAATTGCCGCTGCTGAACTGGAGGGGTGGGCCAACTACTGCGGGGTTCTTAAGGAAGTAACACTAATTCAGTGTATGGATACAGCGCACGCACTTCTCCACTTCCCTCAAGAAGAGGCGTTTGGCCTTGTTGTCGCAGAATCCCTTGTCCGTGGGCTTAAACTCTTTGCCTCTAGCGTTGGGGGCATCCGTGACATTGCATCGGGAGTTCCGGAAGCAGATCTCATCGACCCCGAAGATTGGGAAGGTCTTCAGCGCTCCCTTCTTCGCTGGATCCAAAAGCCAATCTCATCCTCTCCACAGACTCAGCAGCTAATGATCTCGCGCTACCATCCAAAGGTTATCGCCACTCGCCATCTTGAGATTTATCGGGAAGTTTTGTCCGCCAGTAATCCTTCGTAGATTCTATATAGTTGTTTACCCACATCCCCCCACCGACAAGGCACGGGGGGGCGCGGGGCCTTCCCTATCCCGTGATAAAACTCCTTTAGTCTTCTAGCTTCTCGCTCCCTTGACCCCAGTGGACTGTACGTCGCCTTACTGCCGAAACTCGCCCGCGCCCACGGCAATTCCGCCAGAAGCAGTGGACACCCCCCTGCCGCCGCCTCCTCCGCAGAAAGACTTCTTGTTTCCATTGCACTCAATAAAACAAAACCTAGCGCTTCCTCATAAATCTTTGCCATTTCACCTCGATCACGGATTCCCCCTTCACATCTAATTAAGCCATTTGAACCGTGGACTACTTCAATGAATTTTAAATAGTATGGATCTTCTTTGCTGTAAGGCTCCCCAATAATCCAAACAGGAACCTGCGCTATTATCGCCGCCTCCGCCAACTCCACTACTCTCTTTCTTTCCGTGATCGTTGCAGTACAAACTAGGTATTTAGATTTTGGATTTTGGATTTTTAAATTTGAATTTCGGAAAAAGATTTCCTCCACACCGTTAGGCACCACATGCACCTTCTCTGGTTTTGCCGAAAACATCTCCACCATTAACCTCTTTTCCCAGCTAGTATTCGCAATGCATCCATCGGCAATCTGGTAAGCATCCCAGCAAAGCCTCTCAATAAATCCCCCAGGCAAACCTCTTTTAGAAATTTCAATAATTACTTTTTGTGCCCACCGAACACGTGCCGATCGGGAGCCCAACCCCGTCAATAACTCGCAGAAAACTGTCTTTACTCCTTTTTTAGCTGCCATCCTCAATAGGGCAGGATGGGGTCGATAAAAGAAGTGTATCACATCTGCTTTTTGCTCCTCATCCCACCAACGTAACCACTCCACTTCTACCCCTGCTTCCTCCAGCCCTTTCCTTGTCTGCTCAATCTGGATTTGGGCACCTCCGTGAGCTAAGGCAAAGGGCAAATTGGCATCGAAAAGTACCTTCATATTGCGTAGGCACTCTTTTTGCTGGGCAAAACCCGGTTGGCTCCCACCACCACCGCCCCCGCAGGCACATCTCTCGTTACCACCGCATTCGCCCCAATCGTTGCCCCGGCTCCCACCTTAAGCTTGCCCAAAATCTTAGCTCCCGCTCCCAAATAAACTCCGTCGCCTACCTCTGGCATATTCCCCATATCGGAATCCCTTCCTCCCAGTGTCACCTGATGCCCAATCACCACGTCCTTTCCTAATCGTACTTTTTGTCCCACAACAATCCCATGGGGATGAGGTAAAAAAGTACTCTCGGGCAGTTCCACGCCGAAATCACAGCTCGCCAGAAAAAAGATCAATTTAGCTAAACGGCTTTTGCGACGCTTCGACAAGTAAATGAGCATCCGCGCTACCCGCCCATTAGAAATATGAATATTTTTTGGGTGGGTAATCACCATTGCAAATTAGCCATTCTCCACCCTCCTTGTCCACGCCACTCATTTCTTCCTTTTCCTCTTTCACTCATATCGCCAACTCCCGCGGATGAAGAATCTCACCTTACCCTATTCTCCTTTCAGCGGTTCCCTTTTTTATCTCTCTCGTCCGCCCGCTTTTTTCTTTTTCGTCTTGCGTTCTTTTTTCTTCCCAATAGCTCGCGCGGGTATTCCCACCGCTACCGCACCATCCTTTAGATCGTGAACCACTACTGCCCCAGCCCCAATTTGTACTCCATTTCCAATTCGCACGGGGCCGAGGACACAAGAGTGAATTCCTAGAACGACATCATCGCCTAGGACCAATTGGCCTCGCCGAATGGGTCTTCTTCCTCCCAAGCTATTGCCACCAATCAGCACACAGTTTTCCCCTACCACAGCTTCGCCATGGATCACAATTCCTAGGGTTGGATGCATGATCCGCAATCCCTTGCCTACTTCAGCTTTCCAACAAATCTCGTGCCGACAACTCCAGAGCGCAAGGAAGGTATTCAGAGGAGCCAATAAAATCCTTAATGCGGTCCAACTTGCTCCGAACAAAAGGTAGCCAGAACGGTCGATCCGATAAGAAATGATTACCCCCGCAGAGGGCTCAAATAGAAACACCAGCCACCGCATCGGTTTTCGATCGATTAGCAGTAACAACTCATGCCCGAGAAATCTCCACTGATCTCTCGCCTCATTCCATCCGAAGACACGCGGCCTATAATCCACTCTCTATTATTTAACTTCCTCTACGCTTTTTAGCAACCCCCCTATCTGCGGTAGTTGCACCTTTTATCCAAACATTGTTTGCTTGCCCATACTTCCCCTTTTAGATTGAAACTATGGCACGTGGACCGACTGAAAAATCTTACCCCATGCCTCACTCCAGGGCACAAGGCCAATCAGCCTATTCTTTGGGGGAGTACTACTCTGGTCGCAAGCTATTCGGGAATGACTTTAGTTTAGAAGAAGTCCGTGAGTGGTATGGTCTTGAGGAGAATGCTTGCTTTGAAATTTATGATCAGGGCAAAAAAAGAATGCCCAACAATGATTTTCTTCACTGGTCCGCTGGCTATCGTTGGGCTCTTGAGGGGCGCTCATCCCTCGGTAAGGTGCTCGGATTGGGTAGCGGCAACGGGGAGGAATTTCGGCCCGTTCGAAAATGGATAGAACACCTTTTTATTGCCGAGTCTGCTGATGGCTACTTCCATAATGACCCCTCGACATCCTATGTGAAAGCCCAGACCGACGGCACCCTACTTTTCCCTGATAACTTTTTCGACACCGCAGTCACCATCGCAGTCTTACATCACATCCCCAATGTCTCGCATGTCTTGCAGGAGCTGTTTCGCTCGTTAAAGCCTGGGGGAATCTGCCTCCTCAAAGAGCCCATCACAACTCTTGGAGCTTGGCATCTTCCTCGCAAAGTTGGCCTCGCCCCATGCGAGCGCGGGTTTCCCCGTGAATGGCTTCACCAGGAGCTCACGGAAAAGGGGTTCGAAATTATTCATCGCACTTATTTCGAATTCCCTCCCTTGCGTCACTTGAGAGATCGTGGCGGGGTCGATACTTATAACTCAAAGTTCTGGACCTCCCTCGATCAGTTTTTCTGTAAATTGACGGGTTGGAATTATCGATACCACCGAACCCAATGGCATCAGAAACTTGCACCATCCTATGTCTTTTTTGTTTTACGCAAACCCATGATTTCGTCATGATAAATTAAGTCTTCTCCCCTCCTTTTTCACGACCCACGATTGCGCAAACTACTCCGAAGCTGACCACCGTCCTTTGCCCAGCCCAGCTTCAGGGCCGCGCCCACCCGCGGGATCAAGCCCCGGTAGGGCTCATCATCCTCGATGAGCCGGTCGAACTATTGATAGCCTGAGTCACTCAAAACCCACACCCCAGGGCGCGTCTGCGTCTCTACCCCGACCGGCGTCGGGGCCGGGAATGTGGGACGTGAGCAATCCGTTCCCCAATTTCCAATAACCAATCTCCCTTTCCGTCCTTTGCGGCTTTACCCCGCACCCGAGTCGGGGCCGCAGCTGCGGGTCGTGAGCAACAGTAGGGCGCCAGCCCTTCGTAGTCCCGCAACCGCGGGACGAAGTAGGGCCACATTCGAACATTCCTACTTTCACACATTCCTACACCCCTTACACTACGGCTCGTGCAAAACCTCACCACCCAAAAGGTCCTTATGGCTCTCGTCACCCTGGCCTTTTTTATCGCCGCCCCATACCTGATCTCTGAAGTTCTCAGCGGCAACACCGCTCCCCTCGCCGCCCTACTCGGTATCGGCGCTCTTCTCCTCTTTGTTTTCGCCCTTGGCGAAAAATGTTGGCTCTCCATCCCCTTATGCCTGCCGTTGGGGGGTTCTCTCAACATTCTTCCAGTTAAGTTTTCCCCTCATGAACTTTCCATCCTCTTGGTCATCGGTTACGTCTGCATCCAGTTTATTATGACCGATCGCCGTGCTCTCACCTTCGGTCCTGCTTACCTCTGGGCTCCACTGCTCACCATAGGGGCGATCCTAATTTATCACTGGGGAAAGGGCGGAAATATTGGAATTGCGACTCTTGGTAGTAGCTCAGCTGGTGCACGAAAGACCTTTACCATCCTTTGTGGCATGCTTTCCCTCCCTGCTATTCTCTGGTTCAAGTCCCCTGATGAAAAATGGCTTCGAGCTATTCCCTTTCTTTACCTCATCGGTTCTCTTCTCGATTTCACCCCTTTCTTGGCCACCTCTTTTGCTCCATCGATCGCACCTGCAGTCTTCAAAATATATTCGGGGGTTAACCTTGAGGCTTTTTCTAACACACTAATCGGCAAGGAGAGCGATATTGTTCGAATTGGTTCTCTCGGCACTGTTTGTCTCAGCATCCAGCTAGTTCTTTTAAGCTACTTTCGCCCCAAAGAGTGGATCCGCCCTTCGCGCTTCTTTGTGCCCGCTATCTCTATTCTTGCCCTTATCGGCACTGTATTCTCGGGTTTTCGCTCTTATCTTGTTAACTTTGTCGTCGCTTCTTTCAGCGCCCTCTTTTTCTCCGTTCGCTGGACCTCTTTAATCCTCGCCCCTTTGGGCGCCGTTATTATCGCCGTTCTCGTTCTCGGTCAGGGGTCCGCATTCGAACTCCCACTCACCATCCAGCGAACTCTCTCTATGTTTCCTGGAAAATGGAACAAAATTGCCACCGAGGCCACCAGTAGTTCCGACAATTTTCGCGAGAATATCCAAAAAACATACAAGGCGGAGTTTATGGAAAAGGCTGGGATGCTTGGCGACGGCTATAAATATGATTCCAAGATTATGTACGACACTGCTCTATCCTTTTACACTAAGAATGTTATGGCCGATGACCTCAGCGAATCACGAGGCTATATAACTCAACGGGATCATCACGTCGGTTGGGTCGCTGTTCACCATCCTATCGGTACCGTCGGTTTTATCGCCTTTGTTTCGCTTTGCCTCGGCTCTATTGTTTACGTTATCGCACACATCTGGCCCATTAAACCATCCCAACTCACTCCATCGCAAATCTGGTCCTCATCCCTTATCATCCAAATTATCTTCGCATTTTTTACGGTTTTCGGCGCGATGCAGCTTTTTATTCCCCAGCTCTGCATTCTTCTCGCTATCGCAATTGTCTCCTTCCGTCCCCCCGAATCCCAAATCCCAACTAAATCAGCACAACACCCTACCCACTCCTTCGCCTAAACAGCTCCCTTCCCTTCGTTAAATAAGAACCGCGCAATCGCCCTCCCACACTCTCCTTTTCCTTAATCAAAAATTAAGCATCAAGCATCCGCAATCGCCCGCCTCGGGCGCCCTTCGTAATCCTGCACAAGTAGGAAGCAATAGGTCCGTTTTTTAAACTTAACCTTTTCCCTAATCAAAAATTAAGAATCCAAAATCCACGCGTACGCGTGTCCCGCGAAAGCGGGAAAAATCGCGGCGTATTCGCCGCTTCTTCTTATGGTATTTTTATATTTTTCCCCTCAAAATTGGCCGCCGGATCTTCCGCCGCCCCAGCATCCACCCCGTCAAACACATTTCCATCCGCTACCATTTTACCAATCCGATTATTACGACCAATTGCACTGACCTTACCCCCTCCAGCTGTATTCGCACTCCGAAAAACATTTCCTCTTAATACACTGCTTCCACCAGCACCCCAACCCACTGACAGACACGTCAAATCTACTCCTTCGTCTGGATCTTTTATTATGAACGCATTTCCCTCAATCGTTCCCCCAATAATGCCAACAGCCACTTGGCATCGTCGCGGGGCCCCTTTCCTATTTTTACCGTCATCTTGTATGAAATTATTTGAAATCAATGAACCCGTTTGACCATAAGGTGCTGATTCATCCATTAACCCTAATAAAGCAACATTCGCAGAAATAAATGAATTCTCACTTATAACGATCTCTCCTGCTTCAATCCGAATGGCTGGGTTGAGACAGTTTTGTCCGTCTGGGCTTCCTAGGACAGGTGCGCCATCGAAGTTGCAGGCGGTGATTCTTGTGACGACATCTGCCGTTCCATTAGCCAATTTACAGAAAACACCCACCGCTTCAGCGCCTGTCTTCGGTCCAGGGATCATCGGGGAAGGTTGAGCCTGCCTTCGCAAAGTAAGACTAAAGGTTCCTGTTTTTTCAACGGTGTAATATCCGTTTCTTTTACTCAAATAAACTGCTGCTCCAGCAGGGAAAAGCCCGAGCAACTTTTCTGATGTCCCCTTCGAGAGCGCTAGCTCAACTGTCTCCCCTTCTGCTGGAATAACAATTTTCTCCACAAAAAGTCCTGCTTCGTTATCGAACACTGCAATTCCCTCCACCCAGAATCGCTTCAGCGTACAGCCATCAATCAATGTCCGCCTTCCCGTTCCGAACCAGAACCCGTCCTTCGGTAACCCATTAGGAGAATTCACCCCACTCTCGTCACACCCCTCTGCGTAGCTGTTGATACAATTCAGATTCTCCACATCGCAACCCGCCAATGCCACTTGACCCCCTCCATCCTTGCTCGTGGAGTTCGACGCTCGCGGATAAAGAAAGCGGCATTCCACCACGTCGAGCTGATCAATACCCTGATGCAAAAGTCCCCGCCCCACCGTCAGGGCCCTGTGACAATCAATAAAGGTACAATCATAGAACCCGATTAGATGAGTCGGAATCTCCTGCAGCAGATTCCCCTGCCCCGTGTTATCCGTCACATTCACCCCTTGCCTAAAATTCCCAGAGCCTGGCTCCATCCTTCGCTCGAAAGTTAATCCCTCAGCTCTGAACTCCTTTATGTTCTCGTATATTTGCAGAATAGTATTTCGGCTTGAATTTACTTCAGGCCCGTTTGCCACGCTCAGTAAGGTTGCCCCAGGCCCTCTCATGGTTAACTGCACTGGCGGCCCCGCCTGCCTGCCCAACGCCAAGTGCGTATATCTCCAAGCCGCATTTCCTGCGGGCTCAATCCACCGATTCAGCGCATAAGTGGCGGGGGGAAACTCCAACAAGGTAAACCCTGCCTTACTTACAAAATCAAGCGCCCTCTGAATCGCTGGAGCGTCGTCCGTCTTCCCATCCCCTCGCGCCCCCCACATCAGCACACTAGCCCGCTTCCCCGCAAAAATCCGAAACCACCTCCCCTCATCTGCCCCCTCAGCCTTGAAATACGCCCCACCCTCATCGGCCTCCGTACACTTCCCATCCCAAAAAAAGAACCCACCTCCCCCATCCCCTGGCCACGAATATCCCTGCACCTCTGCGTAGCACGGCCTCGTCGGTGGGGGTTGAGACCTCAAATCCGCCACCGTCACATATTTCAACTCAGAAATCGGCGAGTTTTGCGCCCAAACCCCCGCCGCCCCTATCGCCATCCACAAAATCCCTAATCGCAACATCCACCCACACTACCACTCCACCTGGCCTTCCGCACCTTCTTACATGGACACTTTGCTGATTTCTTACCTTCCCACCTTCGCACATTCCAGCATTCCCACATCTGTAATCCCTTTGCGTTCCGCGTCCCGCGAATGCGGGACGTGAGCAATCGACGCAAACCCGAAGGAAGTTTTTAAAAATTAAAGATTCTCCCCAGCGCTTAGCTCCTACTTCTTCATGTAAAGCCGATCCCACCAAAGCGGGCTCGCCCGCTTGGCTTTAAACTCTGTCCGCTCGCCTCCTGCACCGCCCAGGTACATCGCATATTCCATCGTTCTAGGCCAATATTGTCCCTCCAGGAGCTTTCGTGCACGATGGACGAGCTTCCACCACGGCTTTAAAACCTTCATCCATCTCGGTGCCGCCTCGCGAAGCTCCCTTGCCTCTCGCCGCGCGTTTGGCGAAAGATTCATATTGGCCCCCGTATCTGTAAAAGCTGTAGTCATTGCAGAAACTCGATCAATTTGGGTTCCTTCTTGTAATCGGGCCAATACCCACACAGCGTCCGCCAAATCTCGGTAGGCTACATCAAACCAAGCCGACCGCTTTTCCAGTAATTCCCTTCGAAAAAACATCGCCGCCGTAAAGTTGGGAAGATGACAAGTCATCACATGGGGATTTGAGAGATGGCAGGCTTCGCGCCGCGCAATAAGTTTTCCCTGCGGGTTGACGATCACGACCCCGCCAAACACTACTTCGGTTTTCATCTGTGTCTGAAAAATGTTCTCAAGAAGTCGCAGGGTCCCCAACAAATACTGCTCATCGCAATTTAAGTAAGCACAGATCTTTCCTGTGCCCTTTTTCAATCCCTTATTCACCGCGTCATACATCCCGCTGTCTTTCTCCTTAAAGATTCGCAAGCTGTACCCGTGGGGTGTGCGAAGATGTAAAAGTTCGAAGGCCTCAAGGCTCGTCGCCCGCTCTCCCCCATACTTCCGCAAAAGCCGCTCCACCGTCCTTTCCGCAAACTCCTCAATCCCAGGACTCCCCGCATCCTGCACAATATGTTCAACGCTTAACTGCCCGGCTAACCCTGCGTAGCTCTGCGAGCCTGCCGAGACTGAGCGAAGCAGGGCCCCTTTCCCACTTTCACACCTTCCCACCTTCTCGCTTTCCTCCTGTCCTCCGTCCTCCGCCCTCCGTCCTCCATTTTCCGCTCCCTGATCAGCGACCGAAGCAATACAGCACCCCAGATAATCAAGCTGCTTGAAGCTGGGGGTGACGATGGTGAAATCCAGCTGTTTCACAGGGTTTTAGATTCTTGATTTTTGATTTTTGATTGTTCTTTGCCCGCACGAGCCGTCTTCACAATAGAGGTCAGAATTCGAACGATCCTTTCACACTGCTCTCGCACTGGAGCCATTTCCTCGGATGAAATAATTTTCCCTTTACCCGCCAGCCTTAACCAATAAAGAGCCTCTCGAGATTCCTTGGACGCAATCGTCATCTTAGCCATAAAATCTGCCCTGCTTTGTCCAGCCTGCGCTTCCTCCACATTGGCCCCAATGCTGGTCCCTGAGCGCCAAAGCTGAGAGCTCAGCTCGTACTCCTTCTTCTGCCTGAGCGTTTTAGCCAACTCCATGATCTGCAACGCAAAGCTAAACGCCTCATCCCGAATCAGGTTCCCCCTTTCCATAGCACCATACTGTTCCTTCCATGCCTAAACTCCATTCTTTTCCTTTTGCTCTGATAATCAAACATTCAAAATCTAGCATCCAAAATCATCAATCGGCCTCGATTGGTTTCTTTTCTTAATCCAAAATCAAGAATCCAAAATTAAAAATCTTTTAATATCCACTTCTTCTTTCTTCCTAACTCCCCCTCGCCCTTACTCCTTTATTCACCTCTCAATGCTCATGAACTCCATTCTTTTCCCTAATCAAAAATTAAACATCCAACATTCAAAATCGCGGCGCATACGCTTCTTCTTTCTTCTCCAACTTAGCCGCCATAAGCTAACCGCATGCGCCGCCTCCGCATTCTCCAAATCTTCAGCCGTTACATTTACCTTGGTGGGGAGGAGGGATCGGTTTTCCGCATCGGCGATGCTCTCCAACAGAATCACGACGCCGAGTACTTCATCGGCTCAACTAATGAGCTACTCGGCGGAGATGTCATAGACAAGATCTCGATTCCTTTCCGCGCTCTCTACAACCTCCCTGTTGCTCAGCGATTGCGACGCTACCAAGAGGTTGGCAATTTCGATCTTTGGCAGGTTCACAACGTCCTCCCTGGCCTGTCCCCCTCCGTCTATCAGACCGCTTTTGAACTCAAAGTCCCTCTTGTTCACTACCTTCACAATTATCGGATGGCCTGCACCAACGGCTTTTTTCTCAATCACGGCCAACCTTGCGAACGATGTCTCCACGGCAACTTCTGGCCCGCTTTCCAAACCGCCTGCTGGCGCGACAGCCACCTCATCAGCGGCATGATGGGGCTTATCCTTCGACGTGTCCGCTCCATCGGTACTTTAAAAAATACTGCCGCTTGGATTGCCCTAAGTCAGGCTCAAGGAGCCAAGCATGCCCAGATGGGAATCCCTGAGAAACGGATTCATGTCATCCCCCACTTCTACGAGCCGAAAGGGGAATCGATCCCTCCCTGCCCACGCGGAAATATCCTTTTTCTTGGACGCCTCTCGCCTGAAAAGGGGGTTGACCATCTTCTTCAGGCTTGGAAGTTAGTGCGTCCAAATGGGAGAAAGTTAATCATTGCTGGTGAGGGTCCCGAGGAACCCAAATTAAAGGCTCTCGCGAAGAGGCTCGCGTTGCGTGATGTCGATTTTGTCGGTTTCCTTAAGGGCGATCAACAGCGTGCCATCTGGGCTCAGACCGCCTTTTCCGTAATCCCCTCCATTTGGAGCGAGCCTTTCCCACTTACATTCCTCGAATCTTGGACCCAAGACAGGACCTTCGTGGCGAATCGTCTCGGCGCAATGGCAGAGGTGGTGATCGAGGGGAAAGATGGTCTCTTAGCAGAGCCTTTTTCACCGGCATCGTTATCCGCCAAGATCCAAGAGCTGATTGAAAATCCCGATCGTTGCACAGAAATGGGTCAGGCTGGAAAGGGACGTATTTTAAATGAGTTCAATCGTACTCTCTGGCTTTCTCGTATTGAATCTGTCTATGAAACCATTCTACCCTCATAAACACGTCCCATGAGATTTGATCCTCCTCCTTTGCCCTACCGTTCATTTTCACGCTTTCTGCCCCTAGTCCTCTTGGCTTTTGTTTGGATGGTTGAAGTTGTTGTGACTCGGTTTTTCGGCGACCAGACCTTAGCCCCCCTTCTTTCGATTCTTTCCTTAACCATCCTTGCCTTTTTCTGCTCTCCAAGGTTGATTCTTTTTGTCACGCCACTTTTCGTTGCCGAGAGCTACTGGCTTATTTTCGATAACTCCGACTACCCGTTAGTCCGTTCGGGCACGGTTATCTTGGGAGGAGTTTTGGCCGCGATCGTCAGCTCGGCCCGTCTCAAGCTCAACCTGCAGTACGACAACATCTCATCTATTCTTCGACTTCTTCCAGTCCCTTGGATCCAGGCCGATGCCACTGGCAACATCCTTTCCATCGGTAGCACCATGCTCGACCTCCTCGATGCCCCCGAGTCAAAACTCCTCGGCACCTCTTTTTTCTCTCTTTTTTCCACCTCCGATAATCGCGGAGAGTTCATCCGCCTGTTCCTCGACGCCGCCGACAACTCCACTTCCCGACAAGACCTCCAACTCAACCTCACCCGCCCACCCCATACCCACTTCCACTCTTCCATCTCCCCCCTCCCCACCTCCAAAGGCAGCTCCGTCCTCATCATCTTCCACCCCATTTCCACCACCACCTCCCGCCCTCCCCAAAAAAAATCTCTCTAACTCCCCCTCCCTCACCCACTCCACGATTAGCAAATTTGCAAATATGCTAATCACTCTCCCCCTCCCAGAACTCGCCCCCTACCTCATCCCCTCACCCCCTCCCCCTTACCCATTTCTCCCACACTTCGACATTATGCATAAAGCCATAATGTCCCCTCCCTGCCCCCTGCCCTATCTTTCACTTACCACCCCAACCCTCCTACACTTCGACATTATGCATAAAGCCATAATGTCCCTCTCCACACCCCCTACCCTTTCTTTCACTCACCACAACATTTCCCCCACACTTCGACATTATGCATAATGCCATAATGTTCCGTCCCAACTTTCCTCTCACCTGCCCTTTTCGCATCTGCGCCCCGTACTTGCCCCGATGAGTGTGGACGCCCACCCCGACCAGTCTCGGGGTCTCCATCTACGACCCTCAAATGCCCTACTCCCTACTTTCCCTCCATCCCAATCTGTTATAAACTGATCGCATGAGCGAAATTATCTTCCAAGTAACCGAAGACGAAATCGATGGGGGCTTCATCGCCAAAGCGCTGGGTCACTCCATCGTTACTGAAGCCGATACTTGGTCGTCTCTTCGAAAAAATGTCCGCGAAGCGGTCCTCTGCCACTTCGACGAAGGCAAAGCCCCCGCCGTCATTCGCCTTCATCGTATCGTAGATGAGGTGCTTGCGACGGCATGAAACTGCCACGCGACCTTTCCTCAGCCCAACTCGAAAAATCCCTCCGTCGCACCTTCGGCTATGAATTCACGCGGCAGGTTGGCTCCCACCGCCGGGTGACCACCCCGATCGGCGGCCAGCATCACCTCACCATTCCTCAACACGATCCTATCCGCGTCGGAACTCTCAGAACTATCCTTGGTGAAATAATGGAACACCATGCCCTCACCCTAGAACAACTCCTCGTCAAGCTCGGCTACCGCTAATCCCTGCGTATCCTATCCCAACCCCTCCCTCCCGCGTCATTTCCACGTAGTCCCAACACCCCCTCCCACACTTCGACATTATGCATAAAGCCATAATGTCCCCCACCAACTCTTCCTCCGCTTCAGTGCCCTTCGAGTTTTCGCGTATGCTGAGCGTCGAAGGGCAACCCCCCCCTCCCCACACTTCGACATTATGCATAAAGCTATAATGTTGAACCCACTTGCGTGGAGGGTTTACTTAGGCGCCTCGGTGTTAGCGCGAATGGGCCTCTGGCTAGGGGTGAATATATTTTCGCAAGACCGCATCTTTTGGCGGTTTGCCTAGTTTAATCTACTATGAACGAAATACAGTTACTTCATTTGGTGACCATTCTTAAAGGGGCCGGCAATCATCGCCGATTACGGATCCTACTTCTGCTCTCCCAAACACCCCATCTATGCCTCGAACAGATTCACCAGTGCACTGGGAGCAGTTTGCCTACGATAGCGGAACATGTACAACGACTCACCCTTGCAGGCCTAGTTCGAAAACGATACCGCGGACGAGAGGTTGAGCATGACCTTGTACCCCTAGGCAGAAAAATCCTTACCCTTCTGTCTACTCTGCTTCAGGGCTAAGCCATTCCTGCCCTTCTATAGTTTTGTCCACACCCATGGCAGAAATTTTGTCGACTGCCCTTCCTCTCAACCCATCCGCAATCTCGACCTCCATAACGGATTTGCCCATCTCGCTGGAAAATGTCGGCGTTTCCCCAGCTCCGCTTTTATAAAAATATCGTAGCTCACCCGTTGCGGAAAGTAGCCTCCACACAGCAACTTCCGTATTCGATGCCACAGCTTCCACAAAGCAGCAGTCCTCCTCACCCAACTTGGCAACCCATCCCGGATTCTTTTTGCTTCGGTCAGTCCCTCTCTCTCAATCCCTTGATTGCTTCCCGCCTCAACAAACACACTTGTGAAACGATCCAACCTCCCGACCTTCGTCCCCTTTTTTAATCGCTCCATCGTCCACACCGCATCCCCACACCATTTGTACTGGGTGTCAAAGTAAGCCTTCTCCCTCTCCAACATCTCTCGAGTAAAGAAGGTCGCGCAGGTAAAATTCGCCAAATGAGATGTACCCACATGAGCCCAAGACATTTTCACGGGTCTCTGGGCCGTAATCAGCTCTCCCCGCCCGTCGACCACAAGGAACCCCCCGTAACAAATTTCCCAACCCTCGTTTTTCTCCAGACCTGCCTTCACTTTCTCCAATGCCCCCAGCAAATACTGCTCGTCGCAATTTAAGTAAGCACAGATCTTTCCTATGCCCTTTTTCAATCCCTTGTTCACCGCGTCGTACATCCCGCTGTCCTTCTCCTTAAAGATTCGCAGCGTATAGCCGTGGGTTGTGCGCAGATGCAAAAGTTCGAAGGCCTCAAAGTTGGTCACCCGCTCACCCCCATATCTCCCCAAAAGCCGCTCCGCCGTCTTCTCCGCAAACTCCTCAATCCCAGGACTCCCCGCATCCTGCACAATATGCTCCACCGTTACCCCCGTCTGATCTGCGATGGAGCTGATACCACACCCCAAATAATCGAGCTGCTTAAAGCTTGGGGTGACGATCGTAAAATCCATATTGCTGTTTGAATGTTCTAACTTGTGAATGTCGGAATCTTAACGTCGAAGATGCCGACTAAAAAGCCGCTTCTTCTTTCTTCCTACACCTCATCCAGATATATTTAACGGAATGCGACATTTATCGACTCTCTTTTTGTTCGCCCTTTGTTTCCTCCTCCTCCACGCCAGCCAGGCCAATCCCCCTGTTGTTCTTCCTTATACCCCCGATTACGACGGAGATTACGACCTGTTTGGAGGCGAAAACTACATGACCAATGACGACAACCTGATGCTCTTCTCCCTCACCGCTACCCACGGAATGTCTCTCCTCGAAAAAACTCAAACCGCCATGACGAATCTCAAGCGTCTCACCGATCCTCTCCTCCTCGCCAAACTCCGGGCCCCCGCTGAAATGCAGAGGCAACTCTATCTAATCCTCTACTGGCTAGGTGAAGCCGATATGGCCAATGCCGATGTCCAAGAGGTCCTCCAAGAAATCGCACGCCGCGGCCAACCCCAAGCAACCCCTGCCGACGCCACCATGGCCGAAGTCCTCCTCTTTAATTTCCATACCGCTCGTCATCTTGGAGTTCTCGGTTTTCCTGGCTTAGTCAAACTCGCCCAAGCCCTCCCCCCTATCGTCACAGAAAACGATAATAATGATCAAAACCGTCTCGCCTTCTCCATTCCCATCCTTCCCGCCACCCAATTTCCCTCCATCTCCCACCAACTTTTCAATTACGAAATCTTCGACGGTTCCCTGCCCCGCGCCTCCTCCTCCACTCTCACCCCCAGCCAGATCGAATTCGCCCAAAAGCTAATCTCTCGCGGCCTCCTTCCCGCCGACGCTTTAAAGGCTCGCTAAGTCCACACTTTACAAGTCCTCAGCCCTTAATCCACTCCCCTCAAGAATACTTTTCAACGTCCCAATCGGAATCGATTTCGATCCATGAAAAGGAACAATGACCTGTCGCCCGTCTTCGTTTCGCCATTTCTGATGACTGCCTGATTGGTCGATCTGTTGAAACCCGTGCTTTCGCAAAGCCCGGATCACTTCTTTCGCGTTGCGAACGGGAAATCTGCGGCTCAAGGAACGGAAAGTTCCAAAATTCTCGCCCGACTTGGAAACTTTATCTTGGAAGGCTTCAGCCATAGCGCGAGCGCTTCCCGGGCATTTTCTACCGCCTCCGCCTCCGTATCGCCCGCACTGGCACAACCCGGAACCTCAGGAAAAACTGCCGACCAGCGATCTGTTAACTTATCTTTTTCAACTACGACCCTAAACTTCATAGCCCTACTTTAATACCTACACCCCCTTTAGCAACCCACATCGTCAACTTCTCACAACCCCCCAAATCCCGCCTTTTCGGTCCTCTTAAATTCCATAACCCACCTCAAGACAATCCTCCTACATTCCCAGGAATGTAGGATGATCAGCGAGACATCCCACGCCTCATAAGAAAACATTCCATGAAGTGCCATCTTGTTTCATCATCCCCGCATGACCCCTCTTCCTGACGCTTATGAAAAACTCCGCGCCCGCGGGAAAGATCTCGCCCTCCTTGGCGCCACCGGCGGTTTGCTCGGATGGGACCAGGAAACCCTACTTCCACCCAAAGGCCACTCCTTCCGAGCCGAACAGTCCGCCCTCATCGCTGGAATCTCCCATCGCCTCGCTACCCACCACGACATCGCGGGTTGGCTCGATGAGTGCGAAAACGTATCCCTTCCTCCTCTCTCTCCCGAAGCTGCTACCATCGCCCGCTGGCGCCACGACTACCACCGGGCTACTCGCATCCCCGCCGAACTCGTCGAGGAAAATGAACTCGCCATCGGCCTCTCCCGCTCCGCTTGGGTCGAGGCCCGCAAAAACTCCGACTTCGCATCCTTTGCGCCTCACCTCGAAAAACTCCTCTCCCTTTCCAGGCAAATGGCCGATCTCTGGGGCTATGCCGACCAACCCTACGACGCACTCCTCGAAGGCTACGAACCAGGATGGCTCACCCGAGACGTCACCACTCTTTTCGCCAAACTTCGCCCCCGCCTTGTCACTATCGCCGAAAAAGCCTTTGCCCTGCCCTCCCCCCCTTCACGCAAAAATCTTCGCGGCCACTACCCCCGCACCGCACAAGAAAAGTTTCTCCACTCCCTCCTCCCAAAAATCGGTTTCGACGTCTCCGCTGGTCGTCTCGACTCCAGTACCCACCCCTTCTGCTCGGGACTCGGACCTGGCGACACCCGCATGACCACCCGCTACGATGAGACCGATTTCATGGTCTCCCTTTACGGTGTCCTCCACGAAGCTGGCCACGGACTCTACGACCAAGGCCTACCCGAGTCCCAACTCGGCACTCCCCTCGGCCAAGCCGCCTCTCTCGGTATCCACGAATCCCAATCCCGCCTTTGGGAAAATCGAATTGGCCGATCTCGCTCCTTTTGGAAAACATGGTGGCCCGACCTCATCCAAGCCTTCCCCGATCTATCCCGTCACAATCACGAAGACTGCTGGCGTGCCTCCAATGCTGTCGAGCGCTCCTTCATCCGCGTCGAAGCCGACGAGGTCACTTACGATCTCCATATCCTTCTCCGCTTTGAACTGGAAACCCAACTACTTAAAGGCGATCTCGCCGTTCGCGACCTCCCCACCGCGTGGAACGAACTCTTTGAAAAACTCCTCGGCCTCAAAGTCCCCGACGACACCCGTGGCTGCCTCCAAGACATCCACTGGTCCCTAGGTGGCTTCGGCTACTTCCCCACCTACACCTTGGGGAACCTGACCTCCTCCCAACTTTGGCAGGCCGCCAATCGAGACCTCCCCTCTCTCTCCTCCTCAATCGAGAACCGCGACTATCAACCCCTCCTCCGCTGGCTCCGTGAAAAAGTTCACGCCCACGGCCGCCGCTATCCCGCCTCCGAACTTGTCCAGCGAGCCACAGGCAAAGCTCTCGATCCCGAGGCGCACCTCTCCGTACTTGAATCCAAGGTCAAGGAGCTCAGTTCATGATCACCCCTGAAAAAATCAGCCTCGTCATCAGTACCTATAATCACGTCCGCCCTCTGGAACTTTGCCTCGCTGGATTTCGCAAACAAACCACCCCCCCAAAAGAAATTATCATCGCCGACGACGGCTCCACCTCCCCCACCCGAGATCTTATCGCCCGCCTCGCCCCGTCCCTCCCTTGTCCCGTCCGCCACCTTTGGCACGAAGACCTTGGATTTCGAAAAAATGTTATTCTAAATCGAGCCCTCTCCACCGCCCTCGGCGATTATCTTGTCCTGACCGATGCCGACTGCATTCCACACCCCAAGTTTATTGCAGATCATGCCTCCCTCGCCGAAAAGGGATTCTGGGTTCAAGGCCGCCGCTCCTACCTCTCCTCCACTTTCTCCGACACCCTCCTTTCCACCGATTCGATTCACCCTCTCCCTCTCTTTTTATCGGGACAGTTAAGCGGTGTGGCAAAAGCCTTTCGTCTTCCACTTTCCATCATTCGTCGCAACCAAGAACAGCGTGGAATCATTGGCTGCAATATGGCCATGTGGCGGGACGATCTTCTATCCATCAATGGTTGGGACGAAGAGTACGAAGGATGGGGTCTCGGTGAGGATTCCGACGTCGGTTCTCGTCTCTATCATCTCGGCCGACCACGCAAATTCGTGTACGGCCGCGCCATCCTCTATCACCTGCACCACCCGATTCTAGGCCGGGACCACCTCCCAAAGAGCAAAGCTCGTCTGGAAGAAACTCTCCGCACAAAAAAGATCCGCTGCACCCGAGGAGTCGACTCCGCTCGCAAGTAATTCTCGACCCGTCGAAACTATCGGCGCTGTTTCCCTAGGCCAAAGAACCTGGCCTCGGCCGCCATGGCCGCACCAACGATTCCCGCCTCATTATGAAGTTTTGCTGGGACAATCCTAGCTCGCACCCCTTCAGATGCGCGCGGCAACCACTTTTCCGACCGTTTACTTACCCCTCCCCCGACGATGATTAGATCTGGATTGATCAACCGATCCACCTGCTGAAGATATTCTCGTACCTTACGTGCCCATTTTTTCCATCCCCAGTTATGATCAGTTCGAGCTTTCGCACTGGCCATTTTTTCTGCATCCCTGCCTCGCAAGGTTACGTGACCTAACTCGGTATTGGGCACGAGAATTCCCTGAGCAAAAAGGGCGCTCCCGATGCCCGTCCCTAATGTAATCATGACCACCGTTCCCACCTCTTTTTTTCCCGCACCATGCCGCATTTCCGCCATCCCTGCCGCATCCGCATCGTTGATTACCGCAAAAGGCAACCTTGTCCCTTTCTTAAATATTTTCTCCGCATTCTTGCCCAGCCAGCTAGACGACAGATGGGTCGCCGAACCGACCACCCCTGAATAAATAACTCCAGGAAAGCCCGCCCCCGCAGGGCCCTTGTACTGAAAGTGTTGCGCAATTTTAGCGATAGTCTTTGCCACATTCGCAGGAGTGGCCAGTTGTGGGGTTGGCAGGTGATACGGATCCCCCAAGACATTCGCCCCAGGAAACTCCACCAACGCCCCCTTGATCCCCGTCCCCCCTATATCGACCCCTAAAATCGTCCTCATCGGTAAAAGCATGTCCTAACCCTTTCTCGCGCAACACCCCTATTTTGTGTCAGACACGTGTCTGACACCGAAGAATTGCCAACAGACAATTCATTTTAGGCTGGGAACAATCTTTTCCTGTCTCTTGTGCTTTTTCATAACCGTGCAAGCTTCAACTCAACTAATGGATATCCCACTCAAACTGCAGGAAGAATTAGAAGGCTACTGCGGGCTCGGGATGTACGACGAAGCTCTTCGCCGGATCGATCAACTCAGCGCAAAGGGCGATCCCACACTTTCCCTCACCTTCCTGCGCGCCCGCATCCTTCGTGCCGCAGGGCGCTTTGTCGAACTTCGTAAGTCTGCAGAAAAACTTCACCGCCAACGTCCCGAAGAACCAGAAGCCTGGGTTTCTCTGGCCGACGCCGTACGCCACCAGGACTCACTCCAACAGGGTCGCACTATTCTTCTCGAGGCCGAACAAAAGTTTCCCGAGAACTCCCATATCAAATTTCAGCTCGGCTGCTACCACTGCCAGCTCCGCGATCTCGAAAAGGCACGCTCCTACGTCCAAGCCGCCATCCGCATCGACCATAGCTGGGCAGATGCAGCCAAAGACGACGCCGATCTCGCCCCGCTACGCGAAAAGATCTGAAAAACCCTCGCCGCTTCCAAGGTCAGTTTCCTTTGCTGCTGCTTGGTTCCCTCGCCATCTTGGGCGGTTGTGATTTCCTCCGCTCGAAGCCAAGTCTTCAAGCACAGGCAGGGATTCCTCTCACCGTGACCCTTCCCGCAAATTTTTCGACCGGATACCGCTGGGTTCTGGATCCACCCGTGCAAACCGCCCAGATTCTCTCCGAATCCTATCAACCGGATTCCACCCAAGTTCCCGGCTCCCCTGGGCAACAATCCTTCCAAGTTGTTTTTTCGCGGGATGGCCGTTTTAACCTTAAGTTCGCCTACCGCCGACTTTGGGAACCTCCCTCCGTCCCCTCCGCCAAAACCACCAACCTCGTTATTCAGGTTATTTCCACCAACAAAACCTCCTCCGTTCTAGAGCAGCTCTTCCCTCCCCAAAATCCTCCCTCCCTCCTCCCTCAACCGGAAGAAGAAGCGCCACGTTCTCGTATGCCTCTCCGCACCACCCGCTAGCTATTTCTTCTGTCTCAGTAGAGCGGCACAATATGCTCTGTACGAATCCAGCCCATATCATGATTGGGCAGTCGGATCTTACTCCAACCCAGGAAACTCTTTTCTAAATGGGCGATAGAACCTGGGGGATAAGCTTTCTCGGCTTGCGGCTCTAAATCCGACGGAATCGAACGCAGTGGCTCCACATCCACAATCATGACCGCCGCACGATCGGCCAATTTGCCATAAACCCCTAAAGCCAATCCCGCCAGTAGCGCCATGACCGCTCCAACCAGAACAATCCCCGATCCTAGGCGAAAAAATAGCCTCCGATAAAAACCGTAGTATCCCGAAGACAGCCAAAGGCCGCCTCCCAAAGCGGCCAGGGCAATTCCCGCCACCAAGATTGCCTGCCACGCAAAAACACCCAAACGAGAGGGTAGCCCTGCCGTCCAGTTATCATCCCCCAAGCGATTGATGGCTGGATCAAGTTGGTCCGCCGCCCCCGCAAAAATACGTAAGTTCCACGACACCGATTCTGTCCTTGGGGCTATCAGATACGCAGAAAGTCCGTGTGCTAGCGCTCTCTCCTTATCACCCAGCTGATAGTTCGCTAAGGCCAAATTGTTCCGCGCAATGGGATCAGTAGGCTCGAGTCGGACTCTTTCCGACCAGATTTTCTCCGCACCCTTAAAGTCAGCAACCCGGTACATTCCCACTGGATCAACCGCTTTTTCTTGAGCAACTACTCCCTTCGTTTCCGCTGCCTCTACTTGCAAACCTCCTGCCCACAGGAGAAGAATCAGACTTCCCCAAGGTAGAACATTTCGTGGACGCAACGTCTCCCAGATTTTTATCTTTGGCAGGTCAATCCGTTGAGCGAGGGCCATCGCCCTAGCCGACCAACTCTCCGCTAATGTGCGGCCTCTTCCGTAAAGCGCCTCTTCAGACTCCATCCAGCATTTTTCCAACTCGCTTCGATCTTCCTCCAGCAGTGTGGGTCCTCCTTGAATAATGTCCTCCCATGAAGGTGCTGCACCCTCGACCCCAAGAGTTCCGGCCACCGCCTTTTGCCACACAAGTAGAGTGCGTTCCCGTAGAACATAATCTTCCGACGAGGCCCCAACACCCACTGCAGATATTTTCCACAATTCCAACGACTCTTTTCGACTTCTTTCAGGATCAGTCACAATCGCTCGGCGCTTTGCCCAAATCCACCAGATCCCCAACAAAACTATCCAAGGTAAAATACTCAGTAGCTTCAGCCAGCCCACCGCCACAGGCGAAAACCCAACCGCCGTCCCTTCCAACGGATCCCTCGGCAAAGCAGGCGCTCCGTACTGCAAGGGCTGATTCGGACGACCCGCCGCTGACGGCATCGGCTGTTTGCCTGCAGGCGTGGAAGCAGGCGAGGCCGCTCCTGGCGGCGTAGAAATCGAAAGGCCTGATGCTCCTTTCGTCACCAGGATCTTCGGCGGTTTGGCTTCGATCGTTTCGTAGGCTTTTTTCTTCGGATCAAAATAAACGAACTTTACCGACGGAAGTTCGAACTCTCCCGCTGAAACAGGAATCATCACCAGATCTTCCACAATCGCCCCAGTGAATATTTCTATTCCGTTAAACTCTCGCCGTAGCTTTGGCTGGATCGTTCTAATCTGGGTCGGCACTGTCCGCGAAGGTAGCTCCACCCCAGCTGGCCAGTTCCCTGTCCCGCGCAAAGTTAAAGTCCAGGTCACCGGCTCCCCTTCGTTCACTTGCTCAGGAATCATCTTGGACTCCACCGTAAACTGCCCCACTGCGCCCTTAAATCCAGCGGGGGCTCCTGCTGGTAGTGGTTCCACTGGCAACGAGATTGGTTCACTGGCGACTTCGACCTCCTGCGAGGTCGGCGACGTGAAAAAGATCGAGCGCCCAACTTGCCCTGTTTCGATATCCAGTTTTTGCCGAATGGTAGGTAAAGTAAAAGGTCCCGCTTTTGGAATCATCGCTCGAGTATGAAATTGGAGCCCTTTGCTGCCTCCCGGCCCGATCTGCTGGCCCCGATCCCACGCCTCCGCACTAAAATTCTGTACATCCCAAAGGGGGGTTGTTTTCACTCTGCCGCTTCGATTCCCAATAATAAACACCCGGTAGTTCACATCAAAAATCTCCCCCGCATACGGATTGCGTGGCTCCGCCGAAGCCTCTGCCTGGGCTGCCCCAGCAGGCAGGGGGGCCGTCGGTGCCGCTGGAGCTTGCCCCGCCCCTGGCATAAAATTGGGATTAAAGAACCCTGAGTTAGGCTGGGATCGTCGTCGAGTATTTGCAGGAGCACCCGTGGAATTGAGTGTGATTCCGGCAATTTTGAATTTGCCCTTATCCGTGGCGATCTCCAGTGATGGGATTTCCACCTTACCCTCCACCGTCGTCCTGACGGCATAGCTTAAGGTCGTCGAAGAGCTGGTCTGAAAATTAATCATCGAGAAGCTCTGCGCCCGCCCAGGTTGTCCTAGAACCTGTAGCCCACTGATCTCGGGAAGATTCACCGGCCCTGCAGGCTGACAATCTGTAAACACCAGTTCGAGCTGCGTCGGCTCATTTGGCGCAACTGGTCCTGGGTCATTCCAAGCAACCGATTGGCCCCACCCCGCCCAAGGAGAGGTCAGAACTAGAAGAGCCGATAATTTTAATGAGGTTCTCATCCGATTTTACCAGGGTTTAGCCGTCGAGGATGGGGATGGTCGCTGGTCCTTGGGCTGAAGTCTCTGCTGTAGAGCTGCAGGATTGTCCGATTGTCGGACCTGCTCCAATCGCGAAAGTGTTTCCTGCGTCATAGGGTCTCCCATCGTACCCATTTCTCTTTTACCAGATCCACCCCCAACCGCGCGCATCCCTGCTGGCGCCTGCTCCTTCTTTTCCTTCGGATCCCCTTTGGCCGCCGCTTCTTTTTTCTGTTCACCCCTCTGTTTCTGATCTTTTTCTTGGCCCATTCCGCCAAAGCCTGCTTTCTCGTCTTGGACTCCTTTCATATCCTTCTCCTGACCACGTTCACGCATCTGCCCCTCTTGATCCTTGCCTGAGCTGTAATCCTTTATCTGATTCGGATCCTTCTCTTGGCCCTTACCCTTTTCCTGCTTTTGCCCCCCCTGCTCTCCTTGTCCGGGCTCCTTCCCAGAATCTCCATCCTTGGCCTCACCCCCTTTGCCGTCCTTGCCAGGCGATGGCGGGCCCTGAGAATCTCCTTTATCCTTCTCCCCGTCTCCTTCCTCGCCTCCCTTATCTTTTTCTTGGGACTTTTCCCCCTTTCCGCTCTTCTTTTCGGGCTTTCCTTTTTCTTTCCCTGATTTTTTGTCCTTCTCTTCTTTATCCTTTTTTTTGTCCTTCGGAGATGATTTCTGCTCGGGAGGGGGCGGAGGTCTAAGGTTTTTTAACTCCTCCCGCAACTTTGGCCAGTCCGCGGCTTTCTCATCTATTTTTTCCCCTTCGTCCACTCCCGCCAAAGCATCTCCAATCATATTCCGCCATGGAGCCTGCGGATCCGGATTTCCCTCCTGCGGCAAAGTCATTTTCTGCACCGCCTCAGGACTCGACCCCAGTTGGATCGTCTCCTTCGCCATTTGGGCATACTCCGGTGCCGCTTTTTTACTTTTTTCGGAAAGAGTCGCCACGGTTGTTTTTAATCCTGCCGAGGGATCAGCTCCCTCGCTTCCCCCCATCGGGCTCGTCGCCGCAACCCCAGCGCCAACTCCGGTAACGCCAGCCACCGCCAAGAAAATTAAGGGCATTCTCATGCTGGTATTTTCTTCCTCGGCTCGGTGGAAACAAGTTTTGTGGTTTTTTTAATCAGAGGCAACAGAATCGGCTCCCCAGAAGTAGTCACACCCATCGCCACCCGTCGCCGCCCAGGTAATGTCGGAATCTCGAAGGCCAAGCTCAGGGCTAATAGAAAAACCCCTGGGGCTAGCGCCCACTGAAATCTTTCCGCCTGCCGCGCTTCTCTTGTTTTGGCAAAGTCTCCCGTCTTCCCCTGCTGCACCGTCTCGCTCAACAGCTCGGCCAGGTCCACCCAGTTGGCCGCCTCCCGGTAAGCTCCGCCTGTCTCCCGCGCTAACTCCTCGAGCGTGGCAGGCTCGAGCCGGGTCAAAACCGCCGCTCCCCGCCCATCCTTGATTACCCCTCCCTGCGGATCAGAAAGAAGGGATCCCGCCGCCGTCCCTACTCCCAAAGAAATAATTTTTACCCCTTTCTTTTTTAACTCCTCCAGTCCTGCTCGCCACTCTGGGTCATGGGCTTCCCCGTCGCTCAGCACAATAAGAAAGCGATCCGCTGCCGTGCTCTGGCCGAACGCTTCCCCCGCCACCCTCAACATCCCCGTGAAATCCGTCCCGGCTTGCGGAAGAAAAGAGGGATCGAGACCAGGCAAAATATCCCGAAGCACCTCGTAGTCGGCACTTAAGGGCACCTGTAAAAAGGCGGTGCCCGCGAAACAGGCCAGACCCACCCGCTCCCCTTGCAACTCATCCAACAGATTTCCGATGAGCAGTTTCGCCCGCGCCAATCGGGTCGGCTTCACATCATCTGCCAACATGCTGGCCGAGAGATCTAACGCGATGAGGACCTCCCGAGATTGGTCGAAAACTGTTTCCTCGACGTTTCCCAACTGAGGCCGAGCCAAAGCAACCGCCACCAGCATCAGCCCAGCCCCCAACCAAGTTCCTCTTGGTCCTCGAGCTGCACCAGGTCGATCCACCACCGCTCGAACCCCAGCCCATCGTCTCATAATTTTCGGCAAGGAGAGCGGAGCCGATCGCCCCAACTTTCCTCTAAAAAGAGCCCAAGCTACAAAGGGCAGAATTGGCACGGCCAACAAAACCCATGGGTACTCCCAGTTCACTCCAAACAAATGGTTCATGCCGTCCTCCCCCACCTTCCGGGCCGCGCGAGAGCCAGACCCCCAAGAAACGCTAGCGCTCCTGGCGTCGCCCAGACCACGTACCACTCGTGCGCATGAAGTTGTGATTTCGCACTAAACTCGATCTGCTGTTTTTTATCGATCGCCGCAAATGCGGCTTGGGCGGTTCCGGTGTCCATCGCCCGAAAGAACTTTCCTCCAGTTAACTCAGAGATCCGCTGCAAAGTCTCTTCATCCAGATCCGAAATCACCTGCCGATAGCCCAACTTCCGTCCCGCGTTGTCGATCACGGGCATTGGAACTACCCCCTGCTGCCCCGCCCCAATGGTGTAAACAGGAATCCCCTTCGCCCGAGCCAACTCCGCCGCTTGCATGGGGGCAAGTACCCCACTGTTGTTCGACCCGTCGGTCAGAAGAATGATGAAGGCTCCCTTTCTTTGCCCATCTTTCTCTTTTTCGGTTTGCTCCAACCTTGAAACCGCCAACCCCAAACCATCCCCTACCGCCGTGGCATCCTCCACCAAGCCCACCCGCAGTCGCTGAATCTGTCTCGCCAGCCATTCGTGATCAAAAGTCAGCGGGGCCAAGGTGTAGGCCCGACCCCCGTAAATCACCACCCCAATCCGATCGGTCGGCCGCTTCGATATAAAGGCCTCAATAATCGGTTGAATGGCTTCGAGCCGATTCATTCTGCCTTTAGGCCCTTCGTAATCCTCCGCCAACATGCTCGGCGAAAGATCGATCGCCAACATAATGTCGTACCCTTTTTGCCGAATTTGTTTTTTTTCTTCCAATTGCTGGGGTCGAGCCAGCGCCACGACCAGCAACCCCAATCCTACGCCCGCCAAAATCGAGGGAAGCCTCCCTAGCGACACAGCAGGAGCTCCCGCCCATCTGGCCACTCGCGGAATAACCAACACCGGCCTCGCTCGTCGTCCCCTCCACCAAACGGCAAGAGGGATTAAGAGCAGTGCCAATAGCCACAGAGGGTCCGCTAAAGTCCAACCCCCAGGCAAAAGAGCGGGACTCATTTTCTTGCTCCCCTCATTCTGCGACGAAAGAAAGTCACCAACGGATCGAGAAGATCTCCCTCCGTGCTTGCGGTTAATCTCTGAGTTGGGCTGGGGAACCACTCTTGCCAGGCCGCCTCTCGCTCTGCCACCCAAGCGGCATGCCTCCCTTGGCTTTCGCGCGTTCCCATATCAAAAGCCAGCACTTCGCCCGACTCTGGATCCACCGCTGGCAGAATGCCTAAGGACGGCAAATGGATGTCCCAAGGATCATCCACCCGCACCCCGATCATCTCGTACCTTTTTCTCAGCGCCGCCCACCCTGGACCCACCGCCCGAGGAGGAAAATCTCCCAACCACAAAACCACGCTGTGCTTGGGAAACGCGTGGAAGAAAAGTTTCCAATCCAGCGAGGCCTCCATACCGTCCTCCAGCTTGGGAATCGGTGTTCCTAATAGTGTCGCCGCTGTCCTGACAATATTGACCCTCCCCCTGACGGGTTGCCGAACCTGATGCCCAGCGGGGGTGGCGTGCCAAAATCCCACTCGATCTCGATTGCCCGCGGCGGTCAGTGCAAAAAGCCCCGCCAATTCGAGTAGCGCCTCGCGTTTCGTTCGTGTGCCCGAACCGAACTGCAGTGCTGGGGTGTCTTCCATTAACAAAACGATGGTTAGCTCCCTCTCCTCAATAAACTTTTTTCGATAGAGTTCGCCCAGTCTCGCGGAAACATTCCAATCCACGTCCCGCACATCGTCCCCAAACTCGTATTTCACCACCTGATCGAACTCTCTTCCTCGCCCGCGAAAGGCGGAGCGATATTCCCCGCCCAAAAAAGAGTCCGCTGCCATGCGCACGCGCCACTCTAGTTTTCGCAATAGAGCCAGCGGGGCTTTGCGAGCGACCTCTCCAGGCGCAACTGCCGTGCTCATCTTCGTCAGCTCCTTTTCTCCTCCTTACGCCCCTGTCGGCACGGGTACCCGCGCGAGAACGCCCTGCAGGATTTCGTCAGTAGAGGTTTCCTCCGCCTCGGCTTCATAAGTTAGTCCCACTCGGTGCCGCAAGGAATCGAGGAAGATTTCTTGAACCACTTCTGGTGTGGCGTGATCCATTCCATGGAGCCAAGCAAGCGCCCGACTCGCTTGCACCAGCGCGAGGGAAGCCCGTGGGCTCGCCCCATAAGAAAGAACTTTCGCGGCACTTCCCGCTGCCCCGTTATGGTTGGCCGCTGCTTCCCGGGTCGCACGAACAAGGGCCAACATGTAGGCCTGCAGTGGAGCGCTCAAATGCACCTCATCCACCTTCGCCCTGAGCGAAAGAAGCTCTTCTCCTGAAGAAACCGCCGACAACTTTGGTTGCATGCTCAGTTGTCCCCATCTCTCCATCATTTTTCTCTCTTCGTGCTCGGATGGGTAGTCCACCAGAAGCTTAAAAAGAAAACGGTCAGTCTGGGCTTCAGGCAGCGGGTAGGTCCCCTCTTGCTCGAGCGGATTCTGCGTCGCCATGACCAGAAAAGGCTTGGGAAGAAGATGGGTTTGTCCTCCGATTGTCACCTGCCGTTCCTGCATCGCCTCCAGCAGGGCACTCTGAACTTTAGCTGGAGCCCGATTAATTTCGTCCGCCAAAACTAGGTTGGCGAAAACCGGTCCTTGATGAACGCGAAAGGTTCCTTCCTTGGGCTGAAAAACCATCGTGCCGACCACGTCACTTGGCAGAAGATCGGGCGTAAACTGAATTCGTTCGAACTCCAATCCCATCGCCGCCCCAAGACTTTTGATCAGAAGTGTTTTCGCTAACCCTGGCAACCCCTCGAGTAGCACGTGCCCGTTGGCCAGGAGGGCTACCAAAAGCCTCTCGATGACTTCGTCCTGCCCAATGATTGATTTTTGCACTTCTTCCCGAATACGGGTGGCCCATTCTTGTCCTTTTGCCATAAACACAAATCCTCCTTTATCCTATCTTCCCTAAGCTTTTCCAAAACTCAACTACCGCGGAGGCCTTTTAAAATGAGCTTTCTCGGCCTTATTTTTTTGTCACGACAACCGCCCCTTTTTCAAATCGTTCCGCTCCCTGCCCCTCCGCCCCTGGAAAGACGTGGACAATTTTCGACACGTCCTCGATCCAGGCCTCCCACGACCAGAGGGCAAGGGATGGAGGCAGGGGCAACTTCCCCAGCGTGGCTTCAATTCGATAAACATCATCCCCCTTCTCCGATCGGGTTAAGGTAAGTTCATGTCGCAGGGTGAGGGCGCGCCCCAGAAGATGGCCCACACGATCCAGCCTCAAGCCCCCGCTTAAAAATTCGATTTGCCAGGAATCCACACTGACCACCGCGATTTCCGTCACCGCCAGAGGGGTAAAGCGTAAGCGCTGATGCCACCACGCATTCAACTCCCCATCCCCTAAACGGGTTTCCCCCTGCATCGGTAATTTTTGCCCAGCCGTTTTCCACATTAGCTCTTCCAATCCCTCTGCGCTTTGCGCCTGTCCAATCTGTAGGGGTTCGGGAGTCGCCAAAAGAAGTCCTGTGGCCCGACCCAAAAGTCCTATCGCCACAATTCCTGCAATCGTCCATGCCGTTCCCTTCCACCATGCCCGATACCGACAGAGCTCAATCATTCCATGAAAGAAAAAGCTCACGCCCAGAAGGGCCGCCAGCACCGCCCCAGCGAATGATCCCAACAAGAGAGTTTGGCCCAGAAGAACCGCCGAAACCAAAGGGAGTTGGAATTTCTGCAGAAAAACCGCGCGAGCCGCTTTTTCTCGATCCCCTTTTTCCTGCTCCCACTCGGTTGGATTGAGCCAGCGCCCCTCAAACTTCTTTTTTCCTGCGGCAAGTTCGGTTTTTTCTATATTCCACGGGCTCGCCAGAAGATTTACCTCATCCGCTCGCCCCACAAACTGATTCTTCAGGGCCTCGAGCGCCGCAATCTGTTCGTCCACTTTTTCCGCAGAATAGGCAACCCCCGCGTCGTAGGGCTTGGGCATAGCCAGAGCTAATGCTTCCGCATAGGCCGCTTCGGCCTTGGCCAACGCCTCGGGATCCTCCTCACTGGGTATTTTATCAAGTCGTTCTTTCCATTTTTCCACCTCATCTTGCAGAACTTTGTCCAAAGCGGGTGCTTTTGCCTTCGCCTCCAGAAGTGCGCGAATTGCGGCCACCGCCATTTCCCGAGTCACGATTTCATCGACCCGAGGGGAGCCAGGTAGGCGCGCTAAAATGCGTGATTCCGCTACCTCTCGTGCAGGCCCACTTTTTTCACGAAGAACCATCATTCCCTCTTTGGCTGTTTCCCATTCGCCCAACACCATTTCAGGCGGAGCCTCAGGCTTGCCAGAATCAAAAAGCAAAAAGGTTGGCTCTGCCCGCAACTCGATCGCCCAAAGAACCAGGAGAGAAACGAATAGCCGTACTTCTCGGCTTTGGATCAAGCGCACAACTTCTGCGCCGCCGCGGCGATATCTTTTGGGCCCATCCCAAAGTGATCATACAACTCCCCCGCACTATAAGCCGAGCGACCAAACTCGCCTCGCATACCGATGGAAGCGGCCCGGCAACTAACCCCAGCCAAGATCAACGCGTGAAGAAGCATTGCCCCCATTCCTCCAATGATCTGGTGATCCTCCACTGTGACCACTTTGCCTCCTGCACTCTGCACCGCTGCGCCGATCGTCTCAAGATCGGGCCGATTGACAAACGGATTGTCGATGACCGCAGCATGAATTCCTGCCTTCTCCAAGCTCTCGGCCGCTTCTAGAGCTAGAGGCACCATCGGACCGCAAGCCACCAAGACCACATCCTTGCCCTGCCGTAGAACCGTAGCCTTGCCCCAAGGATAGCCTGCGGGTCTCTCTCCCACTTGTGCGGGAAAATCTTCTCGCCCAGCAAAGAAGAGCGCACTTTCTCCGTTTTTTCCTGCCTGCACGTCCTTCGCGATTCTCTGAAAGGCGGCGAGCATTAAGGCCTCCGCTTGATTGGAGCAACTCACCGCAATCGCTAAAGTATGCGGAATCGCACTAACCGCGGCAAAATAGGTTGTGGCTTCATGGGACGCGCCGTCAGCCGCATCCTGAAATCCCGCGTGGGTAAACGCCGTCACGATCGGCCCTTGGGAGAGCGCGGCCATAACCAGAGGCAGGTTTCCTTTGGTCACTCCAAACTGAGTAAAAGTGTCAGCGACGGGGAGAAACCCTGCTTTTGCCAAGCCCGTGCAAGTGCTGATCATATTGGCTTCCGCCACTCCGATGTCGAAGGAGCGACCCGGCACCGCTTTCTGAAATGCGGCCATCCCGGTCGATCCCGGCAAATCCGCACTGATCGAAACCACGGGCAACCCAGCCTGGGCCGCCTTGATTGCCGCCCGCGCGAAACCCGCCTGTACTTTTTCTTTTTTTATCGTACTCGATCCTGCTTTCTTGACCGCCTGCTTTTCTTCCCAGCCCCGACGCAGAGATTCCGCCCATTTCTTCAAATCAGGCGGGGTCTCTCCTCCCGTAATTTCGTCAACAAAGGGAATGATTTTTTCCCCGTCTTTCAGCGGGAATCCATGCCCGCCCGAAGAACTTTCCACCGTTGCCTTCACCCCGTATCCCTTGACGGTTTTAACCCAGAGGCAAACAGGGCGACGCGGATCCCCTTTGGCCTCTGCCACCGCCTGCTCCACCGCCTGATAGACAACCTGAAGGTTCTGTCCCTCCTTCACATGGCGAACGTTCCACCCGAGCGTAGCCAATCCAGCAAAGGTTGGTTCCATGGTGTAGCTATCGACGGAGATTCGACCCGAAAGTTTCGTGTCGTTGTCGGAAACAATCAGAACGAAGGGGTTGATTTCATTGCGGCTCGCCAAGCCAGGAATGGCGGCAAAAGCCTCCTTTGCTTCCCCCTCCATGCAGGCCCCGTCCGATATCACACAAAAAGTTAACCGATCCCGTTGGGCCAGCTTATCCCCCAAAGCCAGTCCTTGAGCCACGGGGATTCCCGAGCCAAGAGGCCCATTACTGATAAAAACTCCCTCGGGATTCAAATGGCTTTCCCCGTGCCCAGTTAGCTTGCTCTCGATCGAGCGGAATTTTTTAAGGTCGTTGAAAGTCATCCCATCAAATCCGTACTGAGCTCGCAAAGCGTAAACCCCATTTTCGGTGTGGCCCGCATCGTTGACAAAGTTGTACGCTTCGTGCCACGGCCGTCCTTTTTCCACAAACATCAGCCCATGAATCGCGGACATGATCTCGGCCAAAGCTGCAGGGCCGCCCCAGTGACAGGCCGCTCCGCCAATCACCGCATGAGTATCCATCAACGCGATCAGCGCCCGCGTCATCACCGGATCAGCCAGAGTAACCTGATTGCCTGCTGCATTTTTTACGTGAGCGGGATATTTCGGCCCTTGCGACGGGGTCGGCGCTAAGCGGTTGGGAATCTTCAGCGGGCAAAGAGGCGGTGCCTCAACTGCTTGAACCGGTCCTACTTCAGTGGCCATAACTCGTCTCCTTCTTTTTTCTTTAGGTGAATCAAACGGGCGCAAATCGTATCGGGTTTGCTACGCCCTTGGCAAGACCTCCCCTTATTTCGTTCGACCCGAACCGGGGGAGATCTCGAGAATAACCCACGAATCGCTCCCCTGTGGGGGGCGATCATGCGCTGATGCGTACAAGACCTGACATTCCTTTGGCACAATTCTCCAAAACGCTTCCCGCCGAGTTTCGTCCAGCTCTTTTAGGGCATCATCCACTAACAAAACTGGGGTGCGTCGCCTCACTTCACGAATCAGCTCCAGCTCGGCGATTCGCACCGCCAAGCTCGCCGAACGCCGCTGCCCCTCCGACCCAAACCGCGACAAACTCCGTCCTCCTAAACTAAAATCCCAATCGTCCCGCTGCGGCCCCGTGCAGTTGAGGCCTCGCTCCCTCTCCTGATCCCAGAGCCGATCTCTTTCAGCCCCACTCAAAGGAATTGGATCATCGGGCTGATAGGACACCCTCAGTTTCTCCGCTCCGGCCGTCAGCTCTCGATGAGCTTTTTCGAGGTGAGGCAAAAAGGCGCGTGCCAAAGCCTGACGTCCTGGGCGGATACTCGCTGCCAGCTCCGCAAGAGTGGTTGTCCACGCCTCCCACTCCTCCCGCGAAGCCTGGGGACGGCGGAGGAGCGCCGATCTTTGGCGAGTGATTTCCCTCAATCGCCGGAATTCGGGGAGTCGGTTTGGCTCAATCTCGCTTAACAAAAGATCAAATCCTGCTCTCCGTTCGGCGGAGCCCCCCTCAAGAACAACCGAATCTCCCCCATGAGCTACAACCGTTAGGGCTCTCCCCCAAAACTCATCGGTCGTTACCCCAGCTCTACCGTCCAACTCCAACTCTCGCCCCGCGCCCCGAAAAATTACCCCCAGACGAACTGGCCCGGCCTCATCCGCCCACGAGCCTTCGATTCGCCAACCTTCCGCTCCATGTTGGGTCAAGTCCCGCAAAGCGCGCGTGCGGAAGGATCGCAAACGGGCGAGAACCGAGACCGATTCCAAAATGGTGGTTTTGCCCAGTCCGTTAGCTCCCGCGAGTAAAACGCGCGATCCGAGGTTTTCTAAATCAAGAGCTGTGTGACAGCGTACCGAAGTAAGGCGGAGTCGGCGAAGCACGCCGCTCGGCTCAGGCGGTCCGCATCGGCATGATCACGTAGAGAAAGGGTTTGTTGTAGCGGATGACTCCAGGGCTGAGCTCATCGATAAAATCAAAATGAATTGTGTCGCTATCAATGTTTTTCAGCGGATCCGCCAAAAACTCCGGATTAAAGGCCATGGTAAACTCTTTTCCCTTATACTGAACGGGAATCGACTCATGGGCCTCGCCCACATCGGGGGTATTCGCCGCAATTTCCAAGTTGTGTTTGCCAAAGGTCAGCTTCACCGAGTTGGTCTTCTCACTTGAGAGCAAGGCCACCCGCCGAACGGAGTTAAGAAACAACTCCCGCTCTAAAGTAACCCGCTCTTTTGCTTCGGCGGGGATGACTTGCCGATAGTTAGGATAATTACCCTCAACCATTTTGGCCGCGATCACGGTGTGCCCGAAAGAAAAGAGTATCTGATTTTCTAGAATGGCAAAGGAGACGTCATCCTTGTCCCCCAGAAGCCTCTGTAGCTCGTGCACCGCCTTGGCAGGCAGAATGAACTCCCGTTCGCCTGATTTCGGAAAATCGAGCTCCTGATCCGCCAAGGCGAGTCGCCGCCCGTCGGTCGCGACCACCGTTAGCTTCCCCTCTTTCAAACAGATGAGCAGGCCATTAAGTACATACCGCTTCTCGTCGGCCGACATCGCGTAGGAAACCCGCTTCATCAGCTCCTTCAGCCCCTTTTGCTCTATCTTGTAAATCGGGTTTTTTTCTCCGCCCTTTGAGGGGAACTCAGGAATAGCGGGGAATTCATCCGAGGGCATACCCATGATCTTAAAGAAGGCCGAGCCACACCGCATGGTTGCACCAAGTTTTCCGTCTACATCCAGAGTAAGCTCTTCTGAGGGTAGCTCTCGGATAATACTGAAAAGCCTTTTGGCAGGGAGCGTAACTGCCCCCTCTTTTTCAACGCCTGCTTCACAAGCCGTCCGAATGCCGATGTCCAAATCGGTGGCCGAGATCATCAGCTGGTTTTTATCTGCCTTGAGCAAGAGGTTATTCAAGATGCCGATTGGTGTTCGGGTGCCTACGACGTTTTGGACTGCGGCTAGCGCGCCAAGGAATTTTTGCTTTTGGAGGATGAGTTTCATAAAGGTTCGTGAGTCAGAAGTTTGGGATAGATAGATATAGATTCAATACAACCATAATCATAAGCGAGTGGATAAGTCACGCATTTTTGCCTAAGACACAGCAGACGAGAGCCTTGTGCCAAGAATAAGCTAAGAATAAAAAGTGTTTTAAATGCGCTTGTTGATTTGGAGAACTCCTTTTCACAAGGATTCCGTATTGGTTATGCCCCTATTCACAAGACAAACGAATCTCCCTCTGTACTGGTGAGCAAGATGGGGTGAACCCGAGATTTCCACAGGAATAACTCGGAAAAAGTTTCCAGTAAGCGCCGAAAAAAAGATCGGACGCGATATCGTTGGTTTGAGCGGCGCACAGGTTTGCATTGATAAAAAGAGGCCGAGAGCACGGCAGAGCGCGTCAAGCCACGCGAAAATGGTTTAAACCAAGGCGAAGGGGAAGAAGCGGTGTCGTTAGCGATCGGCAGGCTCTTCGAGCTTGTGGGTAAGTAGACCCACCATTTGGTGAAGACGGTCATCGCCCTGCATCTTGGAGGTGATCGTCTTGCACGCATGCAGGACGGTCCCGTGATCGCGACCCCCGAAGGATTCGCCGATTTCTTGCAGGCTCTTCCCAGTCATTTTGCGACTGAGATACATCGCAACCATTCGTGGGAGGGCGATGTGAGCCGGACGACGCTTGCTCGTCATATCTGCGATTCTCAAGTCGTAGCCTTCGGCCACCCGGCGCTG